>NZ_JBXVVK010000001.1:0-402511 GCF_057219715.1 Staphylococcus sp. 510 | reverse complement strand
CATTTAAAAATGACTCAGGTTTTTTTATATGATTACTGAGTAACTATAGAACCTTTTATATTTATAGCGTTATTAGATGATATTGAATTCGATATCATTTAATAACTAAATCTTATTATGATTGATTATAATTTGCGTTTGTAAAGTTTTGGTAAACGCTTTCAAAAATAATTTATTATGTTATACTAATGCCATAAAGTATAACATATAAATAAATGGTCAAGGGGTGCTTTAAATGACAACGAATATAGCAATTAACGGTATGGGTAGAATAGGTAGAATGGTATTAAGAATTGCTTTAAAAAATGAAAACTTAAGCGTAAAAGCAATTAATGCAAGTTACCCTCCAGAAACAATTGCACATCTTATCAATTATGATACAACGCATGGTAAGTTCGACGAAAAAGTAGAAGCTACTGAAAATGGCATTCGTTATAAAAATCAAGATATCAAATTAGTTTCAGATAGAAATCCAGAAAACTTACCTTGGAAAGAACTTGATATAGATGTTGTCATCGAAGCAACTGGTAAATTCAATCATGGTGATAAAGCTATTGCACATATTAATGCTGGTGCAAAAAAAGTATTATTAACAGGCCCATCTAAAGGTGGTCATGTTCAAATGATTGTGAAAGGTGTCAATGATGAAAAGCTAGATGTTAATGAATACGATATTTTCAGTAATGCATCATGCACAACTAACTGTATTGGGCCGGTTGCTAAAGTATTAAATGATGAATTTGGTATTGTGAATGGTCTGATGACTACAGTACACGCAATTACTAATGACCAAAAGAATATTGATAACCCACATAAAGATTTACGTAGAGCACGTTCATGTAATGAAAGTATAATTCCGACATCTACAGGCGCTGCGAAAGCATTAAAAGAGGTACTACCTGAAGTAGAAGGTAAATTACATGGAATGGCACTAAGAGTACCAACTAAGAATGTTTCACTTGTAGATTTAGTTGTAGATTTAGAACAAAATGTAACAGTAGAACAAATTAATGATGCATTCAAAAATGCAAATTTAGATGGTGTATTGGATGTAGAAAGCGAACCACTTGTTTCAGTAGATTTTAATACAAATCCAAATTCTGCAGTAATTGATGCACAATCTACAATGGTTATGGGTGATAAAAAAGTTAAAGTTATCGCTTGGTATGATAATGAATGGGGATATTCAAACAGAGTTGTTGAAGTAGCAGAACAAATTGGTAAATTGATAGAATCTCATAAAGCAGTAGAAGCTGTATAAAAATCATTTTTTAGCGACTGCCAATGTAACCTTTAATGCTAAAGGTTACATTGGCAGTTTTTTTGTTCTTATAAAGTGGGGGTATCAAATTTATCATAAATTAAATAGAGAAAAATTTAAATTTAACATCATTTTTGAAAATGTCACATTTTTTATTTAGGTTGTTATATTTAATGATATAAAATAGTTTACACTTTTAGTCATATAATTTAAAAGGTGCTTTCTTTTGTAACGTGCGAATTTATAGTATAATTGAGCATAATCTAAATAGAAAAGGGTGACAATCATGAAATGCCCAAAATGTAATTCAACGCATTCGAGAGTAGTAGATTCACGTCATGCAGAAGATGCAAACGCGATTCGTCGAAGAAGAGAATGTGAAAATTGTGGTACAAGATTTACAACATTTGAACATATTGAAGTGAGTCCATTAATAGTAGTGAAGAAAGATGGAACGAGAGAACAATTTTTAAGAGAAAAAATCTTGAATGGATTAGTTAGGTCATGTGAAAAACGTCCAGTGAGATACCAACAACTAGAAGATATAACAAATAAAGTGGAGTGGCAATTAAGAGATGAGGGTCATACTGAGATTTCATCTAGAGAAATCGGAGAACATGTAATGAACTTATTAATGCATGTTGATCAAGTTTCTTATGTTCGCTTTGCTTCTGTATATAAAGAGTTTAAAGATATTGATCAACTGTTGGCCTCAATGCAAGGTATTCTTAATGATAATAAACGGAGTGATTTATAAATGGGGTTAAATTCCTTTGAATTAGGGTTAAGACCACAAGATAGTTTTGAAGTGATACAAGATTTTTATTTAAACTCACAACATCTTGAAATATTAAACCGTCTGTTTACACCTTTAATTGGGCCTCAAGCAATTGGTTTATATCATTTTATGCATCAATTTTCCAATGATATTGAACAACCATTAACCCATTATGTCATTATGAATGAACTTAAAGAAAATTTAATCGACTTTAGAAATCAAATGGATTTGTTAGAAGCAATTGGTTTAATGAAATCATTTGTTAAACATGATGAGCAACAAACACATTTTATATATCAATTGATTCAGCCGCCGTCACCATCCCAATTTTTCAATGACCCTATGTTATCTGTATTTTTATATAGTGAAGTTGATAAAAAAAGATACCAAGTACTAAAGAAACATTTTGAACAAACTTTTAGAGATTTAACGCAGTATCAACAAACAACGAGAAAGTTTACAGATGTCTTTAAAGTACCCAATAGAATATTAGATATCGACACACAAGATATACCTAAAGCGAGTGAGTATCAAGGACTTGATTTGTCTAATGAATCTTTTGATTTTGATATGTTGAAACAGATGTTACATAACCACTTCATTTCAAATGAAATCGTGACAAAAGACGCTAAAAGTCTTATTATTCAACTTGCAACTTTATATGGTTTAACGGCTGACGCGATGAAACATATTATATTGAATTCAATTACTAGTGCTCAACAATTATCTTTTGAAGAGATGCGTAAACAAGCGCGTTCATATTATTTAATAGAACATGAAAACCAATTACCTAAATTAGAATTGAATAAAAGCATTAAACAAAGTGAAAATTCGAACCAATCTAATGAAAACCCTAATCCTGAAAATGATACGGAACAATGGCTTCAATTGTTAGAACAGACGAGTCCAATTGATATGTTAGCCTCATGGTCTGAATCAGAACCAACATTGTCTCAAAAGAATATGATTGAAGAATTAATTCATAGAGAAAAAATGAACTTTGGGGTTATTAACATCTTATTACAATTTGTTATGCTCAAAGAAGATATGAAATTACCAAAATCATATATTTTTGAAATTGCTTCGAATTGGAAGAAGAAAGGGATTACTACGGCTAAACAAGCTTATGAATATGCCTTGAAAGTTAATCAACCTAAACCATCTTATGAGAATAAATCGCAACCTTATCAAGGTTATAATCGTAAAAGTAAATTGGTTTCTAGAGAGAAAACACCTAAATGGTTAGAAGAAAGAGATAATCCGAATGCTACAGAACTTTCAAAAGATGAAAAGGATGAACAATTTGAAAAGGATAGACAAGCATTCTTAGAACAATTAAATAAAGATTGGGAGGAGGATTAGATGGAAAGCTTTAAGAATATTGTAGGTTCAAATAAAGATTTCGAAAAGAGAATTGCTAAAATACGTCAGCAGGTTGTTAATGATCCTGATGTTAAGCAATTTTTAAATGAACATCAATCAGAATTAACTAATGCCATGATTGATGAAGATTTAAACGTTCTACAAGAATATAAAGATCAACAAAAGCACTATGATGGGCATCATTATAATGAATGTCCTAATTTTGTTAAAGGCCATATACCAGAATTATATATCGAAAATGAACGTATTAAAATCCGCTATTTGCCATGCCCATGTAAAGTGAAATATGATGAAGAAAGACTTAATTCTCAATTGATTACATCACATCATATGCAGAGAGATACTTTAAATGCAAAGATTAAAGATATTTATACAACTGGACGTAATCGATTGGATATTGCAATGCAAGTTAATGATATATGCAAAAAGTTAATAAATGGTGAGAATGTCAAAGGGCTATATCTGTATGGACCTTTTGGCACTGGAAAGTCATTTATTTTAGGTGCCATAGCAAATCAACTCAAAGCTAAAAAAGTGCCATCTACTATAGTTTATCTTCCCGAATACATTCGCACATTAAAAGGTGGTTTCAAGGACGGGAGTTACGAAAGAAAATTACAAAGAATTCGAGAAGCTAACATTTTAATGCTAGATGATATTGGTGCAGAAGAAGTAACGCCATGGGTTAGAGATGAAGTTATTGGCCCATTATTGCATTATAGAATGGTTCATGAATTACCCACTTTCTTTACTTCTAATTTAAGTTATGATGAATTAGAACACCATTTATCAATGACACGTGAGGGTTCAGAAAAAACGAAAGCAGCTCGAATTATTGAACGTATTAAGACGTTATCCACACCTTATTTCTTAAAAGGTGAAAACTTTAGAAACAATTGATATTTTCATAAAATGTTGTATAATAGAATCAAATCTAAATCGTTGAAACTGTTGAAGACATGATAATTTAATCACTGTTACACAGAAAGCCGTTGTTTGATGAGAATATGGCTAATAAATTAAATTATTACTACTTTAATGCATGGTATTTGTAATGAATACTCGGCTCAAGACCGTTATCTTATGTAGAGAAGACGTTAAAATTGCTCGTTTTTAATCGAGTATTGTTTTAACGCTTAACTAGGGTGGTACCACGACAATCTCGTCCCTGATTTAGGGATGGGATTTTTTTATTTTCTCTATAGTTTTACATTGATTTATTTCAATAAGTCAACGATATGATTTTTTATAATTTAGGAGGTTATAGTATGGATCAAATTAATATTCAATTTCCAGATGGTAATTCAAAGGCATTTGATAAAGGCACTACTACTGAAGATATAGCTCAATCAATCAGTCCAGGTCTACGAAAAAAAGCTGTAGCAGGTAAATTTAATGGACAAATGGTAGATTTAACACGACCGTTAGAAGAAGATGGTGAGATTGAAATTGTTACACCAGGCAGTGATGAAGCATTGGAAGTATTGCGTCATTCAACTGCTCATTTGATGGCTCAAGCATTAAAACGTTTATACGGGGATGTTAAATTTGGTGTAGGTCCTGTCATTGAAGGCGGCTTCTACTATGATTTCGATACAGATGAAAAAATTTCATCAGATGACTTTGAAAAAATTGAAAAAACAATGAAAAAAATTGTCGATGAGAATCATAAAATCGAAAGAAAAGTAGTCACTAGGGATGAAGCTAAAGCATTCTTCAAAGATGATCCATACAAATTAGAATTAATTGATGCAATACCTGAAGATGAAAATGTAACGCTATATAGTCAAGGAGAATTCACTGATTTATGTAGAGGTGTTCATGTACCATCTACGTCTAAAATTAAAGAATTTAAATTATTATCAACAGCTGGTGCATACTGGCGCGGAGACAGTAATAATAAAATGTTACAACGTATTTACGGTACTGCATTCTTTGATAAAAAAGATTTAAAAGCGCATTTAGAAATGTTGGAAGAGCGCAAAGAACGTGATCACCGTAAAATCGGTAAAGATTTAGAGTTGTTTGCAAATAGTCAACTAGTTGGAGCTGGTTTACCACTATGGTTACCTAATGGTGCTACAATTCGTCGTGAAATTGAACGTTATATTGTAGATAAAGAAGTAAGCATGGGATATGACCACGTATATACACCAGTATTAGCAAATGTTGATTTATATAAAACATCCGGACATTGGGATCACTATCAAGAGGACATGTTCCCACCTATGAAATTAGATGAGACAGAAGAAATGGTATTACGTCCGATGAACTGTCCTCACCATATGATGATATATAATAATAAACCGCATTCTTATAGAGAATTGCCAATTCGTATTGCCGAATTAGGTACTATGCATAGATATGAAGCTAGTGGTGCTGTATCAGGATTACAACGAGTAAGAGGTATGACTTTGAACGATTCACATATCTTTGTTAGACCTGATCAAATTAAGGAAGAATTCAAACGCGTAGTTAATATGATTCAAGATGTATATAAAGATTTCGGTTTCGAAGACTATCGTTTCAGATTAAGTTATAGAGACCCAGAAGATAAAGAAAAGTATTTTGATGATGATGAAATGTGGAATAAAGCTGAAAACATGATTAAAGAAGCGGCTGACGAATTAGGGTTATCATACGAAGAAGCTATCGGAGAAGCGGCATTTTATGGCCCTAAATTAGATGTGCAAGTTAAAACAGCTATGGGTAAAGAAGAAACATTATCTACAGCACAATTAGATTTCTTATTACCTGAGCGTTTTGAACTCACATACATTGGTCAAGATGGAGAGCAACATAGACCTGTAGTTATTCATCGTGGTGTTGTATCTACAATGGAACGATTTGTTGCATTCTTAACTGAAGAAACTAAAGGTGCATTCCCAACTTGGTTAGCACCAAAACAAGTTGAAATTATCCCAGTTAATTTAGATTTACATTACGACTATGCAAAATCAATTCAAGATGAATTAAAATCTCAAGGTGTTCGTGTTGAAATCGATGATCGTAATGAAAAAATGGGTTATAAAATCCGTGAAGCCCAAATGCAAAAAATCCCTTATCAAATAGTGGTAGGAGATAAAGAAGTAGAAAACAATGAAGTAAATGTACGTAAATACGGTTCTCAAGATCAAGAGACATTAGAAAAAGATGAATTTATTTGGAATTTAGTAGACGAAATCCGTTTAAAAAAGCATAGATAAGCTTGAAATTTAAACGCAGTTCATGTATATTACAAGTTAGTTAAATAAAAAGTTGAGTTAGAGGTTGCAATATTAAAGAGTCGCTTGTCAGAAGTCTTATGGGACATATGTTGAACAAGTTAAAGGTAATGTTGCCGAAACAAGTGATAACCATAATTATGACTTGTTGGGACAGTTGTCGAAAGAAACTGTACTGTCACAGAATGTGATGTGCTACCTTATATAGATAAAAGCAAAGTGGTTGCATATCTTAAAGGTATGTAGCCACTTTTTTGTTTTAGATTTATAAATAAAAGTAACATAATTAAGTGAGATATGGTACAGCTATTGAAATAGATGATGAAACAGAACTTAATGTGTTGTTTCTTTAATAAATGATAAAACAAAATCATAACTGCCTCTAAATACAAAGAAAGGAATCTTCTATGAGTAAAAACAAAAGTCAAAATGAAGGGATACAAAGAGGTTTAAAAGACCGCCACATATCTATGATAGCGATTGGTGGTTGTATTGGAACAGGTCTATTTATGACTTCCGGTGGAGCCATTCACAGCGCTGGTGCCTTAGGTGCTTTGATTGCTTATGCAATTATTGGAGCAATGGTATTCTTCTTAATGACCTCACTAGGCGAGATGGCCACATATTTACCAGTTTCGGGATCATTTAGTACATACGCCACACGATTTGTAGACCCATCTCTAGGGTTTGCATTAGGGTGGAACTATTGGTTTAACTGGGTCATTACAGTAGCTGCAGATGTAACCATTGCCGCTCAGGTCATTCAATATTGGTCCCCAATGCAAAGTGTTCCCGCTTGGGTATGGAGTTGTATATTTTTAGTTATTATCTTTGCACTTAACTCATTGTCAGTTCGAGTATATGGTGAGAGTGAATATTGGTTTGCACTTATAAAAGTTGTTACTGTCATCATATTTATTGTAATAGGATTATTAACTATTGTAGGTATAATGGGTGGTAAATTCGTTGGTTTTGAAACCTTTACTAAAGGAGGCGGCCCTATCCTTGGTGGTAACTTAGGTGGTAGCTTACTTTCAATATTAGGTGTGTTCTTAGTTGCTGGCTTTTCATTCCAAGGAACTGAATTAATTGGTATTACAGCAGGGGAATCTGAAAATCCTGAAAGAGCCGTTCCAAAAGCAATCAAACAAGTGTTCTGGAGAATATTATTATTCTATATACTAGCAATTTTCATCATTGGTATGCTAATACCATATGATAGTAGTGCACTTATGGGTGGAGAAAATAGCATCTCTACTTCACCATTTACATTAGTGTTCCAAAATGCTGGACTTGCATTTGCAGCATCATTTATGAATGCAGTTATATTAACATCAGTGTTATCTGCAGGTAATTCAGGGATGTATGCGTCTACTAGAATGTTATATTCAATGAGTAAAGATAAACTAGCATTTAATTCATTTTCTAAAACGAATAAAAATGGTGTACCGCACATTTCTCTAATCGTAACTGGAATTATTGTTGTAGTGATTTTTGCAGTACAACATTTTAGTGGTGATGCATATGAATATATCGTTGCAGCAAGTGGTATGACAGGATTTATTGCTTGGGTCGGTATAGCAGTGAGTCATTATAGATTTAGACGTGCATTCGATAAGCAAAATTATGACAAATCTAAATTAAAATATACGGCTAAATTATTCCCATTCGGCCCAATATTTGCCGGATTCTTATGTATAATTGTTATACTAGGTCAAGACGTCGATTTTATTAAAACAGGGGACTTTGACTTAAATCGATTTATTATTACTTATATGGGAATTCCGGTGTTCTTAGCATTCTTTATATATCATAAAGTACGATATAAGACTAAAAAAATTCCATTAGAACAAGTAGATTTACGACAAGATGTATCTATGGAAGAAGTAAGACATCATGATTAATAAAAAAAGTAGTTGACGAATACATTTATTGTTGATATGATTAATAACGTTGAATACGAAACGAACCAAGTAGAAGCTCCCGCTTCTCACCTGTAGCGACGCAATAAGCAGTTGGCAGGTTAATCATGTTACACAATTAATGTGTGAAGAAGAGCGGGTAGTGATACTCGCTCTTCTTTTTGCTTGGGACAATTTCGTAAAATTCTGGGAGGTGTCAACCATAGCAAAAGATCAGACTCAAATTAATGAGAAAATTCGTGCAAAAGAACTTCGTTTAGTAGGTCAAGATGGTGAACAAATTGGTGTTAAATCAAAACAAGAAGCATTAGAAATGGCTGAACGTGTTGATTTAGATTTAGTAATCGTAGCACCAAATGCTAAACCACCTGTTGCAAGAATTATGGATTACGGTAAATTCAAATTCGAACAACAGAAAAAAGAAAAAGAAATGAAGAAGAAACAAAAAACAATTAACGTTAAAGAAATTCGTTTAAGTCCAACAATTGAGGAACATGATTTCCAAACAAAATTGAAAAATGGACGTAAATTCCTTTCTAAAGGCGATAAATGTAAAGTTTCAATTCGTTTCAGAGGTCGTGCTATTACTCACAAAGAAATTGGTCAACGCCAATTAGAAAAATTTGCTGAAGAATGCAAAGACATTGCAACAATCGAACAGAAGCCTAAAATGGAAGGCCGTCAAATGTTCCTTATGTTATCACCAATTAATGAAAAATAATTAATAATAATTTCTAGGAGGAAATGAATCATGCCTAAAATGAAAACTCACCGTGGAGCAGCGAAACGTGTTAAAAGAACTGGTTCAGGTCAATTAAAACGTTCAAGAGCTTTCACATCTCACTTATTCGCAAACAAAAACACTAAACAAAAACGTCAATTACGTAAAAGTAGATTAGTTTCTAAAAGTGATATGAAACGTGTAAAACAATTATTATCTTATAAAAAATAATACAACTAACGAATATAGAATAATTACGTAGATAGAATCTAAGGAGGAATTTAATATGCCACGAGTAAAAGGTGGAACAGTAACAAGAGCACGTCGTAAAAAAACGATTAAATTAGCTAAAGGTTACTTCGGTTCAAAACATACATTATATAAAGTAGCAAAACAACAAGTAATGAAATCAGGTCAATACGCATTCCGTGACCGTCGTCAACGTAAACGTGATTTCCGTAAATTATGGATTACACGTATTAATGCTGCAGCACGTAAACACGATATTAGTTATTCACGTTTAATGAACGGATTGAAAAAAGCTGACATCGATATCAACCGTAAAATGTTATCTGAAATTGCTATTTCAGACGATAAAGCATTCGGTGAATTAGTATCAAAAGCTAAAGACGCTTTAAAATAAACTAAACTCATAAAAGCTGAGACATTTTAGGATGTCCCAGCTTTTATTTATATTTCTTTAAATTTTAAAATGGAATTGTCTAAGCATTGATATTAATAGAGAATATTGATAACGATCGCGAATTGAAAATAAGTTTGATAGAATAATATTATAAAAGAAAACATAAAGGAGTTTAGTATGTCTAAATTTGATGAGCAAATTATAGTTGTGCCAAGAGCAACACTTTTCGATAATGAAAAGAATGCATTTAATGGATTTTTATCAAAAAATGATGAAAAAGGTAGTAATATTTTCAATGCATTAAGTCAGTATGACGTGAAGCGTAGAGGTGATATGGAAGAGGATCCAGAATTTAAGCAACTTATTTCATATTGTTTATTAGAAAATCAAAGTGGTGAAATACTTGTGTATGAGCGTCTTTCAGGCGGCGGAGAAGAAAGACTACATGGCCAATCCTCAATTGGCGTCGGTGGTCATATGAACGACGTTGTAGGGGCAGATTCAATTAATGAAGTGCTAAGAGTGAATGCGCAAAGAGAATTAGAAGAAGAAGTAGGTTTATCTGCAGAAAATTCTCAAAATATGGAATACTTAGGCTTTATCAATGATGACAATAATGAAGTAGGTAAGGTTCATATGGGTGTAGTATTTAAAATAACAGTCAGTTCAAATGATGTAGAATCTAAAGAAACAGATACGTTAAGAATCAAATGGATTGAAAAAGGGAAAATAGAATCATACGATGACTTTGAGACATGGAGTGCATTAATTCTTCAAGATTTATAATAATTGAGGTGCAAATTGAATGTCAGATATCATCCCATTCCCATTATCTGAGAAAAAGTTAAAAGAAGATATTAGAAAAGCGGAATTAACACAAGACTTGGATAGAATGTATGAATTATTTGAACAATATGAAAGCCAATTTGAATTAGATGAAGCACTTGCAATTAAAAAGTGCGATACGCTTTATCAAATGAGGGCATTTTTGGAATTAAGAGAAGAAGCTATCATTTTACTTAAACAGGGTTTAAATAAGTATGATGAGTTAATGATTTATTATATTAAGAGTTTGAATGGTTTAGAACAGTACTATGAATCAGTTGAAGTGATTAATCAAATTATTGATGAAGTACGGGACCATAAGACTAGAATGGAATTATTTCCACTTAAAGAATATGCACAATCTAAGCTAGATTCAAATCATGAACAATTAACTCAATCATTAGCTCAATTTCATCAATTAAATGCAAGAGAACAAACGCACGTTCTACTTCAACTCATCGATAATGGTCATTATGATTTTAAAGAAACAATCCATTATTTGTTAAGTCATTCTACTTTCGAAAATAATATTGTAAGTTTAATGATAGAATACCTAAGGTTCGCACAATCTGAAAGTATCGTAACCGTTACCAAATATGGAACAACAGTTAATATCATCCCTAAAGAGTTAAGTGGTCTTGAACACACGACTTTAAAATCAATTATCTTACCAAAAGTGATCGAGGATCTTGAAGATGGTGCCATACATATTGTTGACGAAGCGAACCATATTATGAATAATCATTCTATATTGTTATATCCTCTTAATATAGAATCTTTATTTCCAATAGAAGATTGGATTGTTGCATATGATGTTTATTTTAAATCTATGTTAGGTATAGATGATAATGTTGTTAATCAAGATGTTTTATCATATATATATCAATTAGATAAACAATGATAAACTCAATTTCTTGCAAATAATTCTTAAATCGTTTAACGTAAATTTTAATTGAATTAAGTAATAAATCATTTCGCAAACGTTGCAATTTCAATGTTTGTGTACACAATTGACCTATGCTATAATAGGGAAGTTGAAAAAATAAAATAGTTATTCATGGAGGTATTTATACATGACAGCAACTTGGGAAAAAAAGGAAGGTAACGAAGGATTATTAACTGTTACTGTTCCATCAGAAAAAGTAGATAAAGCATTAGATCAAGCATTTAAAAAAGTAGTAAAACAAATTAATGTACCTGGATTCCGTAAAGGTAAAGTGCCTCGTCCAATTTTTGAACAACGTTTTGGCGTTGAAGCATTATATCAAGATGCAGTAGACATTTTATTACCAGAAGCTTACGGTGAAGCTATTGATGAAACTGGTATTAATCCAGTTGCTCAACCTGAAGTTAATGTAACTCAAATTGAAAAAGGTAAAGACTTCATTTTTGAAGCTACTGTAACTGTTGAACCAGAAGTACAATTAGGTGATTACAAAGGTTTAGAAATTGAAAAACAAGATTCTGAACTAACAGATGAAGAATTAGAAGAATCAATTAACCATAGTTTAGGCCACATGGCTGAAATGGTAGTCAAAGAAGACGGCGCTGTTGAAAATGGCGACACAGTTAATATTGACTTCAGTGGTTCAGTTGATGGTGAAGAATTCGAAGGTGGACAAGCTGAAGGTTACGACTTAGAAGTTGGTTCAGGTTCATTCATCCCAGGTTTCGAAGAGCAATTAGAAGGCATGAAAACTGGAGAAGAAAAAGACGTTGTTGTTACATTCCCAGAAGAGTATCATGCTGAAGAATTAGCTGGTAAAGAAGCTACATTCAAAACAAAAGTAAATGAAATCAAATATAAAGATGTTCCAGAATTAAATGATGAAATTGCTAATGAGTTAGATGCAGAAGCTAATTCAGTTGATGAATACAAAGAAAACTTACGCAAACGTCTTGCTGAACAAAAAGCGACTGAAGCTGAAAATACTGAAAAAGAAGAAGCAATTAAAAAAGCAACAGACAATGCTACAATCGACATTCCTCAAGCAATGATCGATACTGAATTAGATCGTATGGTTCAAGAATTTGGTCAAAGAATTCAACAACAAGGATTAGATTTACAAACATATTTCCAAATTTCTGGACAAGATGAGTCTCAATTAAGAGAGCAAATGAAAGACGATGCAGAACAACGTGTTAAAACAAACTTAACATTAACTGCAATTGCTGATGCTGAAAATATCGAAGTTTCTGACGAAGATATTGATAAAGAACTAGAAAAAATGAGTGAACAATTCAACATTTCAGTTGAAGATATCAAAAATACATTAGGTAATACTGATATCGTTAAAAATGATGTTCGCATCCAAAAAGTTATCGATTTATTAAAAGACAATGCTAAATTAGTAGAAGGTAGCAAAGAAGACTAATTATTACTGTTCTATTAAAGCGATAAACAATTTAACATTGTATTGTTTTAGTAATATTGATAGGTAGGATAAATAAGATATATTATCTTGTGGGGTGGGGCCATGAGTTCAATCTGTTATAGTTTGAATTCAGTCCCACTCCTTCCTATTTTCAAGCAAATCAATTGAAATGTGATTATGTTGCATTATAGAATGCTATCTAGTATAGTCTTTATGGAATAGGGGTGTAAAAAAGAATGTTCAAATTCAATGAAGATGAAGAAAATTTAAAATGCTCTTTCTGTGGTAAAGATCAAGACCAAGTTAAGAAATTAGTTGCAGGAAGTGGCGTATATATCTGTAATGAGTGTATTGAATTATGCTCAGAAATCGTTGAAGAAGAGTTAGCACAAAATTCTTCAGAGGAATTAACAGAATTACCAACTCCTAAAGAAATTATGGATCATTTGAATGAATATGTAATCGGTCAAGAAAAAGCTAAAAAAGCTTTATCTGTAGCTGTTTATAATCATTATAAACGTATTCAACAACTAGGTCCTAATGAAGATGATGTAGAATTACAAAAAAGTAATATTGCATTAATCGGACCAACAGGTAGTGGTAAAACATTATTAGCACAAACATTAGCTAAAACTTTAAACGTACCATTTGCAATTGCAGATGCTACAAGTTTAACAGAAGCTGGCTATGTTGGTGATGATGTAGAAAATATCTTATTACGTTTAATTCAAGCGGCAGATTTTGATATTGATAAAGCTGAAAAAGGTATTATTTACGTAGATGAAATTGATAAGATTGCAAGAAAATCTGAAAATACATCTATTACACGTGATGTTTCAGGTGAAGGTGTGCAACAAGCATTACTTAAAATTTTAGAAGGTACTACTGCGAGCGTACCACCTCAAGGTGGACGTAAACATCCTAACCAAGAATTGATACAAATTGATACAACAAATATTTTATTCATCCTTGGTGGTGCTTTTGACGGAATTGATGAAGTTATTAAACGTCGTTTAGGTGAAAAAGTGATTGGTTTCGCTAGTAATGAAGCTGATAAATATGATGAAGAAGCCTTATTAGAACAAATTAGACCAGAAGATTTACAATCTTACGGTTTAATTCCGGAATTCATTGGTCGTGTACCAATTGTAGCTAATTTAGAAACTTTAGATGTTGATGCACTTAAAAATATTCTAACGCAACCTAAAAATGCGCTAGTTAAACAATATACTAAAATGTTAGAGCTAGATAACGTCGAATTAGTATTTAGTGAAGAAGCATTATCTGCTATTAGTGAAAAAGCAATTGCACGTAAGACTGGTGCTAGAGGACTTCGTTCTATTATTGAAGAAGCATTAATCGATATTATGTATGACGTACCTTCATCAGAAGATGTCACTAAGGTTGTTATTACTGAACAAACAATTAATGATGAAGTTGAACCTGAATTATACGATTCAGAAGGAAACTTAATCAACGATAGTAAAACATCTGCATAATTTAATATTTTATGATTTAGGGCCACATATCATTGTGGCTCTTTTTTATGCAGTACTTTTCCTTCAATGTATGTATTTCCTAAAACTAGGATGACATAATGATAAGAGTAATGGTAAAGTGTTAATGTGAGAAATAAGAAAAGTGAGGATCACCAATGAAAATTAATCCTAATAATATAGATTTAATTATAAGTGCTGTACAAGAAGCACAATATCCAGAAACAGATGTACCTGAGGTGGCATTAAGTGGCCGTTCAAACGTAGGTAAATCATCATTTATCAATAGTATGATAGGTCGAAAAAATATGGCTCGTACATCACAACAACCTGGTAAAACACAGACGCTGAATTTCTTTAATATAGATGATCAGCTAGTATTTGTTGATGTGCCAGGTTACGGCTATGCTAAAGTAAGTAAGGTTCAACGAGAAAAGTTTGGTAAAATGATTGAAGAGTATTTAACAACACGTCAAAAATTACAACTAGTCATTCAACTCGTTGATTTGAGACATAATCCAACTGAAGATGATGTGCTCATGTATAATTATTTAAAACATTTTGATATTCCAACTTTAATTATTTGTACTAAAGAAGATAAAATACCTAAAGGTAAAGTTCAAAAGCATTTAAATAACATCAAAAATAAATTAGATTTAGAAGAAGGAGATACTATAGTTAGCTATTCTTCTATAAAAAATAACAAGCAACAACAAATATGGGATATGATAGAGTCTTATTTATAATCATTTTAATTATTCTTAATTATTTTTTTGATATTTAGATTAAATCTGCATATTTAAATACAAATTTAACAATTTTGACAAAAAAATGAAGTCAGATTAGAATCTTTCTAATTTATTTGAGCAATGAACTTAATAATCAATACAAATGTGTTATACTAAGGTTATTGTAAGTATATGGAGGGCGTTATAAATGCATTTTATTGCAATAAGCATAAATCATCGAACTGCTAATGTAGCACTAAGAGAGCAAGTTGCTTTTAGAGATGATGCCTTACGATTAGCCCATGAAGATTTATATGAAACCAAAGCCATCTTAGAAAACGTCATCTTATCTACATGTAATCGTACCGAAGTATACGCCGTTGTTGATCAAATTCATACTGGACGTTATTACGTTCAAAGATTTTTAGCACGTAAATTTGGATTTGAAGTAGATGACATTAAAGAGATGTCAGAAGTTAAAGTGGGGGACGAAGCTGTAGAACATCTATTGCGTGTCACTTCTGGCTTAGATTCCATAGTACTTGGTGAAACACAAATACTAGGACAAATGCGTGACGCATTTTTCTTAGCACAAGAAACGGGTACAACTGGTACTATCTTTAATCATTTATTCAAGCAGGCAATTACTTTTGCTAAAAGAGCACATAGTGAAACAGATATTGCAGATAATGCAGTTAGTGTTTCATATGCTGCCGTTGAATTAGCTAAAAAGGTATTCGGAAAACTAAAATATAAACAAGCTGTCATTATTGGTGCAGGGGAAATGAGTGAATTATCACTCTTAAATCTGTTAGGGTCAGGTATTACAAATATAACTATTGTTAACAGAACGTTAAGTAAAGCAAAAGTATTAGCTGAAAAACATCAAGTTAAATTCGATTCACTAGATGCATTACCAGCTTTATTAGAACAAACAGATATTGTAATTAGTTCTACAAGTTCAGAGTCATATATCATTACTAATGATTTAATTGATTCAATAGCTAATCAACGTAAATTAGACGCTTTATTATTAGTTGATATTGCAGTTCCAAGAGATATCGAACCTGGTATTGATGCCATCAATAATATATTTAATTACGATGTTGATGACTTAAAAGGACTGGTTGATGCGAACTTAAGAGAACGTCAATTAGCAGCACAGACAATAGCTGATCAAATACCTAGCGAAATAGCTAGTCATAATGATTGGGTTAATATGTTAGGTGTTGTACCAGTTATTAGAGCTTTACGTGAAAAAGCAATGAACATTCAATCTGAAACAATGGATAGTATTGATAGAAAATTACCAGATTTATCAGAGAGAGAAAGAAAGATTATCTCTAAGCATACTAAAAGCATTATTAATCAAATGTTAAAAGACCCTATTAAGCAGGCTAAAGAATTAAGTAGTGATAAGAAAAGTAACGAAAAATTAGAGCTCTTTCAAAGCATTTTTGACATAGAAGCTGATAACCCTTATGAACAGGCGAGACAACATAAAGAAAATAAGGCTAAAGAAATTTCAGCACGTCGAATTTTTAGTTTTGAATAAGCATATTAATATGGTGATGATATGCAAGAAAACCTGTTTATTCGATTTCATGAAATAATATTAATCATATATTTAATTAGCATTGTTTGCTATTTTCTAGATTTTGTACGCAAAAGTCATAAGATTAGAGTATTTGGCATATATACATTGGGGATTGTTTGGGTATTACAAACAATCTCTTTATCTGTTTTTATTATACAAACAAAACATGCTCCATTAGGATCACTGTTTGATGTATTTTTCTCACTTACGTGGATTATAATCTCTTTATCACTCATTTTGAATGTGATAAAAGCATTAAATTTTTCTGTGTTCTTTTTAAATTTAATTGGTTTTGTATTAATGGCAATGAATACATTTCAGCCGGATCGGTATCATAGTCAAGTACAACAAGTGGCAGTTATTAACGAATTGTTACTTGTCCATATTGGTTTGGCAATTTTGAGCTATGCATTCTTTGCTTTAGCTTTCGTAAATTGTTTACTTTATATCATTCAATATCGTAATTTGAAAGAAAAGAATTTTGATCAGAAGTATTTTAGAATAGGCAGTGTAGCTACATTAGAGTCCATTGTCTTTTTTACCACTTTGGCAGGATGGATTATACTTATATTTAGTATTATCCTGGGAGCACAATGGGGTGTATTTTCAGTAGGTCAACAAATATTTATTGATCCAAAAGTTATTTTTTCTTCAGTTATTACACTATTGTATGGTATTTATTTAATATTTAGAGTGAAAAAGATTATCAATCAAAAGAATCTTATATATTTTAATATTATTTTATTCTGTTTATGTATGTTCAACTTATTTTTCACTACACATTTTTCGTAAATTAGCTTGTAGTGTTTATTGATAGGTTGGAAAAGAGAACGAGTGTTTTTCTAGGAGGCAGCAAAACATGCGCAAGTTAGTAGTAGGATCAAGAAGAAGTAAACTAGCTTTAACTCAGAGTCAGCAATTTATTGATAAATTGAAACAGGTACGTCCTGACTTGGATATTGAAATTAAGGAAATAGTTACTAAAGGTGATCGTATTGTAGATAAGCAATTATCTAAGGTTGGTGGTAAAGGTTTATTTGTTAAAGAAATTCAAAATGAATTGTTTGAAAAACAAATTGATATGGCTATTCATTCATTAAAAGATGTACCTAGTGTGATTCCTGAAGGATTAACATTAGGCTGTATACCTGATAGAGAGGTCCCTTTTGATGCTTATATCTCCAAAAATCATACACCTTTAAGAGAATTACCTGAAGGTAGCATTATTGGAACAAGCTCACTAAGAAGAGGCGCTCAAATTTTATCTAAGTATCCTCATCTAGAAATCAAATGGATACGAGGTAACATTGATACAAGATTGCAAAAACTTGAAACAGAAGACTACGATGCTATTATCCTAGCAGCAGCTGGTTTAAGACGAATGGGTTGGTCTGATGATATCGTAACAACCTATTTAGATAAAGATATTTTACTACCAGCTATCGGTCAAGGTGCACTTGGTATTGAATGCAGAAGTGATGATGAAGAATTATTAGAACTATTGAAAGAGGTTCATAATAAAGATGTTGAAAAATGCGTTACAGCAGAAAGAACATTTTTAGCCGAAATGGATGGAAGTTGCCAAGTACCAATTGGTGGATATGCAACAATTAATAGTCAACAGCAAATCGAATTTACTGGACTAATTATGACACCTGATGGAACAGAACGATATGAACATACAGCTATTGGCGAATCTCCAACAGAATTAGGTAAAGAAGTAAGCCGTGTTCTAAAAGAACAAGGCGCATATGAAATTATTAGAAAATTAAATGAAGAACAATAATCTTCGAGGTGACTATTTAAAATGAAACCAGTTGTAGTTATGACGCAAACAAGTAAAATTCAAAGTGATTTGGTTACGATTATTCACAAACCATTTATAGATATAAAACCACTTGAATTTGATTCGCGTTTGTTAAAAGATAACTATGACTGGCTTATTTTTTCGTCTAAAAACGCGGTTAAGTTCTTTTTACCTTATATGCATGTTGTTAATTTCAAAAAAATTGCAGTTGTTGGTGAAAAAACGGCTCAATATTGTCGTGCATTAAAAATTCCTGTAGATTTAATTCCACAAGATTACTCACAAGAAGGGTTGATTAATCAATTTCAAAAATATAATCAAAGAATATTAATACCTTCTAGTAAACAAGCACGGCCTCTATTGAGAGATACATTAGCTCGTAATAATAATGTTGTTAAAATTGATTTGTACGAGCCAGTACCACATTACAAACATATAGATGAAGTTAAATCATTAATTTTTAATAACAAAATTGATGCATTAACATTTTCAAGTTCATCTTCAGTACGTTATTATTTTAATGAAGACCCAAAACCTAAGTTTGATTACTATTTTGCAATAGGCAAGCAAACAGCAAATACACTACATTCATATAATCAACCAGCTATTGTTGCAAATAAACAAACGTTAGAGTCATTGATAGACAAAGTAGTAGAAAGTAGGGACTAAAATGAAATTTGATAGACATAGAAGACTTCGTTCTTCTCAAACAATGAGAGACATGGTTCGCGAAACACATGTAAGAAAAGAAGATTTAATTTACCCAATTTTTGTAGTTGAAAAAGATGATGTTAAAACTGAAATCAAATCATTACCTGGCGTATATCAAATCAGTTTAAATTTATTACACAATGAAATTAAAGAAGCGTATGACTTAGGTATTAGAGCAATTATGTTCTTTGGTGTACCAAACGATAAAGATGATGTTGGTTCTGGTGCATATGATCATAATGGAGTAGTGCAAGAAGCAACACGCATTGCTAAAAAAATGTATAGTGACTTATTGATTGTTGCTGACACATGTCTATGTGAATATACTGATCATGGTCACTGTGGTGTGATTGACGACCACACACATGATGTAGATAACGATAAATCATTACCATTACTAGTCAAAACAGCAATTTCTCAAGTAGAAGCAGGTGCAGATATCATTGCACCAAGTAATATGATGGATGGATTTGTTACTGAAATTAGACAAGGACTTGATGATGCCGGTTATCAAAATGTACCAATCATGAGTTATGGTATTAAATATGCTTCAAGTTTCTTTGGGCCATTCAGAGACGCTGCTGATTCAGCGCCTTCTTTCGGCGATCGTAAAACATATCAAATGGATCCTGCCAACCGTTTAGAGGCATTGAGAGAACTTGAAAGTGACTTAAAAGAAGGTTGTGACATGATGATTGTTAAACCTGCTTTAAGTTATTTAGATATCGTTAGAGATGTTAAAAATCATACTAATGTTCCTGTTGTTGCATACAATGTTAGTGGTGAATATAGTATGACAAAAGCTGCTGCATTAAATGGTTGGATTGATGAAGAAAAGATTGTGATGGAACAAATGGTTTCAATGAAACGTGCCGGTGCAGATATGATTATTACTTATTTTGCTAAAGATATTTGTCATTATTTAGATAAATAACAAAGAGGATAATAAAGAGGAGGCAACATTTATGGGATATGAAAAATCAATTAAAGCAATGGAAATTGCTGAAGATTTAATGCCTGGCGGTGTAAATAGTCCAGTACGTGCTTTTAAATCAGTGGACACACCTGCAATTTTTATGGATCATGCAGAAGGTTCAAAAATATATGATATTGACGGTAATGAATATATTGATTATGTGTTAAGTTGGGGGCCGCTTATTTTAGGGCATAAAAATAAACAAGTTATCGAAAATCTTCATAAGGCAGTGGATAATGGCACTAGTTTTGGTGCCTCTACATTACAAGAAAATAAACTAGCACAATTAGTAATTGATAGAGTACCTTCAATTGAAAAAGTTAGAATGGTATCTTCAGGCACAGAAGCTACATTAGATACATTAAGATTAGCGCGTGGTTATACTGGACGCAATAAAATTGTTAAATTTGAAGGCTGTTACCACGGACATAGCGATTCATTATTAATTAAAGCTGGCTCAGGTGTGGCAACATTAGGTTTACCTGATTCACCTGGTGTACCTGAAGGCATTGCTAAAAATACAATAACTGTGCCATATAATGATTTAGATTCATTACGTTTGGCTTTTGAAAAATATGGTGATGATATCGCTGGAGTTATTGTTGAACCAGTTGCTGGTAATATGGGTGTAGTGCCACCTGTGGAAGGTTTTTTACAAGGATTAAGAGACATTACTAATGAATACGGTTCTTTATTGATTTTTGATGAAGTTATGACTGGCTTTAGAGTTGGTTATAACTGTGCCCAAGGTTATTTTGGTGTCACACCAGATTTAACATGTTTAGGCAAAGTAATAGGTGGTGGTTTACCTGTTGGAGCGTTTGGCGGTAAAAAAGAGATTATGGACCATATTGCACCAGTAGGCAATATTTATCAAGCAGGTACTTTATCAGGTAATCCATTAGCAATGACAAGTGGATATGAAACACTTAGTCAATTGACACCTGAATCATATGATTATTTTAATGAACTTGGAGATTTACTTGAAAAAGGATTAAAAGAAGTCTTTGCTAAGCATCAAGTTCCTATCACTGTTAATAGAGCTGGCTCAATGATTGGTTATTTCTTAAATGAAGGGCCAGTCACAAACTTTGAACAAGCCAATAAAAGTGACTTGAAATTATTTAGTGAGATGTATAGAGAAATGGCAAAAGAAGGCGTATTCTTACCACCATCTCAATTTGAAGGCACTTTCTTATCAACGGCGCATACTCAAGAAGATATTGAAAAAACCATTCAAGCATTTGATAATTCATTAAGTCGTATTGTAAAATAAAAATTAAATTAATGATATTTTAGCCTGGGATATCTCATTATACCCAGGCTCTTAATTTATATAAGTAAATTTCACATCATTTCACACATTTATAAAAGGTAGTGTGCGTATGAAAATAATAAATAGAAATAACCTAATTATATTAGCATTATCCATTTTTATAAGTTTGCTATTAAAGGTATCACATATATTATTACCTTTTATGTTCGGGCCCATTATAGCGGCTATAATATGTATAAAAATATTTAAATTAAACATTAAATGGCCGTTTTGGATCAGTCAAATTGGGTTGATTTGTTTAGGTGTTCAAATAGGATCAACATTCACTAGAACTGTCATAAAAGATATTCAAGCAAGTTGGTTAACAATTATTCTTGTATCAGTTCTTTTGCTCGTATTAGCACTATTAATCGCATTATTATTTAAGAAGATTGCAGATGTAAATACCGAAACAGCTGTACTAAGTGTCATTCCGGGTGCTTTAAGCCAAATGTTAGCCATGGCAGAGGAAGATAAAAAGGCGAATATTTTAGTTGTTAGTTTAACACAAACATCAAGAATTATTTTCGTTGTTATTTTAGTACCTTTAATTTCATATTTCTTTCAAAATGATCATAGTAGCGGAGAACCAATAGTTAAAGCGAAACCGTTAACTGATATTTTAAACATTTGGCAATTTATATTTCTTGTGTTAGCAATCATTGTAGTTTATTGGATAATGGCTAAGATCAATTTTCCAACAAAACAATTATTGGCACCAATTATAGTCTTAATCATTTGGAATATTACGACTGATATAACATTTGCATTAGATAATTGGTTACTAGCATCAGCACAAGTAGTGTATATGATTCGAATAGGGTTACAGATTGCTCGTTTGCTTTCAGACTTGAAAGGTAGAATAGCCGTAGCGATTGCGTTTCAAAATATAATGCTTATATTAAGTGCTTTCGTAATGGTTTGTATCTTACATTTCTTTACACATGATTCAATCAACGAGTTGTTTTTAGGTGCAGCACCAGGTGGTATGAGTCAAATAGTATTAGTTGCGATTGAAACAGGTGCAGATGTGGCTATGATATCGAGTTATCATATATTTAGAATCTTCTTTATTTTGTTTTTAATCGCACCATTAATTAATTACTTTTTGAAATATAGAGCTAAACGGTCGTAAATATTTAATAGAATTAAAAGACGTATATCAAATGCTTATTGAGAAAGCTATGATATACGTCTTTTAAATTTTAATCATGTTTTGGTTTTTGAGGGCAATCCTTTAAATGGGCATCATATAATCCAGCTGCCTCCAAGAATGAAAATACTGTTATGGGTCCTAGGAATTTAAAACCATATTTTTTTAAATCTTTGGAAATTGCTTTAGCACGGTCATCTACCGTAATGCGATCTTCAGGCTTTACATATCCCATGTCGATAGGTTTACCATCAACATAAGACCATAAAAACGTACTGAAACTACCATAATCCTTCTCAATTTCTAAATAACCTTTCGCTTGTGCAATAATAGCTTCTAATTTCTTTCTGTGATGGACAATATTAGGAAATGTCATTAAGTTGTCGACATCTTGTTCAGTCATTGCCGCTATCTTTTTAGGTTCAAACTGATAAAATGCCTCTTCATAAGCGGATTTCTTTTTTAGTATCGTAAACCAAGATAGACCAGCATGTTGAGATTCTAGAGCCAATAGTTTAAATAAATCTTTACTATCGTACATCGGTTGACCCCAAACTTGATCATGATATTCTATATAAATTGGATCTTTGGTACCAAAGGCACAAGGGTTCATAAAATTCCTCCTAATAGATTGACTTATGCGAATTTCCATTATACTATAATTAAGTAAATGAATATAACATTTGGGAAGAGTAGGTTTTAATTATTTTTTAGAGAGTGTATGGTTGGTGAAAATACACAATAATTACTACTGAAGGTAGCCCACTTAGTCCTTTTGCTGATTGAACGAAGAAAAGAGTAGGCAAAAGCGTGTTTGAGCGTTAATCAAATTCTAGAGTGCTCGAAAGTAGAAGGTTGAGACATATACAGACTAACTACTTTCTTGAATATAGGTGGTACCACGGAACATCCGTCCTATGTATATAGGATGGGTGTTTTTTATTTTTGAGGAGGATTTACTTTATGGAAATGAAGCCGAAATATAATCCACGCGAAGTAGAAGCTGGAAGATATGATGAATGGGTAAAAAATGGTTATTTCAAACCATCAGAAGACACTAATAAAGAAACATATACAATCGTTATTCCACCACCAAATGTAACTGGTAAATTACATTTAGGTCATGCTTGGGATACAACATTACAAGATATCATTACACGCATGAAACGTATGCAAGGTTTTGACACTTTATATTTACCTGGTATGGATCACGCTGGTATCGCTACACAAGCTAAAGTAGAAGCTAAACTAAATGAACAAGGTATTTCACGTCATGATATTGGTCGTGAAAAATTCTTAGAACAAGCTTGGGATTGGAAAGAAGAATATGCGTCCTTCATTCGTAAACAATGGGCTAAATTAGGGTTAGGTTTAGATTATAGTAGAGAACGTTTTACTTTGGATGACGGTTTAAGTAAAGCTGTTAAAAAAGTATTTGTTGATCTTTATAACAAAGGTATTATTTATAGAGGCGAACGTATAATCAACTGGGATCCTCAAGCTCGTACGGCTTTATCTGATATTGAAGTGATTCATGAAGATGTACAAGGTGCATTTTATCATTTTAAATATCCATATGCTGATGGAGATGGATATATTGAAATCGCTACAACACGCCCAGAAACGATGTTAGGTGATACAGCTATTGTTGTTAACCCAAATGACGAGAGATACAAAGATGTTATTGGCAAAAAGATGATATTACCAATTGTTGGTAGAGAATTACCTATATTAGCAGATGAATATGTAGATATCGACTTTGGTTCGGGTGCTATGAAAGTAACGCCGGCACATGACCCTAATGACTTTGAAATTGGTCAACGTCATCAATTAGAAAACATTATCGTTATGGACGAAAAAGGTCACATGAATCATCATGCTGGTAAATATGAAGGACTTGAGCGTTTTGAATGTCGTAAACAATTAGTTGAAGACTTAAAAGAACAAGGTTTGGTTATTAAGATTGAGGAACATATGCATTCTGTTGGTCATTCTGAACGTTCTGGTGCAGTAGTAGAACCTTATTTATCTACACAATGGTTTGTTAAAATGAAACCTTTAGCACAACGTGCTTTAGATAATCAAAAAACAGATGATCGTATTGATTTTTACCCACCTAGATTTGAAAATACATTTAATCGATGGATGGAAGAAATCAGAGATTGGACAATTTCAAGACAACTTTGGTGGGGGCATCAAATTCCTGCTTGGTATCACAATGAAACTGGCGAAGTCTACGTAGGTGAAAATGCACCAGAAGATATAGAAAATTGGACTCAAGATGAAGATGTTTTAGATACTTGGTTCTCAAGTGCTTTATGGCCATTCTCAACTCTAGGTTGGCCAGACGTAGATGCAGAAGATTTTAAACGTTACTTCCCAACTAATGTATTAGTAACAGGCTATGATATTATTTTCTTCTGGGTTGCACGTATGATATTCCAAGGATTAGAGTTCACAGACCGTAGACCATTTAATGATGTTCTGTTACATGGATTAGTTAGAGCGGAAGACGGTAGAAAAATGAGTAAATCTTTAGGTAACGGTGTGGATCCTATGGATGTTATTGATGAATATGGTGCTGATAGTTTAAGATACTTCCTTGCCACAGGTTCTGCACCTGGACAAGATTTACGTTATTCAACTGAAAAGGTTGAATCAGTATGGAATTTCATTAACAAAATATGGAATGCAGCAAGATTTAGTTTAATGAATATTGGTGAAGATTTTAATGTAGAAGATATTGATTTATCAGGAAACTTATCTTTAGCAGATAAATGGATATTAACGCGTCTAAATGAAACAATCGCTACAGTTACAGATTTAAGTGATAAATATGAGTTTGGTGAAGTGGGTCGAGCACTATATAACTTCATTTGGGATGAATTCTGTGATTGGTATATTGAAATGAGTAAAATACCTATGAATGGCGAGGATGAAGACCAAAAACAAACGACACGTTCTGTATTAAGTTATGTGTTAGATCGTATTATGAGAATGTTACATCCATTTATGCCATTTGTTACAGAGAAAATTTGGCAAAGTTTACCTCATGAAGGCGAAACAATTGTTCAAGCATCTTGGCCAACAGTAGATAAGGAACTTATGTTTGATGATAGTAAGCAAACAATGCAACAATTAGTTGAAATTATCAAATCAATTAGACAATCTCGATTAGAAGTTAATACACCATTATCTAAAGCCATTCCTATTATGATTCAGGCTAAAGATAGTAATATTCAATCAACATTAACAGATAATGCTGATTATATTGAACGATTCTGTCATCCTAGTGAATTGACAATCAATGTTGATATAGACATTCCTGAGAAAGCAATGACATCTGTAGTGTTAGCAGGTAAAGTCATCTTACCTTTAGAAGGTTTAATTGATATGGATAAAGAAATTGCACGTTTAGAAAAAGAATTAGATAAATTACATAGTGAATTAGACCGTGTGGATAAGAAATTGGCCAATGAAAACTTTGTCAATAAAGCACCTGAAAAAATTATTAATGAAGAAAAAGAAAAACAAAAACATTACAAAGAAAAGTATGATGGTGTTAAAGCAAGAATTGAACAATTAAAAGCATAGGAGTATGTATCATGAATTACCTAGATAGCTTGTATTGGATACATGAAAGAACTAAGTTTGGCATCAAACCAGGCGTTAAACGTGTGGAATGGATGCTAGAAAAACTAAATAACCCACAGCAACATATTAAAGGCATACACGTAGGCGGTACAAATGGAAAAGGATCGACAGTAGCTTATTTAAGAGCCGCATTGGTTGAAAATAACTATGAAGTTGGTACTTTTACATCTCCATTTATTGAAACTTTTAATGAACGTATTAGTTTAAATGGATATCCCATTTCAAATGATGAAATTGTTGAGTTAGTTTCTCGTGTTAAACCAGTAAGTGAATCGTTAGAAGTTGAAACTGAGTTAGGGAATGCAACAGAGTTTGAAATTATTACTACAATGATGTTTTTATACTTTGGTGAAATACACCCTGTTGACTTTGTTATTATTGAAGCGGGCTTAGGTATTAAAAACGATTCAACCAATGTATTTAATCCAATTATGTCTATTTTAACAAGTATAGGTTTAGATCATACTGATATTTTAGGCAACACCTATTTAGATATAGCCAAAGACAAAGGCGATATCATTAAACCTAATACACCAGTTATTTATTCAGTGAAAAATGAAGATGCTTTAAAATATATTAGAGACTATGCAGTAGAACAAAATGCAACACCTATTGAGTTAGATAGAGAAATTATAGTAGTTTCTCAAGATGATGAATTTACTTATAGATATAAAGATTACGAACTTGAAACAATTATTTTAAATATGTTGGGTGAACATCAAAAAGAAAATGCATCATTAGCTATAACAGCATTAATTGAATTAAACGAAGCTGGAATTATAGAACTTGATTTCAATAAAATGATAGATGGTATTGAGTCAGTCAATTGGATAGGTAGAATTGAACAAGTCAAAGAACATCCATTAATGATAATTGATGGTGCGCATAATAATGAAAGTGTAGACGCATTAATTGATACGATTAAACAATATTATGGTCGTGATCAAATTGATATATTATTCTCTGCAATTAAAGGGAAACCTATTTGTGACATGTTAAACAAATTGGAAGACATTGCGTCTCACTTTTATATCACTGATTTTGATTTTCCAAAAGCCTTATCAAAAGAAGAAATAGCAGAAAATATCAATAGAGATAACGTTGAGCTAGTAGATGATTATGTAGAATTTTTAGAGAATTATGATGGAAAAGGTCTAATTATCACAGGTAGTTTATATTTTATTAGCGAAGTTAAATCTAAAACAAATTTTGATTAACTAATAATATTCAAAAAATAAAGCCAAGGTTTCTAAAAAAATTAGAAATCTTGGCTCTTTTGTTAATTATGGAGCTAATTTCACCTATAATTATAAAAAAATGATAATATGTATTTATTTTAATGTTGTGATATAATCCCTTTGAAAGGATTAGTCATGCTTATTTATACATATGTATCCTCGATATTATTTAGCTTTTTATATCAACTTTCTGCAAATGATCACTTCGATAAGCGATACTTAAAATTAAGATCCAAATGTGATTATTGTAAAAGCAAATTAAAATATTATGATTTCATTCCAATTTTTAGTTTCCTTATTTTAAAAGGTAAGTCGAGATGTTGTAAGCAACCTTTAAAATATAGTTATTTGATAGGTGAGTTACTTGCGATACTTCCAATATTGCTTATTTATTACCAATTAATTAATATCAATCCTCAGTTTTATTTAACGACTTTTCTGTTTTTATTGGTTATGTCAATTAATGATATTGAAGATTATTGTATTAGCTTAATTTTCTTAGTGATCTTCACAACTGTTTTATTTTTTACGACTCCAATCTTTCTAAATACTTTTCTCCTCACATTTATTATTAGTCACCTATTCTTTATTTTAATGTATCGTTATATCGGTTATGGTGATATCCTTCTATTTAACATTCTATCTTTATTCTTACCAATAAACTTCATGTTTTACCTTTTTCTTTTCACTTTTATGATTGGTGGCATATTAAGCATTACTATTAAAATATTTTTCAACCACAATATTAAATATGTTCCTCTTATTCCATTTATCTTTTTATCTTTTGTTTTTGTTTCATCCTTTTATCCATCATTGACGGAAATAATGGGAGGTGTTCCTTTTTGAGGATTAAAGAAATGGCTAATTCGGAGAAACCACGTGAACGATTAGTGTCCAATGGCGCTGCATCATTATCAAACTCAGAATTATTAGCAATACTTATTAATACAGGTAGAAAGGGATGTTCTAGTATTGAAATTGCCAATGAATTATTAAGTGGTATAGCCACGTTGAAAGAATTGAAAAAGTTATCAATTAACGATTTAATCAAAGTCAAAGGTATTGGTTATCATAAAGCTATAACATTAAAGGCTGCATTTGAAATAGGGGAACGGATAAATAGTGTATCTCAACAGGAAGTATTTAAAATTACTTGTCCTGCTGATGTCGCAGATCTGATGATGTCGAAGCTTAAAGATTTACAGCAAGAACATTTTTATGTGCTTTTATTGAATTCCAAAAATATTGTTATCAAACAACAGTGTGTCTTTGTAGGAACATTGAATAGTTCTATCATTCACCCTAGAAAAATTTTTAATGTTGCTATTAAAGAATCTTGTAATTCGATGATTGTTGTTCATAATCATCCATCAGGTGATGTTACGCCTTCAGAAGAAGATATTAATACGACAATTAGATTAAGAGACTGTGGAATGATATTGGGTATTAATGTATTGGATCATATTATTATTGGCGATAATCAGTTTACAAGTTTAGTAGAGTGTGGTTACTTTGATAATGAATAGTTTTCACCTAGAATAAATAGAATTGGAATAGTATAATAGGTGAAAATAGACATCAGGGGGTCATTAAATTGACTATATTTCTAATTATTGGAGTACTCATTCCCATTATTTTTATCATGCGATTAAATGCTAAAAATCAAAAAATGACAATAAAACTTTTTTTATACACTATAGGACTGTCAACTTTAGGGATTGTAGTGACTACTGTCATTGGAACAATAGTATCTCATTCACATGCATCTATTGGTTTAGTTATATTAGGTTCAATAATTGTAGGTGTAATTTGGGGTATTTTACTAGGATTAAGTTATATTTTCTTTAGATTTTTATCTACTACTTTCAAAAAATAAATTTACTAAAAAAGCTATGAGAAATTAACGCATTGTTTTTGCATTGATTCCCATAGCTTTTATATTATTGAATATATGCGATTAATTTATCATAATTATCCATTAGCCAAATAATTCCTTGATAAGCAAGATAAATACATAATAGTATTATACCAACAGATATTAAAAAGCGGATGATAGATATACCTACTCTAAATAGTAAAATAACAAGTAATACAATTAATATAATTGATAATAAACTCATTATGGAAAACCTCCTAACGCCATGAAACTCATATTAATATTATACTAAAGTTGATTATTGAATACATCCGTCTATAGGTACAACTATGATACTTCCTTAGACCTATATATTTTTCACTAATATTTTTATATAATAACTTAAATGGAAAAGGAGGATATATTATGAGGTTCTTATTCAGCATAATAAAAAATATTATAGCAGTTATCGCTATTTTAATCATTATTTATATCGCATTAAAGTATGCGCCTTTTTTAAGAGACCAAGAGTGGAATCCAATTAGCAATCCTCCAAATCAGACTGAGCAAAATATGGACAATCCAAATAACAATACAAAGCAACCACAACATGGAAAAAGATATTCAATAGAAGATAATGATATAATTAAGAACGTACCTACAAGTCAAATTAAAAATGTATTTAATATGATAAATAAAAAAGAATTTATGTCAGTATCAGGAATAGGTAGAATGGGATATAATGATGAATATTTAGCTGGTCAAAGAGGTGATGAATTCATTATTTATAAATTCGGTTCTGATTCAATCAGAGTTTATAATAATGAGTTTGAAATGCAACAGGATTTACATGAACTGGGCCAAAATATTGATTTAAAAAATGAACAGGCATATGAAAATAATTAGATTCACATGTTTGAAATCCTTATTCAAATACGTTAGCCTTTATATATAGAGTAAAATGATAAAGGTTGGTGTGGACAATGGTTGAAAAATCAAAAGAAAAACGTGCCAACGAACAAGCTAAAGCGCAAAATCTATTTGCACGTTGGAGAAAAGAAGAGACACTTTATAGTGAAGATGAGAAAAAAGAGAGAAAGAAACAAGAAAAACAACAAAAAGAGAACGAATAGAGTAACGCACTAAAGACTACCAACTCACGACAAGTTGGTAGTCTATTAATTATCCTTTATAATATATTAGTAGATCATTACCTTAATAAATATTGATAAATTGCAAGTTGCTTTCTTCAATAGTAAATGATTATGATATAAAATGATTTTATTAAGCGTTAGTGCTTTATTTCATTTCAGCAGTAATATAGAATAGTGAGGAAGAATAAATTTTAAAGTTTTATAAGAGGTGTTCTGGGTGCTTAAATTTTTTAAAAATAACAAACTCATTGTTGTTTTATGTGCAATTATTGTTTTTATTGCATTGATTGGTTTGTCTATTCGCTCTCAAACTCAATCACCTCCCGAGCAATATGTAGGAGATTCTGTTTCATTTGGTCAACGAGTGATGAGTTATCCTGTAAATTTTGTTACTGGAGCAATTGGTAATATTTTTAATATGGGTGAATCGAAAGAAACTAAAAACAAAGTCAAACAATTAGAAGCTAAAAATCAACGTCTAGAGGCTGATAACAAGAAGTTTAAAAAGGAATTAGATATGAAAGATATATCTAAATATGATCCGATTTCTACTACTGTTATAGCAAGAAATCCAGACCAATGGATGAATACTATAGTGATTGATAAAGGTTCTAAAGCTGGTATCAAAAATAATATGGCTGTTATGACATCTGAAGGGTTAATTGGAAGAACTACTAAAGTAAATCAATTTTCTTCACAAGTCGATTTGATTTCAACGAATACAAGAGCAGGTAGATTATCAGTTAATATACAACATAAATCTAAAAATGTATTTGGTTTAATAGATCATTACGATGCGAAAAACGAAGAATTAGTTATTAGTGATATCAATAATAAAGATAGTATTTCTAAAGGCGATAAAGTTGTAACAAGTGGTTTAGCAGATCAACTTCCAAGTAGTTTATACATAGGTGAAGTGACAAGTGTAGAGAATGATCAATATGGTTTAGCTAAAGAAGTAAGAGTAAAAACAGGTGCAGATTTATCAGATTTAAATCATGTATATGTTGCTAAGCGAGACGCTTCTTCACTTCCTAAAGATGAAAGCGAGGATAACTAATGCGAGGAATATATTATTTCTTGATTGGTATTCTACTTTTTTATATTGATACTATTATTGGTTTAGTCATTCCTATGCACTTTGGTAAAATTGATGTCATTTTTGTACCACACTTAACTTTAATGTATTTGTTAATTTTAACCATTTATCGTAGTTTTAGTGTGGCTTTAGTTCTAGCCATATTTTTGGGTTTAATTACTGATTTATATTATGGAAGCATTTATGGCCTATACATGTTTGGTTATATATTAGCTGTAGTGGTCATGGATAGATGCTTTAAAATATTCTATAAAGATAAAGTCATGATATTTATTATTATTTTGGTAAGTACCATTTCAATAGAAATATATGTGGCGTTAATTTACGGATTGATTGGATTTATACAATTTAACCTAATTGAATTCTTATTGCTTAGATTATTACCAACATTTATAGTTAATTTATTACTATTAACAATTTTATATCCTCTCATGTTAAAATTTTTGAGGAAAATACAAATCAAGATTGACAGTAGGATATAAGTAATGGTAAGATGCAGTAGTTGAGTAGTTTCAGGCTACATACAACCGCTCAAATATAGGTCGAAGTACAAATTGTATTTTAATTAATGATGACATTTATTAAAATCACGAATATGTCACCTATATATGGCGTGACTTATTATATAGGAGGTGCAAAGTATGTTTGCTATTATTGAAACAGGTGGAAAACAAATCAAAGTAGAAGAAGGACAAGAAATTTACGTTGAAAAATTAGACGTAAATGAAGGTGATTCTTTCACATTTGATAAAGTATTATTTGTAGGTGGAGATTCAGTTAAAGTTGGTGCGCCAACAGTAGAAGGTGCAACAGTTACTGCAACAGTTAATAAAAACGGTCGTGGTAAAAAAATCACTGTATTCACATACAAACGTCGTAAAGACTCTAAACGTAAAAAAGGCCATCGTCAACCATATACAAAATTAACTATCGATAAAATTAACGCGTAATAATGATTACTGTTGATATTACAGTTAATGATGAAGGCAAAGTAACAGATGTCGTTATGGATGGTCATGCTAATCAAGGTGAATATGGTCATGACATTGTCTGTGCTGGTGCCTCAGCCGTATTATTTGGTAGTGTTAATGCAATTATGGGATTGACGTCAGAAAAGCCGGACATCGATTATAACGATGACGGAGGTCATTTTCATATAAGAAGTGTTGATACAAATAACGATGAAGCTCAATTAATTCTGAAAGCAATGCTTGTATCTTTACAAACTATTGAAGAAGAATATAATGAAAATATCAGATTAAATTATAAGTGAGGTGTATCCCGATGTTAAAATTAAACTTACAGTTCTTCGCATCTAAAAAAGGGGTAAGTTCTACAAAAAACGGACGTGACTCTGAATCTAAACGTTTAGGTGCTAAACGTGCTGACGGTCAATACGTAACAGGTGGTTCAATTCTTTATCGCCAACGTGGTACTAAAATTTACCCTGGTGAAAATGTAGGTCGTGGTGGCGATGATACATTATTCGCTAAAATCGACGGCGTTGTTAAATTTGAACGCAAAGGTCGCGACAAAAAACAAGTTTCTGTATATGCAGTAGCTGAATAATTTTGTCTAGTTAACACCAGAAGTGAAGGCTTCTGGTGTTTTCTTTTGTTTAAAATCTTATTCTGAAGTAAAAAAGTTATCACATTAAATCATGTTGATTCCTAATGATTCAATTTAAGAACTAAAATTTTTCTACACATAGACTTAATGATATAATTAAACAGATCATGAAAACAAAAATGAGTAAAAGAGGTGAGATATATGTTTGTCGATCAAGTGAAAATATCTCTTAAAGCAGGAGATGGTGGTAATGGTATTACCGCTTACAGAAGAGAAAAATATGTACCATTCGGTGGACCAGCTGGTGGAGATGGTGGCAAAGGTGCATCAGTAATATTTGAAGTAGATGAAGGACTACGTACATTATTAGATTTTAGATACCAAACGCACTTTAAAGCTAAAAAAGGTGAGAATGGTCAAAGTAGTAACATGCATGGAAGAAATACTGAAGACTTAGTATTAAAAGTACCACCTGGCACAATTGTTAAAAGTGTTGAAACAGAAGAAGTGCTTGCAGACTTAGTAGAAGATGGCCAACGGGCTGTGGTGGCAAAAGGTGGTCGTGGAGGACGTGGCAACTCACGTTTTGCTACACCTAGAAATCCTGCCCCAGACTTCAGTGAAAATGGTGAACCAGGTGAAGAAATTGACGTCACACTTGAATTAAAATTATTAGCAGATGTTGGTTTAGTAGGTTTTCCTAGTGTGGGTAAATCCACTTTGCTTTCAATCGTTTCGAAAGCTAAGCCTAAAATTGGGGCCTATCACTTTACAACAATTAAACCTAACTTAGGTGTTGTATCTACACCTGATAATAGAAGTTTTGTCATGGCTGACCTACCAGGATTAATCGAAGGTGCCTCAGACGGTGTAGGATTAGGTCATCAATTTTTACGACATGTTGAACGTACAAAAGTAATCGTACATATGATTGATATGAGTGGTTCAGAAGGTCGTGACCCTATCGATGACTATCACGTAATTAATAAAGAATTAGTGGCATATAAACAACGTTTAGAAGATCGCCCTCAAATTATAGTGGCAAATAAAATGGATATGCCAGATGCTGAAGATAATTTAGAATTATTCAAAGAGGAAATCGGCGATGACCATATCATAATTCCATTATCAGCTGTCTCAAGAGATAATATCGATCAATTATTATATACGATTGCTGATCAACTTGAAAAAGTTAAAGATATTGATTTCTCTGTTGAAGAAGATGAAAATGTTGGTGTAAACCGTGTTGTGTATAAACATACACCATCTCAAGACACATTCACGATTACAAGAGATGATGATGGTGCATACGTTGTGAGTGGTAATGCTATTGAAAGAACATTCAAGATGACTGATTTCAATAGTGATCCTGCTGTACGTAGGTTCGCAAGGCAAATGCGCTCAATGGGCATTGATGATGCTCTAAGAGCTAGAGGTTGTAGCAATGGAGATATCGTAAGAATTCTTGGTGGAGAATTTGAATTTATAGAATAGGAGTGTGAAAGATGGACAATAAAGAATATAGGAAGTTTTATCTTATACGCGAAGATGTTTTACCTGAATCTGTAATTAAAACTTTGAAAATAAAAGATGCATTAAAAAATAATTCTGAGTTGTCCATCTATGATGCCGTAAAACAATACGGTTTGTCACGTAGCGCTTTTTATAAATATAGAGAAACTATATTTCCTGTAGATGAAAAATTATTAGATCATCGTGAATTCACATTAATTCTATATGTCAATGATATTGTAGGTATGTTGGCACAAGTATTAAATATAATTTCTCAATTACAGTTATCTGTACTTACTATACATCAAAGTGTACCGATGAATGATAAAGCGACAATTACCTTATCGTTAAATGCATCATCTTCAGATTTAATGATAGATGATGTAGTAATTGCTTTACGAGAAATTGAACATGTGTCTAAAGTAGAATTAATAAGCATGAGTATGTAAATGAGGATGTGCTAAAATGTACGCGTATATTAAAGGTAAACTAACGCAATTATTTCCTACTCACGTAGTGGTAGATGTTAATGGCGTTGGTTACGAAATTCAGACACCTAATTCATATCGTTTTCAAAAATATTTGGATAAAGAAGTTCAAATATTTACATCATTAATTGTTAGAGAAGATGCTCAGTTACTCTATGGTTTTATTAATGAAGAAGAGAAAGATATGTTTTTAAGTTTAATAAAAGTAACAGGAATAGGTCCAAAATCAGCATTGGCTATACTTGCAACAAGTACACCTAATGAAGTGAAACAAGCTATTGAGAATGAAAACGATACTTACCTTACTAAATTCCCAGGTATCGGTAAGAAAACTGCACGACAAATAGTGCTTGATTTAAAAGGCAAAGTTCAAATTACAGAAGAAAATAGTGACACACTATTAAATGTGATGAATGATTCTAATGCTAATGAATCTATGATTAAGGAAGCTATGTTAGCTTTAGAAGCGTTAGGTTATTCAAAACGTGAGTTATCTAAAGTTGAAAAGGTTCTAAAACAATCTAATATGGATTCAGTTGATGAAGCTGTTAAAATCGGATTACAAACATTAGTGTCATAAAAAACCTAACATCAAAATGAAAGGGGGAAATATTATGGATGAAAGAATGGTCGACCAATCTGCACATAATGAAGAATCTGACTTCGAATTATCTTTACGACCAACTAAATTAAAGCAGTACATTGGTCAATCTTCCATTAAAAGTAATTTAGAAGTATTCATTAAAGCAGCTAAATTGAGAGAAGAGCCTCTAGATCACGTTCTCTTATATGGTCCCCCTGGGTTAGGTAAAACAACTTTATCTAATATAATAGCCAATGAAATGGACGTTAACATTAGAACAGTATCTGGCCCTTCATTAGAGCGACCTGGAGATTTAGCAGCAATTTTATCTGGATTAAAACCAGGAGATGTGTTGTTCATTGATGAAATACATCGTTTAAGTAGTGTTGTTGAAGAAGTATTATATCCCGCGATGGAAGACTTTTTCCTAGACATCATTATAGGTAAAGGTGATGAAGCACGTAGTATTCGTATTGATTTACCACCTTTTACACTGGTTGGTGCTACAACACGTGCTGGAAGTTTAACTGGACCTTTAAGGGATCGATTTGGCGTCCACTTACGACTTGAATATTATAATGAAGCAGATTTAAAAGAAATTATAATAAGAACTGCTGAAGTACTAGGAACAGATATAGATGAAGAGAGTGCGATAGAGTTAGCAAAACGATCTAGAGGTACACCACGTGTAGCAAACCGTTTATTAAAAAGAGTGAGAGATTTTCAACAAGTAAATGAAGATGATCAAATCTATATTGAAACTACAAAGCGTGCATTAAAACTATTACAAGTTGACGATTATGGATTAGATTATATTGATCACAAAATGATGAATTGTATATTAAATCAATATAAAGGTGGACCTGTCGGACTTGATACAATTGCAGTGTCTATTGGTGAAGAACGAATAACTATCGAAGATGTTTATGAACCTTTCTTGATTCAAAAAGGTTTCTTAGAACGTACACCTCGAGGTAGAAAAGCAACACCATTGGCGCATGAACATTTTGGCAATTCTAATGAAATGAGGGAGTAAGTTGAATATTGAAGATTTTGACTACGATTTACCTGAATCTCTAATCGCACAAACGCCTTTAAAAAATAGAGACCAAAGTAGATTGTTAGTATTAAATAGAAATAATGGAAATATGGAACATCTACATTTTAAAGATGTGATTAACTATTTTAATCCTGGTGATACGCTTGTTTTAAATGATACTAGAGTTATGCCCGCAAGACTTTTTGGATTAAAAGAAGAAACGGGTGCTAAAGTTGAGATGCTTATGTTGACTCAAATTGAAGGCAATGATTGGGAGGTATTGTTAAAGCCGGCCAAACGTATTAAAGTAGGGAATCAATTGAATTTCGGAGATGGAAAAATTATCGCTGAATGTATTGAAGAGTTAGACCAAGGTGGTAGAATTATGCGCTTGCATTATGAAGGAATATTGCAAGAACGTCTTGATGAATTAGGTGAGATGCCTTTACCACCATATATTAAAGAGAGACTAGATGATCCTGATCGTTATCAAACAGTTTATGCAAAAGAAAGTGGATCTGCTGCAGCACCTACTGCAGGGTTACATTTTACAGATGAACTTTTAGAGTCAATTAAGGCAAAAGGTGTGAATATCGCCTTTATCACATTGCATGTTGGTCTTGGTACATTTAGGCCAGTAAGTGTAGATAATATTGATGATCATGAGATGCATAGTGAGTATTATCAAATGACACAAGAAACTGCAGATTTATTAAATGAAACAAGAAAAAAAGGTCATCGAATTATTTCAGTAGGTACAACATCAACTAGAACACTTGAAACAATACGTAGAGATCATTCAGAATTTGTTGAAAAAAGCGGTTGGACAGATATCTTTATCTATCCAGGTTTTGAATATAAAGCTATTGATGGTTTGATTACTAATTTCCATCTTCCTAAATCAACGCTAGTAATGTTAGTGTCAGCGTTTAGTAGTAGAGAATATATTTTAAATGCATATCAAAAAGCTGTTGAAATGGAATATAGATTCTTTAGTTTTGGAGATGCAATGTTAATTATCTAAAAGAATGTGAGGATTTTAAATATGCCTGCAGTAACATATGAACATATTAAAACTTGTAAACAATCAGGTGCACGTTTAGGAATTGTACATACACCACATGGTTCGTTTGAAACACCAATGTTTATGCCAGTAGGAACTAAAGCAACAGTTAAAACAATGAGCCCAGAAGAATTGCGTCAGATTGAGGCTAAAATTATTTTGGGAAATACATATCATTTGTGGTTACAACCTGGAAATGATATTATCAAACACGCTGGGGGACTGCATAAATTCATGAATTGGAACGGACCTATTCTTACTGATTCAGGTGGGTTCCAAGTTTTTAGTTTAAGTAATCTACGTAAAATCTCAGAAGAAGGTGTCGAATTTAGACATCATACAAATGGTTCAAAATTATTTTTAAGTCCAGAGAAATCAATGGAAATTCAAAATGATTTAGGATCTGACATTATGATGGCATTTGATGAATGTCCGCCTATGCCATCTGAGTATAAATATGTCAAAGATTCAATTGAGAGAACAACACGTTGGGCAGAAAGATGTTTAAAAGCCCATGCTCGCCCTGAAGATCAAGCGTTGTTTGGTATTATTCAAGGTGGCGAATATAAAGATTTACGTGAACAAAGTGCGAAAGAGCTTGTTGAGCTAGATTTTCCTGGCTATGCTATTGGGGGGCTTTCAGTAGGAGAGCCTAAACCTGTGATGTACGAAATGGTAGAACACACTGAACAATTTATGCCAAAAGATAAACCTAGATATTTGATGGGTGTCGGCTCTCCCGATGCATTAATCGAATGTAGCATCCGAGGTATGGATATGTTTGATTGTGTATTACCTACTCGTATAGCTAGAAATGGTACATGTATGACATCCAATGGACGTTTAGTAATCAAAAATGCAAAGTTTGCTGATGATTTAAGACCATTAGATGAAAATTGTGATTGCTATACATGTAAAAATTATTCTAGAGCATACATTAGACACTTAATCAAAGCAGAAGAAACCTTTGGTATCCGTCTTACTACTATTCATAATTTACATTTTCTGCTAAAATTAATGGAAGATATTAGACAAGCCATTCGAGAAGATAGACTTTTAGACTTTAAAGCTGAATTCTTCGAACAGTATGGATTAAATGTAGATAACCCTAAAAACTTTTAAAGAGGAGAATGTAACATGCAATTTACATCATTGATATTACCGATCTTATTGTTGGTTCTAATGTATTTCTTCTTAATTAGACCTCAACAAAAACGTGCTAAAGAGCATCGTGAAATGATAAGTCGTGTAGAAGCTGGACAAAAAATTACTACAATCGGTGGTATTAAAGGTACAGTCAAAGCGGTTGATGAAACAACAGTAGTTGTTACTGTTAATGGTCATGGCACAGAAATGACTTTTGAAAAACCAGCTATTAAACAAGTTGATCCTTCATAATAGTATGTTATTGAAGCCTGGGCAATATTGTCTCAGGCTTCAATTATATTTACTTGGATTTTAACTTATATGTCTAAACAACTAAAAATTTAAAAATGATGTGATTTAAGCATTAAAGAATTGTTTCCAATAATTAAATGCGGCTAGAGATGAGTTAGTATCTGTATTTAGTTATTATCGATATGCATTAAATTAATTGAAAAAAGTTTTCAATAATTTCACTATAAAGTGTAGTATGTTAATATAGATAGGTCATAGGAGTTATTCTATTGACTCCGACTTGCAAATATAAGGATTAATCGAGTATTCTAGTATCATAAGTAAATAATGAGGTGTTCATGTGAAGAAAAGTAGTAGATTGATTGCATTCTTACTACTGGTGATCCTTCTGTTCGCAGGTATGGGTCTTACATATAAGAATGTGATTAAGAATGTTAACTTAGGCCTTGATTTACAGGGTGGATTCGAAGTGCTTTATCAAGTTGACCCATTACATAAAGGTGATAAAATTGATAAAAATGCGTTGCAATCTACAGCGCAAACACTAGAAAATCGTGTTAACGTATTAGGGGTTTCTGAGCCTAAAATCCAAGTTGAAGATCCAAATAGAATTAGAGTTCAACTTGCTGGTGTAAAAGATCAGAAAGAAGCAAGAAAGATTTTATCATCACAAGCTAATTTAACGATTCGTGATGCTGACGACAAAGTTAAGTTAAGCGGTGCAGATATTAAGCAAGGATCAGCGAAGCAAGAATTTAAACAGAATACGAATGATCCTACAGTTACATTTAAAGTAAAAGATAAGAATAAATTTAAAAAAGTTACTGAAGAAATATCTAAAAAGCAAAATAACGTTATGGTTGTTTGGTTAGACTTCAAAAAAGGCGATAGCTACAAGAAAGAAGCCGATAAAAAAGATCCTAAGTTCGTATCAGCGGCAAATGTTGATCAACCAATCAATTCAGATAGTGTAGAAATTTCTGGTGGATTCCATGGTCAAGAAGGCGTTAAAAAAGCAAAACAAATTGCTGAATTATTAAATGCAGGATCTTTACCGGTAGATCTTAAAGAAATTTATTCAAACTCTGTTGGTGCAGAATTTGGTCAAGATGCGTTAGATAAAACAATCTTTGCATCAGTACTTGGTGTAGCAGTCATTTATCTATTTATGTTAGGATTCTACAGATTACCAGGACTTGTAGCCATCATCGCATTAACAACATATATATATTTAACACTTGTAGCCTTTAACTTTATCTCAGGTGTACTTACATTACCTGGTTTAGCAGCCTTAGTATTAGGTGTGGGTATGGCAGTAGATGCCAATATCATTATGTATGAACGGATTAAAGACGAGTTGAGAATCGGTAGGACGCTTAAACAGGCATACTCAAAAGCCAATAAAAGTTCCTTCTTAACAATCTTTGACTCCAACTTAACAACCGTAATTGCTGCAGCAGTACTGTTCTTCTTTGGTGAAAGTTCAGTAAAAGGTTTCGCAACAATGTTGTTATTAGGTATTTTAATGATATTTGTAACTGCAGTGTTCTTATCTAGATTACTATTATCATTACTAGTTTATTCTAATCTATTTAAGAAAAAATATTGGTTATTTGGTGTTAAAAAAGCAGATAGACATGATATCAGTGAAGGTAAAGATGTCCATGATTTAAAAACATCATTTGAAAAATGGAATTTTGTTAAACTAGCTAAACCATTGATTTCATTAAGTATTTTAATTGTAGTTGTAGGATTAGTTATTCTTTATATTTTCAAATTGAATTTAGGTATAGACTTCTCTGCTGGTACGCGTGTAGACCTACAATCTAAAGAAGCACTTACTCAATCCAAAGTTGAAAAAGTAGTGAAAGATGTTGGTTTAGACCCAGATCAAATTCAAATTAATGGTTCAGGTAATAAAAACGCGACTGTCCAATTTAAACAAGATTTATCACAAGCTAAAGATAACCAATTAAGTGATAAAATGAAATCTGAATTTGGTAACGCACCGCAAATTAATACAGTTTCACCATTAATTGGACAAGAATTAGCTAAAAACGCAATGCTTGCATTAGTTTATGCAGCTGTAGGTATTATTATCTATGTATCATTACGATTCGAATGGAGAATGGGATTATCTTCTGTCTTAGCATTATTACACGACGTATTTATTATCGTCGCTGTGTTCAGTTTACTTCGATTAGAAGTTGATTTAACGTTTATCGCTGCTATCTTGACTATTGTTGGTTATTCTATTAACGATACCATCGTTACATTTGACCGTGTTCGTGAAAACCTTCATAAGATTAAAGTGATTACTTCAGCTGAACAAATTGATGACATTGTTAACAGATCAATTAGACAAACGATGACACGTTCTATTAATACAGTTTTAACAGTTGTTGTCGTAGTTGTTGCAATTCTATTATTTGGTGCACCAACAATTTTCAACTTCTCATTAACTTTATTAATCGGTTTAATTTCAGGCGTGTTCTCTTCCATCTTCATAGCCGTCCCATTATGGGGAATTATGAAGAAACGTCAATTGAAAAAATCAACTAATCAAAAATTAGTCGTTTATAAAGAGAAAAAATCAAACGATGAAAAAATCGTAGTTTAATCAATTTAAGGTTGAGCATTGATGTTGTATAATCTTTAAAAGATTTTGCAACAAAGTGCTCAACCTTTTTATTTTATTCGATTTTCGATATAATGGCATGTGGAAATGAGGAAGGTTACTTATGATTAAATCTAAATATAATTGGAATTTAAATAACCCAACTGAATATATATCAGATAGTATAGCTAAACGTTTAAAACTATCTCCTATAATCAAGAAAATATTAGAAAGTAAACAAATTATTGAAGAAGAAGACATTCAACAAACTCTAAATGGCATTGATATCAACCATGATATTTCTTTACTTAGTGATATTGATAAAGCGATAGAACGTATCAATCAAGCTATAGATAAAAATGAGCGTATTTTAGTATATGGCGATTACGATGCTGATGGCGTAACTTCTACGACGATATTAGTACATACTTTACAAAAATTAGGAGCCCAAGTTGGATGGTATATACCGAACCGATTTACAGAAGGTTATGGTCCAAATGAAATGGCATTTCAAAATGCTTATGATGAAGGTATTTCATTAATCATCACTGTAGATAATGGTATACAAGGGCATGCTGAAATTAAAATGGCTCAAGAATTAGGTGTAGATGTCATTGTCACAGATCACCACGAAATAGGCAGAACTTTACCTGAAGCATATGCAATCGTACACCCAATGCATCCAGAATTTGATTACCCATTTAAATACTTATGTGGTGCAGGTGTAGCATATAAATTAGCTCAAGCGTTATTAGAAAATGTGCCAAATTATTTTAAAGCATACGCAGCTATAGGCACAATAGCAGATTTAGTTTCATTAACTGATGAAAATCGTTCAATTGTACAACATGGTTTGAAAGTCATGAATGACAGTTGTCCAGTAGCCGTTAAAGCTTTACTTAAACAAGCTGGTTATAACGATGACATTACTGAAGAAACAATAGGATTTATCATAGGTCCTAGATTAAATGCAGTTGGACGTTTAGAAGATGCTTCTTTAGCTGCTGAATTATTAATGTCTGATAGTGAAGATGAAGCTGAATTTTTAGCGGAACAGGTTGAGCATTTCAACCAGGAGCGTAAAGATATAGTTGCTCATATTACAGAAGAAGCATTAGCAATAGCTAAGGATTATGTCTCACAAGGACATCAATTTCTATTATTAGCCAAAGAAGATTGGCATGAAGGTGTTTTAGGTATTGTAGCATCGAAAATAGTGGAGACGTTTAGCTTACCAACATTAATTTTAAATATTGATCATGAACAAAATCATGCTAAAGGTTCAGCAAGATCGATTGAACAAGTATCCATGTTTGAAATTTTAAATGCCCATCAAGATTTAATTAGTAAATTCGGTGGACACCATATGGCAGCAGGGATGACTATGGATATTGATAATGTTGAAGCATTACGAAATGGGTTAAATGAATGGATGGCAAAACTAAGTGAAACGACATCTCTTGAACCGAGTAAAAAGGTAGATGTTTTACTTGATGAATCAGATATTACAATTAAAAACATTAAAGATATTCAGAAATTAAGCCCCTTTGGCACAGATTTTAATTCACCATTATTTGAAATTCAAAATATGACTATACAATCTTTAAAGGCTATTGGTAAAGAACAAAATCACTTGAAGATGACATTAGGTGATTCTAATTTACCGGCTTTATTTTGGCAAAATGGTGCATATGCTACACAATTAGAAACTGGTCAACCAGTCAACTTAATTGGTAACTTACAAATAAATGAATGGAACGGGAATCAAACACCACAGTTCATTGTTCAAGATATAGCCATGGACACAATGCAAATATTAGATTATCGAAGCAAAAGTAAAAATACTAATTTCTTAAACAATGATCAAACAACAGCGTTTGTAATTCATTCTAAAGTTCAAAAATCTAATGACAATGAGTTCTTCTATGGAGAAGTTATACCAGGGGAATATGATAAAATAGTATTTAGAGATTTACCGAATACGCTTGATGAATTAAAACACACATTACAACAAACACAAATATCTCAAATTTATCTTGTATTTCAACATAAAACGTCTATTTATTTCGAAGGCATGCCAAGTATCAATTTATTCAAACAATGTTATAAAGCGTTAATTAATAAAAAAAAAATGAATCTAGCGACTGAAGGTATGATGTTGTGTGAATTTCTCAATATTAAAGCTAATTCATTAAAATTTATGCTAAAAGTATTTTTAGAATTAGGATTTATTAACGAAGATGATGGTATAATAACGATTGCGAGTCAACCAAATAAACAAGATATTGAATCTAGCCAATTTTATCAAGCTAGGTTATCAAGAATAGAAGTCGAAAAACTTTTATTATATGATGATTTCAAACATTTAAAACAATGGATTAAAACTCAATTGGGATATAGTAATTAGGAGGAAATAATAAGATGGATTTAAAACAATATGTTTCTGAGGTACAAGATTGGCCAAAACCAGGGGTCAGCTTTAAAGATATCACTACAATTATGGACAATGGTAAAGCATATGGATATGCTACAGACCAAATTGTTGAATATGCAAGAGAAAAAGATGTCGACGTTGTTGTTGGACCAGAAGCACGAGGATTTATTATTGGTTGTCCAGTAGCATATTCAATGGGCATAGGGTTCGCACCTGTACGTAAAGAAGGTAAATTACCTCGTGAAGTTATTAGATACGAATATAATTTAGAATACGGCACTAATGTTTTAACAATGCATAAAGATGCTATTAAACCAGGTCAACGTGTATTAATCACAGACGATTTATTAGCAACTGGTGGGACAATCGAAGCGGCTATTAAACTTGTTGAAAAGTTAGGCGGTATCGTTGTTGGCATAGCTTTTATTATTGAATTAAAATATTTAAATGGAATTGAAAAGATAAAAGACTATGATGTTATGAGTTTAATTTCTTATGATGAATAATTTACAATTTTAAATTGAGTGAAATAATAATCATGAAGTACTAGTTCTCATTACTGATTAACAATAATGATGTTAATACAGTTTAAGTAGAGAACTAGTTTTTATTTACAAAAAATATTATTGATAGAGTTACAATCTAATTGTGATTCATTTATTTATTCCAAAAGTTGTAGTATCATGTAACTAATATTTAATTTTATTTCATAATCGTTAGCTTATCAGAGTCGTTAAAATTTGATAAACTAATTACAATTAATATTGATTTCACATTGAAACATCAAAAAATATTTTGAAATAATCAAAAGTGATAAAGCTAATCAATTACTATAAACTTTCTTAAGTAATGGGTAATAATACATAACATATGTAAAGAAATTTAAACATGAAAGTATAATCAATGAGTGGGGTGTCATATATTGAACAACGAGTATCCTTATAGTGCTGACGAGGTGCTTTACAAAGCAAAGTCCTATTTAAGCGAAAGCGAATACCAATATGTTTTAAAGAGTTATCATATTGCATATGAAGCGCACCAAGGACAATTTAGGAAGAATGGTTTACCATATATCATGCATCCTATTCAGGTAGCTGGAATTCTAACTGAGATGCGTTTAGACGGTCCCACAATCGTTGCAGGCTTTTTACATGATGTCATAGAAGATACCGCATATACATTTGATGACGTTAAAAATATGTTTAACGAAGAAGTAGCAAGAATCGTAGACGGTGTCACAAAACTTAAAAAAGTGAAGTATCGTTCGAAAGAGGAACAACAAGCTGAAAATCATCGTAAATTATTTATTGCTATTGCTAAAGATGTCCGTGTGATTTTAGTAAAATTAGCTGACCGATTACATAATATGAGAACGTTAAAAGCTATGCCTAGAGAGAAACAAATACGTATTTCTAAAGAAACATTAGAAATATATGCACCTTTAGCACATAGACTTGGTATCAATACTATAAAATGGGAATTAGAAGATACGGCTTTAAGATACATTGATAGTGTGCAATATTTCCGAATTGTCAATTTAATGAAGAAAAAGAGAAGTGAACGTGAAGCTTATATTGACAATGCCATTGGCCAGATAGAAACAGAAATGGATAAAATGAGTATCGTTGGCGAAATAAATGGTCGCCCTAAACACATCTATAGTATTTATAGAAAAATGATGAAACAAAAAAAGCAATTTGATCAAATATTTGATTTACTAGCTATCCGAATCATAGTAAATACAATCAATGATTGCTATGCGATATTAGGTTTGGTCCATACACTATGGAAGCCGATGCCTGGTCGTTTTAAAGATTATATAGCAATGCCAAAACAAAATATGTATCAATCACTTCACACTACTGTTGTAGGCCCTAATGGGGACCCACTAGAAATTCAAATACGTACTTATGAAATGCATGAAATTGCTGAACATGGTGTAGCTGCGCATTGGGCATATAAAGAAGGGAAAACTGTAAACGAAAAAACACAGGATTTCCAAAATAAATTAAATTGGTTAAAAGATTTAGCTGAAACTGATCATACGTCTTCAGATGCACAAGAATTTATGGAATCACTCAAGTATGATTTACAAAGTGATAAAGTATATGCATTTACACCTGCAAGTGATGTCATAGAGTTACCTTATGGTGCTGTGCCTATTGATTTTGCATATGCTATTCATAGTGAAGTTGGTAATAAAATGATAGGTGCTAAAGTCAACGGTAAAATTGTACCAATTGATTATATATTACAAACTGGTGATATCATTGAAATTAGAACGAGTAAACATTCATATGGACCAAGTAGAGATTGGTTGAAAATTGTTAAATCATCTAGTGCGAAAAGTAAAATTAAAAGCTTCTTTAAAAAGCAAGATCGCTCTTCTAATATTGAAAAAGGTAAATTTATGGTTGAAGCTGAAATTAAAGAACAAGGTTTTAGAGTAGACGATATTCTTACCGAAAAAAATATCGATGTAGTGAATGAAAAATATCATTTTGCTAATGAAGATGATCTATATGCTGCAGTTGGTTTCGGTGGCGTAACTGCTATCCAAATAGTAAATAAATTAACTGAACGTCAAAGAATTTTGGATAAGCAAAAAGCTTTAAATGAAGCACAAGAAGTGACAAAATCAGTTCCAATCAAAGAAGATATTATTACTGATAGCGGTGTATACGTCGAAGGATTAGAAAATGTACTGATTAAACTATCAAAATGTTGTAATCCTATACCTGGTGATGATATTGTAGGTTATATCACCAAAGGTCATGGTATAAAGGTACATAGAACCGATTGTCCTAATATAAAAAATGAAACAGAACGTTTAATATCAGTTGAATGGGTGAAATCTAAAGACTCAACACAACGTTATCAAGTCGATTTAGAAGTCACTGCATATGATCGCAACGGATTGTTAAACGAAGTATTACAAGCTGTAAATTCTACAGCTGGAAGTCTAATTAAAGTATCAGGTCGATCTGATATTGATAAAAATGCTGTCATTAATATTAGTGTCATGGTAAAAAATGTTAACGATGTATACCGTGTAGTTGAAAAGATCAAACAGTTAGGTGATGTATATACTGTTACAAGAGTTTGGAACTAGAACTTAAGAGGTGCAAAGAAAAATGAGAGTAGTTGTACAAAGAGTTTCAGAAGCTTCTGTTTCAAATAACAACATTCATAATGCTATTCAAAAAGGCTATTGTTTATTAGTAGGAATTGGTAAAAACTCTACAGAAGCAGATGTACAAACAATAGCTAAGAAAATCGCGAATGCAAGATTATTTGAAGACGAAAATGACAAATTGAATTATAATATTCAACAAATTGAAGGAGAAATACTATCAATTTCTCAATTTACATTGTATGCCGATGTAAAAAAAGGTAATCGTCCTGGTTTTTCTGATTCAATGCCACCTGAGGCAGCAAATGAATTATATGAATCGTTTAACGAAGCACTTCGATCATATGGCTTGAACGTTAAAACAGGTGAATTTGGTACTCATATGAATGTAGACATTCAAAATGATGGTCCTGTAACAATCATATATGAGAGTCAGGATGGCAAAATGATATGAATAAAATAAATACATGGTTAACCAAACATGGTCTTATGAATCGACTAACGTTAATCGTTGTTATTTGTTTTGTACTATTTCTCATTTTATTATTTATGTTTTTAAATTATAATGATGAAGATAATGGTACAATCACTATAACTGAAAATGCTGAGTTGAGAACTGGACCTAATGCAGCTTATCCTGTTATTTATAAGATTGAAAAGGGAGATACCTTTGAGAAAATTGATAAATCGGGTAAGTGGATTGAAGTAAAGAATAAAGCTGGAGATGAAAAAGGGTGGGTTGCAGGTTGGCACACCAATTTAAATATCCATGCTGATAATTCTAAAAAATCCGCACCATTAAAAGGTAAAACAATTGTACTTGATCCTGGTCACGGTGGACGTGATCAGGGTGCTTCAAGTAACACGTCCTCAAAGAGTTTAGAAAAAGTATATACATTAAAAACTGCTAAAGAGTTAAAAAGTTTACTTGAAAAAGAAGGTGCTCATGTTAAAATGACGCGTTCTAATGATACATATGTGTCTTTGGATGATAGGAATATCAAAGGAGACGCTTTTATAAGCATACATAATGACTCACTAGATTCCCCAAATGCAAATGGTGTAACTGTGTATTGGTTACAAGATAATCAAGAAGCATTAGCACAAACACTCAGCAGTAGCATCCAAAAGAAATCCCTCCTTACAAATAAAGAAGCCAGACAACAAAATTATCAAGTCTTGAGACAAACAAACATACCAGCAGTATTATTAGAACTAGGTTATATCAGTAATCCTACAGATGAAGTAATGGTACGGGACCAACTACATAGACAAGTTGTAGAGGAAGCTATCGTTGATGGATTAAAACAATATTTCTCATCATAGAACTTGCAAATCAAATGAAAACTCGTTATCATTATAATTGAATTATAAATAGTAAACCGATTGTATTCTTGAAAGAATAGACGAAAGAGGTAGTATATATTTATATACGTAGAAATGTAATCCATGAGGCTGAAAGATTACGCTGAGTAGTTTATTTCTTTGAACACAAGAAGAGGTGCTTTATTTAAAAGTAAAGCCGGCTAACGTACGTTAAACGTTTTGAGTGGATTTGTGACGTTAGTAATGTCCAAATCAATTAGGGTGGCAACACGGATTTTCGTCCCTTGTATAGTATTTAATGCTATGCAAGGGCTTTTTTATTCACATTTTTAAAAAGAAAAAGAAATGAAAACCCTTGAGTATTAGTAAAGGAGATAAAATATGATAAAAATTCCAAGAGGAACGCAAGATATATTACCAGAAGATTCAATCAAGTGGCGATACATTGAAAATAAATTAGACCAATTGATGGAAATTTATAATTATCAAGAAATAAGAACACCTATCTTTGAGAGTACTGAACTTTTTGCTAGAGGTGTTGGTGATTCAACTGATGTTGTACAAAAGGAAATGTACACATTTAAAGATAAAGGTGACCGTAGCCTAACATTAAGACCCGAAGGTACTGCTGGTGTAGTTCGTTCATATATTGAACATAAAATGCAAGGAAATCCTAATCAACCAGTTAAGTTATATTATAATAGTCCAATGTTTAGATATGAACGTAAACAAAAAGGTAGATATCGACAATTTAATCAATTTGGTGTTGAAGCAATTGGTTCTGAAAATCCAAGCATTGATGCTGAGGTTTTAGCAATGGTAATGCATATCTATCAATCATTTGGGTTAAAGCACTTAAAATTAGTGATAAATAGTATTGGAGATAGTGACTCTCGTAAAGAATACAATGAAGCATTGGTTAAACACTTTGAACCAGTAATTGATGATTTCTGTCAAGATTGTCAGTCTAGACTACACACTAATCCAATGAGAATCTTGGACTGTAAGGTTGATAGAGACAAAGAAGCTGTCAAAAATGCACCACGTATTACGGACTTCTTAAACGAAGATTCTAAAGCATACTACGAACAAGTAAAAAAACATTTAGATGATTTAGAAATCCCTTATGTAGAAGATCCTAATCTTGTTCGTGGTTTAGATTATTACACACATACTGCATTTGAATTGATGATGGATAATCCAAATTATGATGGTGCAATTACAACTTTGTGTGGTGGTGGTCGTTATAATGGCCTACTTGAATTGTTAGATGGACCTAGCCAAACAGGTATCGGTTTTGCATTAAGCATTGAAAGATTATTGTTAGCACTAGAAGAAGAAGGCATTGAATTAGATATAAAAAATGACTTTGACTTATTTATCGTTACTATGGGAGAACAAGCAGATCGTTATGCAGTTAAATTACTTAACGAATTACGAAAAAATGGCGTAAAAGCTGATAAAGATTATCTTAATAGAAAGATTAAAGGTCAAATGAAACAAGCAGATCGTCTAAATGCAAATTATACTATCGTAATTGGTGATCAAGAATTAGAAAACAATCAAATTGATATTAAAAATATGGAAACTGGTGAATCTGAATCAATTCAATTAGACCAAATTGTTGATTATTTTCACAAATAGAGAGGAAGTTTTGAAATGAGTAAAAGAACGACATACTGTGGTTTAGTCACAGAAGATTTATTAAATGAAAAAGTAACATTAAAAGGTTGGGTACACAATCGACGTGACCTTGGTGGATTGATATTCATCGATTTAAGAGATAGAGAAGGCATTGTGCAAATTGTTTTTAATCCAGATTTTTCACAAGAAGCATTAAATATCGCTGAAACGGTAAGATCTGAATATATTGTTGAAGTTCAAGGTGTAGTAACTAAACGTGACGCTGAAACAGTAAATCCTAAAATTAAAACAGGTCAAGTAGAAGTACAAGTTTCAAATATTGAAATTATCAATAAATCAGAAACACCACCATTTTCAATAAATGAAGAAAATACCAACGTAGATGAAAATATAAGATTAAAATATAGATATTTAGATTTACGTCGTCAAGAACTAGCACAAACTTTTAAAATGAGACATCAAACAACACGTTCAATTCGACAATATTTAGATGATAATGGATTTTATGACATTGAAACACCGGTGTTAACTAAATCAACACCAGAAGGTGCCAGAGACTATTTAGTACCTTCACGTGTTCATGATGGAGAATTTTATGCATTACCACAATCACCTCAATTATTTAAACAATTGTTAATGATTAGTGGGTTTGATAAATATTATCAAATCGTTAAATGTTTCCGTGATGAAGACTTACGTGCAGATCGTCAACCAGAATTTACCCAAGTCGATATTGAAATGAGCTTTGTAGACCAAGAAGATGTTATGGCTATGGGTGAAGAAATGTTACGTAAAGTCGTTAAAGATGTCAAAGGTATTGATGTGCCTGGACCATTCCCAAGAATGACTTATTCTGAAGCAATGAGCCGCTATGGTTCTGATAAACCTGATACACGTTTTGACATGGAATTGATTAATGTATCTCAATTAGGTCATGATATGGACTTTAAAGTGTTTAAAGATACTGTTGAGAATAATGGTGAAATTAAAGCAATCGTGGCTAAAGATGCAGCTGATCAATACACACGTAAAGACATGGATGCTTTAACTGAGTTTGTAAATATATATGGTGCGAAAGGTTTAGCATGGGTTAAGGTTACTGATGAAGGTTTAACAGGTCCAATTGCTCGCTTCTTTGAAGATAAAGATACAGAACAATTAAAATCATTAACAGAAGCATCAGCTGGGGATTTAGTCATGTTTGTTGCTGATAAACCAGAAGTCGTAGCACAAAGTTTAGGCGCATTACGTATTAAACTAGCTAAAGAATTAGGTTTAATTGATGAATCTAAATTAAACTTCTTATGGGTAACAGATTGGCCATTATTAGAATATGATGATGAAAGTAAACGCTATGTAGCTGCACATCATCCATTCACATCACCTAAAAAAGAAGATATTGAGAAATTAGATTCAGAGCCTGAAAATGCACAAGCGAATGCCTATGATATCGTATTAAATGGTTATGAATTAGGTGGGGGCTCAATCAGAATTCATAATGGAGAATTACAAGAAAAAATGTTTGAAGTACTTGGTTTTACTAAAGAACAAGCACAAGAACAATTTGGTTTCTTATTAGATGCATTCAAATATGGTGCACCACCACATGGCGGTATCGCATTAGGATTAGACAGATTAGTGATGTTATTAACTAACCGTACAAACTTGAGAGATACAATTGCATTCCCTAAAACTGCATCAGCTACTTGTTTATTAACAGATGCACCTGGTGAAGTTTCAGAAAAACAATTAGAAGAATTATCATTAAGAATTAGACATTAGTGTACCTAAGCGTTAATTTCTTGTGAATATGTCTAAATGTTGTCTGAATAAAAAGGAATTAAAATATACAATGTTGTTTAATTCCTTTCTTTCTAAGTTTGTGATATTATAATGACATAAGATAGTCATCTGTGATGTTCGTATGTTTGCTTTTTATTTGGGCCTAACACTCTTTGATCAGGGAGCTCAATAGGTTTTCATGCAGCGCAAACGCCTCATTAGGAGGACTTGCAAAACATGAAACAGGGCACCCACCTGTATATAGCAGGCCGAATGATCAAGCTATTTATAACTACGGCATCTACGGACTCTATCGGTACGCAAGACTTAGGTCTTGCGTATTTTTATTTTTAAATTAAAATAATACTTAAAATACATATTGATTTGGATTGTTTAGTTAAAGGAGATTAAAATGAAACATCAATTTTCTAGAAATGAGTTAGCAATCGGACAAGAGGGACTTGATTTATTAAAAAGTAAAACTGTAGCTGTGCTTGGTGTCGGTGGCGTCGGATCTTTTGCAGCTGAAGCATTAGCTAGAACGAATATAGGACATATCATTTTAATAGATAAAGACGATGTTGATATTACAAATGTTAACCGTCAAATCCATGCATTAACGTCGACTATCGGACAAAGCAAAGTGACATTAATGGAAGAGAGAATTAAACAAATTAATCCAGACTGTAAAGTAACGTCATTACATATGTTTTATACAGAAGAAACATATGAAGATATATTTAATAACTATGATATTGATTATTTTATCGATGCAAGTGATACCATTATTTATAAAGTTCATTTAATGAAAGAATGCTTAGAACGTGGTATCGATATGATTTCAAGTATGGGTGCAGCTAATAAAATAGATCCTACTCGATTCCAAATTGCAGATATTTCAAAAACACATACAGATCCAATGGCAAAGGTAATTCGTAATAGATTAAAACGTGTAGGTATTCGAAAAGGAGTAAAAGTTGTATTTTCAGATGAAAGTCCAATTGTAATTAGAGAAGATGTAAAAGAAACAGTAGGTGACAAAAACGCTATCAACAGGAAAGGACAAATGCCACCATCTTCCAATGCATATGTCCCTAGTGTGGTCGGTTTAATTTGTTCAAGTTATGTCATCAATGATATTCTTAAAGACATTCCGATTCGTCGAATTAAAGATAAAGGTCAATAATTAAATAGTAAATAAAAAGATAGTTTGTCTATAATGTAATGACTACATTTAGGCAAACTATCTTTTAACTTATTGAGACTTATTCAATAAATTCTCATAAATGGTTTTAAATTGTTGTTCACTTTTAGAGGTCGTTTTAGGTTCATAATAAATACGATTTTTAAGTATATCAGGTAAGTATTGTTGAACTACATGGCCATTTTCATAATTATGTGGATATTTATAACCAATAGCTCGGCCTAATTCTTTCGCACCAGCATAATGACCATCTTTTAAATAGTCAGGTATTTGTCCTACTTTGCCTTGTCTAATGTCACTTAATGCTTTATCGATAGCTGAAATGCCTGAATTGGATTTAGGTGATAAGCACAATTCAATTACTGCTTGGCTTAATGGGATTCTTGCTTCAGGAAAACCTAATCTTTCAGCTGATTGAATAGCTGCTAATGTGCGTTGTCCAGCATTAGGTGAAGCTAAACCTACATCTTCATAGCTAATAACGAGTAAACGTCTGACTATTGTAGGCAAATCACCAGCTTCTATCAATCTGGCTAGATAATGCAATGCCGCATTGACATCACTACCTCGTATAGACTTTTGAAATGCACTCATCACATCATAGTGCATATCTCCATCTTTATCGCTAACGAAAGCGCCTTTTTGCAAGCAATCTTTCGCATCTTGCAACGTAATATGACGTTGTCCATCTTCTTCAGTTGCACTTAAAACAGCAAGTTCTAAGGCATTTAGTGCACTTCTAACATCACCTTGACTTTGAGTTGAGAAATAGGTCATAGCATCATCATCAACTTCAGGTGTATATGATTTAAGACCACGCTGATCGTCTTCTAAAGCGCGATTTAGTGCTAATCTAATATCGTTATCATAGAGTGGATACAATTCAAAGATTTGAGCTCTTGAACGAATTGCCGGATTAATTGCATGATAAGGATTAGAAGTGGTTGCACCTATTAAGACAATTTTTCCATTTTCCAAATGGGGCAATAAAAAGTCTTGTTTCGCTTTATCTAATCGGTGAATTTCATCTAATAACAAGATGACTTGTCCAGACATTTTTGCTTCATCGACAACCATTTGCATATCTTTTTTGGTATTTGTTACAGCATTGAGTTGTCTAAATTTATATTGAGTACTACCAGCAATAGCTTTAGCAATACTTGTTTTACCTATTCCAGGTGGTCCATAAAATATCATTGAGGACAATCTTTTAGTATCTACCATTCTTCTAATAATACCTGTTGGTCCAACCAAATGTTGTTGTGAAATGATTTCATCAATATTAATTGGTCTCATCCTTGACGCTAAAGGTTCAGTATTCACATTTGTCACACCTTTCTAATATTATCTTAACGCAAAAAATGATAGAATGGGAATATATAATTCGAATTAAGTGAGGTTATACAATGAAAATATCAACAAAAGGGAGATATGGCTTAACTTTAATGATTTCTCTTGCTAAAAGAGAAGGCCAGGGTTGCGTATCATTAAAAACAATAGCCGAAGAAAATAATTTAAGTGATTTATATTTAGAACAACTTGTTGGACCCTTAAGAAATGCTGGATTAATTCGAAGCGTTCGAGGCGCAAAGGGTGGGTACCAATTAAGATTGCCTGCTGAAGAAATTACAGCTGGTGATATTATCAGATTATTAGAAGGACCTATTACCTTCGTAGAAAGTATAGAGTCAGAACCACCTGCACAAAAACAATTATGGTTAAGAATGAGAGACGCAGTCAGAGACGTACTCGACAAAACAACACTACAATACCTTGCAGAATACAAAGAAACAGACCAAAACCTAGACGGATACATGTTTTATATATAGGGACCCAACATTGAAAAATTGGTTCCCCAATTTTTACGGACCATGCAAGTTGGGCGGCCCCTTCATAGAGGTTTTCGAAAAGAAAACCTACAAACAATGCAAGAAGGACAAGGGACCCAGCAAAGAGAAATTGGGAATCCAATTTCAACAAGCAATGCAGGAAGGGCAAGGGCCCTTTAAAGAGGTTTAAATCCTAATAACTATAAATTTAATAAAAAATATGGATTAATTTCCATATTTTTTATTTATTAGCATATCATCTAAAGCTCTGCTATCAAGTCTTTGTATAGTGCTTTGAATAAATCTTAAATTGTATTTTATTTAAAATTTCCTAATTTTATTTGATTGATATGTTTAGTTCCTTGACCAAGTGGTATGAATAGAATATACATCATAACAATTGTTGAATTAATCTTATTCACATGGCAATTGATGTAATAAAGTTAAAATTTAAGTTTTAACAAATACAATTTAGTTTTAAATTTGAAAGGAGCTTATATTTATGGGATTCATGGATAAAGCGAAAGATGCAGCAGAAAAATTCAAAAACAGTGATAACGAGCAAGTAAACAAAGCTAAAGATACAATTAACGAGTACACTGATACTGGTAAAGGCGACAAAGATAAAAAAGAAGATAAAGACGATAAATAATCGTATTCTTATAAGTAATGAGGTAGTGCAATAGCGCTACCTTTTTTTGTATATAAAAAGAACTGAAACGTTAATTTCACGTTTCAGTCTAATATATCAATTCAATTATATTGAATCGATAATGTGTTTAAATTTTTGATATGACTCATGTTGTTTTTGTTGATCATATATATAGCTCACACCCATAATTTCATCGATATCGCCATAATAATCAATAAAAGCTTTGATTTTTTGCTTAACTGTACTTTCAGAGCCAATCATTGATGAGTTGATTCGTTGTTTCGCCATGTCCAATTCTCTTGGTGTTAACACTTGATCTAATTTATCTGTTGGTGGTTGAACAGGTTGCATTTTACCTCTAGTAATACTAACCATAACTTGAGCCATTGAACTTGCTAAATATTCGGCTTCTTCATCTGTGTCTGCAACGATAACATTTAATCCTATAATAACATAAGGTTCACTTAGAAACTCTGATGGTTCAAATAAATCTTTATATATTTGTATCGCATCTTTCATTTGTTGTGGCGCAAAATGCCCAGCAAAAACATATGGCAAACCTCTTCTAGCAGCAACATGTGCCGAATCAGTGGAAGAACCTAATATATATAAAGGTACTTGTTTATCCACAGCTGGATAGGCACGAACATAACTTTGTTGATTTGCTGGTCCGAAATATTGTTGTAATTGATCTACTTCATCTGGAAATTGATAAACACCATTATGTTGGTCTCTGCGCAATGCACTTGCTGTCATCATATCTGTACCTGGTGCTCTGCCTAAACCTAAATCTACGCGGTTAGGAAATAAAGTAGCCATTGTACCAAATTGTTCTGCTACTATAAGAGGCGCATGATTGGGTAACATTATTCCTCCAGATCCGACTTTAATCGTTTTTGTATGTTCTAAAGTATGTTGAATTAATAATGCAGTCGCAGAGCTTACTAAATTAGGCGCATTATGGTGCTCAGCAATCCAGTACCTTTCATATCCTACTTGTTCTAAATATTGTGCTAAATCAATCATATCATGTAAAGCGTCGCTATCCTCTTGTCCTTCTCTAATAGGTACTAAATTTAATGCAGATACTTTAAGATTATTCATATCAATTATTCCTCCATAGTAAAAATAGTATATGAAGTATAACAACGATTAGCAGAAATCAATATTAAATTGCTCATTACACAGAACAATATTACTAATTAAATTAAGAGAAAATAATAGTTAGATTTATAATTCATATTATCAACTATAACAATATAATGTTAAAATTATACTAACTATTTTTGTCAAACAGATAGGTAGAAAAATACGTTTCTAGGTGCTATTATAGGAACATTGATAATTTGGTGAGGAGTGTCAAACATGGAAGTTTATGCTGATTATGCTGCCACAACCCCAGTTAAATCTGAAGTTGTAGAGGCGATGATGGATATATATCAATCTCATTATGGTAACCCATCTTCAATTCATTCAATTGGAAGAGACGCACGTAAATATTTAGATGAATCACGCAGAACTGTAGCCAAATGTTTAGGAGCTAAACCATCTGAAGTCATATTTACAAGTGGTGCTACAGAATCTAACAACACTGCCATTAAAGGTTTAGTTAAAGCTAATGAACATATTGGCAATCATTTAATCACTACTAAAATAGAACATCATTCTGTATTACATGTGTTTGAGCAATTAGAACGTGAAGGTTATGATGTAACATACTTAGATGTAGATGATACGGGTGCCATTGATTTAGATCAATTAGAAGAAGTTATTACAGAAAAAACAATTCTTGTATCTATCATGTTTGTGAACAATGAGGTTGGTACAGTTCAACAAATGTATGATATTGAAGATATCGTTACCTCAACGAATGCATTATTCCATGTTGATGCAGTACAAGCCATTGGTCATTTAGATATAGATTTTGATGATTTTAAATTTGACACTATGAGCGTGACTGGTCATAAATTTGGCGGTCCTAAAGGCATCGGTGCATTACTAGTAAGAGAAAATACACCAATACAATTTACTCAACTTGGTGGTGAACAAGAAACAAAACGTCGAGCAGGAACAGAAAATTTAGCCCAGATTGTTGGTTTTGCTAAGGCGATTGAGTTAGCACAACAACATAGGGATGATAATAATATCCATTTAATGAATTTAAAAGAATTATTTTTAGTGAGTTTGCAAGAACGTGCCATTCCATTTGAGCTTAATGGTTCAATGGTTGATACAACCGGCCACATCATAAATTTATACTTTCCCTTTATTGATGTGGAAACAATGCTAACACTGCTCGATTTAAGTCAAATTTATGTGTCTTCAGGTTCTGCTTGCACAGCAGGGTCAACGACACCTTCACATGTATTAGCAGCTATGTATGAAGACGAAGAAAGAGCGAAACATTCAGTGAGATTTAGTTTTAATGAAATGACTACAGAGCACGAAGTTAAATATATAGTCGCAGAAATTCATAAAATATATCATAAATTTAAGGAGGAATAATCGTGACGAATCAAGATACACGTGTAGTCGTTGGTATGTCAGGTGGTGTCGATAGTTCAGTAACAGCATATCTATTAAAAGAACAAGGCTATGACGTGATTGGCATCTTCATGAAAAATTGGGATGATACTGATGAAAATGGCGTTTGTACAGCTACTGAAGATTATAATGACGTTATAGCTGTTTGTAACCAAATTGGCATTCCATATTACGCAGTTAATTTCGAACAAGAATATTGGGATAAAGTATTTACTTACTTTCTAGATGAATATAAAAAAGGGCGTACACCAAACCCTGATGTAATGTGTAATAAAGAAATTAAATTTAAAGCATTCTTAGAACATGCTTTAAAGTTAGGTGCTGATTACGTAGCAACAGGACATTATGCACGTATTAGAAGACATGAAGACGGTCATGTTGAAATGTTGAGAGGTATTGATAACAATAAAGATCAAACATATTTTTTAAATCAACTTTCACAACAGCAACTTTCTAAAGTCATGTTCCCAATCGGTGATATTGATAAAAAACGTGTTCGTGAAATAGCAGAAGAACAAGATTTAGCTACAGCTAAGAAAAAAGATTCAACAGGCATTTGTTTTATAGGCGAAAGAAACTTCAAGACATTTTTATCTCAATATCTCCCAGCTCAATCAGGTGATATGATAACACTTGATGGTAAAAAAATGGGTGTGCATAGTGGCTTAATGTATTACACAATCGGCCAAAGACATGGTTTAGGTATTGGTGGAGATGGCGACCCGTGGTTTGTAGTCGGTAAAAATTTAGAAGACAATGTATTGTATGTTGAACAAGGATTCCATCATGATGCATTATATAGTGACTATTTAATTGCGTCAGATGTATCGTTTGTTAATGAACAAGATGTTGATTTAGATAAAGGTTTTTATTGCACTGCTAAATTTAGATATCGACAAAAAGATACTAAAGTTTTTGTTCAAAGAGAAGATAATGAAGCAATAAGAGTAACATTTGATGAACCGGTTAGAGCGATTACACCTGGTCAAGCAGTTGTTTTTTATAATGAAGAGGTTTGCCTTGGTGGCGCAACAATCGATGATGTTTATAAAAATTCTGGTCAGTTAAGTTATGTAGTATAAAATTTTGCCGTTAATTCATGGATATGGTCTTAGGATTAACGGCATTTTTTATTTTTTAAATGAAACATCTATAAACAAAAAGCATATACTTTACTTAGTTTGCTTTTAAAAATTAATACATATCATGATAAAATATAATCAAACTAATTTTGAACGATAATTCTCTGTTTTAAATAAGAAAGAATCAAAAGTGATTCAACAAAGATATAAGGAGTTGTCTAAGAAAATATGATTGATCAAAAAACCATATACCAATTTATTAAAGAAGGTCAATTAGAAGAAGCATTGAAGGCTTTATTTGATAATATTGAAGAAGATCCAACAATTACAGAAAATTATATCAATGCTGGAATTGTATTAGCTGATGCAGGTGAAATAGAAAAATCTGAACGTTTTTTTCAAAAAGCAATTACAATCGATCCGGAAAATGGGGCCATTTATTATAATTTAGGAAATGTCTATTATAATCAAGATAGATTTAAAGAAGCGATTAAATTATATCAACAAGCAATGAAATACAATATAGAACCAGTTGATTGCAATTACATGATAGGTATGTCTTTCAATCAATTAAATGCCCATAAAGAAGCGTTACCATTTTTAATGACCGCTGCAGAAAAAGATCAAAATCAGGATACAGAAGTTCAGTTTCAATACGGATTAGTATTATGTCAATTAGAAATGTTTGATCAAGCTATTAAACAATTAAAAATAGTACTATCTATCGATTCAAACCATGTTGACGCAATATATAACTTAGGACTTGCTACATATATGAAAAATGAAGACGTAGATGAAGCAATCGAATATTTCAACCAAGCAATTGAAATTGATTCAGGTCACTTATTGAGTCAACACGCATTAAAAACGTTTACAGCAATTAAAGAAGAGGAGTAATACTATGACTGACCCTACACTATTTGATTATTCAATGATTAAAGGCACTGTCGAAGCTATTTTATTTCAAAATAGTGATAATTTTTATACTGTTTTAAAAGTGGATACGATTGAGACAAATGAATCATTTTATGCGATGCCAACAGTTGTAGGGTTTCTTCCAAATGTAGTTGAAGGGGACGTTTATACATTTAAGGGTCAAACAGTAGAACATCCACGTTATGGAAAACAATTAAAGGCAGAAACATTTGAAAAGGAATTACCACAAACTAAGGATGCAATCATCAGTTATTTATCCAGCGACTTATTTAAAGGAATTGGTAAAAAAACTGCGCAAAATATAGTGAATACTTTAGGAGAAAATGCAATAAATGATATCTTAAATGACGCGAGTGTACTTGAAAAAGTTCCAAGTTTACCTAAAAAGAAACAAAAGCAAATTGCTGAACAAATCGCATCTAATCAAGAATCAGAGAAAGTGATGATACGCCTACATGATTTAGGCTTTGGTCCTAAATTGGCAAGTTCAATTTATCAATATTACGGTGCAGAAACGTTAGATGTTCTCGATAAAAATCCATATCAGCTTGTATATGACATCAAAGGGATCGGTTTTAATAAAGCAGACCAACTAGCACAAAAAATTGGTATCCAATTTGATGCACCTGAGCGAATTAAAGCAGGTTTGCTTTTTACATTAGAAGAAGAATGCATTAAACAAGGTCATACATATATTCCACATGATCAAATTATTGAAGCAACTTACAACGTATTAACTCAAAATAGTAACCATGATGATAATCAAATTAAACAAGAACAACTTCATACAATGTTGCAAGAATTAAATGAAGAAAAAAGAATCATAGTTGCTAATGAAAAAGTTTCGATACCAAGTTTATATTATTCAGAATTGAAAAGTGTTCAAAATTTGTATCGCATCAAAACGCATACAAACAAATTGAAAGATATAGAACAATCTGATTTACAAATTCATATTGGCGAAATAGAAACAAATAATGAAGTAAGTTATGCAGAATCTCAAAAAGAAGCCTTACAAACAGCGATTAATTCTAAAGTAATGCTATTGACTGGTGGTCCTGGTACAGGTAAAACCACTGTGATTAAAGGCATTGTTGAATTATATGCAGAAGTTCATGGCATTTCCTTAGATTATGATGATTATCAAGAAGATGATTATCCTGTTGTATTAGCAGCACCAACAGGTCGTGCATCAAAACGATTACAAGAGTCAACTGGATTAGAGGCCATGACGATACATCGTCTGATTGGTTGGAATCAAGACACACAACCAGAAGATATATTGGACAATGAAATTAATGCACGTCTCATCATCATTGATGAGATGTCCATGGTAGATACTTGGCTATTTCACCAATTTTTAAGTGCCGTGCCATTGGATGCTCAAATTATTCTAGTGGGTGATGAAGATCAATTGCCTTCAGTTGGTCCTGGTCAGGTGTTTAAAGATTTAATTGATTCTAAAACGATTCCAAGAGTAAATTTAACAGAAGTTTATCGACAACAAGATGGCTCTAGTATTATTGAATTAGCCCATCGAATGAAACTTGGTCAACCTATTGATATAACACAACGATTTCATGATCGAAGTTTTATTAATTGCGGTACAGATCAAATTCCTATTGTTGTTGAGAAAGTAGTAAATAGTGCTGTTAATAAAGGCTATGATATGAGCGATATCCAAGTGCTAGCCCCAATGTATAAAGGGAATGCAGGTATTAAACGATTAAACCAAATATTACAAACCATCTTAAATCCAAAAGAAAAAGATACTAGAGAAATTGAGTTTGGAGATGTTGTATTTAGAAAAGGCGATAAAGTATTACAGTTAGTTAACCGTCCGAATGATAATATATTTAACGGAGATATTGGTGTGATTGTCGGTATATTTTGGGCTAAAGAAAATGCTTTAAATAAAGATGTCTTAGTAGTGGATTTCGAAGGTAATGAAATCACATTTACACGCCAAGATTTACTCGAATTAACACATGCATATTGTACTTCTATCCATAAATCACAAGGTTCAGAGTTTCCGATTGTGATTATGCCTATAGTTAAACAATATTTTAGAATGTTACAGCGTCCTATTTTATATACAGGATTAACACGTGCGAAGCAATCATTAGTATTATTAGGTGATCCACAGGCATTTGATATCGGATTGAATACCAATGGACAAAAGAGGTTAACACAACTGTATGATTTACTTAGCCAATACTTTAAAGAAAGTAAAATTGAAGACAATGAGAATGCAGAACTTCAAGACCAACATCAAGATACTCAAGTTGTACACTTTGAAGATAAGATAAATATTGATAATGATTCAAATACGTCTAATGCATCAATGACTATTGAATTATCTGAAGAAACAATCTATCAAATTGACCCTATGATAAATATGGGAGAAATATCACCATATGACTTTGCTAATCGTTGACAATTAAAACCAATAAAATTAAAATAAAGTTAAGTTCGCATAAAGATGAGTAGACATTTTTTAATTTTAAGAGATGTACTGGTTGGTGAAAAGTACAATTAAAATTGTTGAACGCTACTTTGTGTCAATTTAATCATGAGACTAAAGTGATAAGAAACGGTTAGCATCATATAATTCTGGTTTTGAATTATCAAATTGCTATTTTCTATAAATGCAGTGTTGATTCTAACCCAACATCTTATAACTAGGGTGGTACCGCGACAACGTTCGTCCCTTTTTGAGGATGAGCGTTTTTTGTTTACTTTTAAACAATAAAAACAGTTATACATTATTTGCTATTAGCTCATAAATGAAATTCAGGGAGTGTAAGTGGATGAAAAATTTAAAAGCAAGTGAAATCAGACAAAAGTATTTAGACTTCTTCGTTGAAAAAGGACATATGGTTGAACCATCAGCACCATTAGTACCTATCGATGATGATAGTTTGTTATGGATTAACTCAGGTGTCGCAACGTTAAAAAAATATTTTGATGGTAGAGAAACACCTAAAAAACCAAGAATTGTTAACTCACAAAAAGCGATTCGTACAAATGATATTGAAAATGTTGGTTTTACCGCTAGACACCATACTTTCTTTGAAATGTTAGGTAATTTCTCTATTGGTGACTATTTTAAAAATGAAGCCATTGAATTTGCATGGGAATTCTTAACAAGTGACAAGTGGATGGGAATGGAACCAGAAAAATTATATGTGACGATTCACCCAGAAGATATAGAAGCATATAAAATTTGGAATGAAAAAATCGGCTTAGAAGAAAGTCGCATTATTAGAATAGAAGGAAATTTCTGGGATATCGGTGAAGGACCTTCAGGACCAAATACAGAAATATTCTATGATCGTGGTGAAGACTTCGGCAAAGATGATCCAGAAGAAGAGATGTACCCTGGTGGCGAAAATGAACGCTATTTAGAAGTTTGGAATCTAGTGTTCAGTGAATTTAATCATAATAAAGACCACTCATATACACCATTACCTAATAAAAACATTGATACTGGCATGGGATTAGAACGTATGACGTCTATCTCGCAAAATGTACGTACTAACTATGAAACAGATTTATTTATGCCAATTATCAATGAAGTTGAACAAGTTTCTGGTAAAAATTACTTACAAAATAATGATCAAGATGTAGCATTTAAAGTTATCGCCGATCACATTAGAACGATTTCATTTGCGATTGCTGATGGTGCTTTACCTGCTAATGAAGGACGCGGATATGTATTACGTCGTTTATTAAGAAGAGCAGTTCGTTTCAGTCAATCATTAGGTATCAATGAACCATTTATGTATAAATTAGTTGATATTGTTGCAGAAATTATGGAACCATATTATCCAAACGTAAAAGAGAAAAGCGATTTCATTAAACGTGTAATCAAGTCCGAAGAAGAAAGATTCCATGAAACTCTTGAAGAAGGCTTATCAATTTTAAATGGCTTCATTAGTCAAGCTAAAGAAGGAAATCAAGAAATCAATGGTAAAGATGCGTTTAAACTTTATGATACGTATGGTTTCCCAATCGAACTTACTGAAGAATTAGCAACTCAAGAAGGATTAACAGTTGATATGACAACCTTTGAAACAGAGATGCAACAACAACGTGACAGAGCGCGCCAAGCACGTCAAAACTCACAATCAATGCAAGTTCAAAGTGAAGTATTAAAGAACATTACTACAGAAAGTCATTTTGTTGGTTATGATACAACTGACTATCAAACAGAATTGATTCATTTAATTCAAAATGGTGAAGAAGTTGATAAAGCAGATGCTGGAGAAACGATTTACTTTATGCTTAAAGATACACCGTTTTACGCAGTAAGTGGTGGACAAGTTGCTGATAAAGGTATAGTAAGCAATGACCATTTTGAAATTGCTGTAACTGAGGTAACTAAAGCGCCAAATGGACAAAATCTACACAAAGGTACAGTACAATTTGGTCAAGTAAATAAAGGATCCGAAGTAGATGCTAGTGTCAATAAAGACGAACGTCGTTCTATCCAAAAAAATCATAGTGCAACACACTTATTACATGCAGCATTAAAAGAAGTTCTAGGCGAGCATGTTAATCAAGCTGGCTCATTAGTTGAACCTAATCGTTTGAGATTTGACTTCTCACATTTTGGACAAATGACTCAAGATGAAATCAATCAAGTTGAAAGACGTGTTAATGAAGAGATTTGGAGAGGTATTGATGTTCAAATTCAAGAAATGAATATTGATGAAGCAAAAGCAATGGGTGCAATGGCTTTATTCGGCGAAAAATACGGCGATGTTGTAAGAGTAGTCAATATGGCTCCATTTTCTATTGAATTATGTGGTGGTATTCACGTAGAGAACACAGCAGAAATCGGGTTATTCAAAATAGTAAGTGAATCTGGTACTGGTGCTGGAGTGAGACGTATTGAAGCCTTAACTGGTAAAGCTGCATTCTTGTATTTAGAACATATTCAAGAACAATTTAATTTAGTTAAAGACTTAGTAAAAGTCAAAACTGACGATCAAGTTGTAGATAAAATTACACAAATTCAAGATGAAGAAAAATCTTTAATCAAACAACTCGAGCAAAGAGATAAAGAAATCACATCACTTAAAATGGGCAATATCGAAGACCAAGTTGAAACAATTAATGGTTTAAAAGTACTAGCAACAGAAGTAGATGTGCCAAACGCTAAAGCGATTCGCTCAACAATGGATGACTTTAAGTCAAAATTACAAGATACAGTGATTATTCTTGCAAGTAATGTAGATGACAAAGTATCTATCATCGCGACAGTACCTAAAGATCAGACAGACAAAATCAAAGCTGGTGACATCATTAAAAATATGGCACCAATTGTAGGTGGTAAAGGTGGTGGCCGTCCAGATATGGCACAAGGTGGCGGTACACAACCAGAGAACATCACAGAATCATTACGCTTTATTAAAGATTACATTAAAAATATATAATTTAATCAGAACTTCGTGTAGAATAAAATAGAATCAATTTATGAATTGAAGGAGTGACGAGATGGAAAACTTTGATAAAACAATGAAATTCAAATATGAAGATATTCCAGAAGAAGATGTCAAATCAGTATTAGAAAATGTCCACCGAACTTTAGAAGAAAGAGGCTATAATGCCGTTAATCAAATCGTAGGATATCTACTATCTGGTGATCCGGCCTATATTCCACGTCAAAATGAAGCTAGAAATCAAATACGTCACATTGACAGAGATGTGATTATGGAAGAACTTGTTTCAAATTATTTATCTGAGTCTAAAGAATAACCATATATGTTAAAACATAAAATACTCGGATTAGACGTTGGTAGTAAAACTGTAGGTATAGCGATTAGTGATTTAATGGGTTGGACTGCTCAAGGTTTAGACACACTCCGTATCGATGAAAATAATAATGAATTAGGTATCGAGCAACTCGTAGAAATCATTAAGCAACATGGTGTTGGTACAGTAGTTATTGGATTACCTAAAAACATGAACAATTCTATTGGATTTCGTGGAGAAGCTTCGTTACAATACAAAGAGAAACTACAAGAAGCGTTACCATCTATTGAAATTATTATGTGGGACGAGCGATTAAGCACAATGGCTGCTGAAAAGTCATTACTTGAAGCAGATGTTTCAAGACAAAAAAGAAAAAAAGTAATAGATAAGATGGCTGCAGTATTTATATTACAAGGCTATTTGGATTCTATTTCATAAAGGAGAAATAAAATGACTGAACATAATCACGATACAGAATTAAATATTAATAATGAAGAGGAACTTTTAACATTATATGATGAAGTAGGTAATGAAGTACTTTATCGTAAAATGCTTGAATTTTATCACCCTGAATTTAAAAAAGAATATGTTGTGTTAGCCGAAGAAGGTGCACAAACTGATGAAGATGATATGATTGAACTAGTTCCAATGATTAATGAACCTGACGAATCAGGAGACGGTGGTAAATTAGTTCCTATCGAAACAGACGAAGAATGGGATATGATTGAAGAAGTAGTTAATACTGAAATTGATGAATAAGTATTAGAATAATAAATTAAAACATACGCCTTATGTGAAGACATCAATATGTCAAAGCATAAGGCGTTTTTAACATGAATAGCTATATTGTAAAATTTTAACTTTGCGTTGTATCATTAAGATTTATACTTATAATCCCAATGAAATTATGGTAAAATATTTAGAGTTAAATATTATAGCCATCGTTTTAATATACAGCGATTATATATTTGTGCGTTGTTATAATCAGTCAAATTCATTGATTTGTACATTAAATCAATACATAGGCTGATTTATTTTTATTGTCTAATAAACTTGTAGTTATTTTACACAAAGGAAGTCGTTTTATAATGGATACAAATCATTCATATATTCTCAATTTACATAAAACTAATGACAATCATATAGAAGCCTTAAGAGAATATGCTGTTAATCATCAAGTGCCTATCGTCGATCGTAATACGCTAGAAATGATTAAACAAATTATTCGTATAAACCATACAACTCGTATTCTTGAAATTGGTACAGCAATTGGATATAGTGCCATGCAATTCGCTTCGGTATCTGATGATATTCATGTAACTACAATCGAAAGAAACTCAGAAATGATTAGTCAAGCTAAAGCTAATATTTCAGATAACCATTATTCTGCTCAGATACGTCTACTTGAGGGAGATGCTTTAGAGCAATTCGATAAAATTAAAGATCAAACATTTGATATGCTATTCATTGATGCAGCAAAAGCACAATCAAAGAAATTTTTTGAGTTATACACACCACTACTTAGAGAAGGTGGCATTGTTATTACTGATAATGTCCTTTATCATGGATTTGTTTCAGATATAGATATTGTTAGATCAAGAAACGTACGCCAAATGGTAAAAAAAGTTCAACAATTCAATGAATGGTTAATGCAACAAGAAGGATATACGACAAACTTTTTAAATATGGATGATGGATTAGCAATTTCAATAAAAGGAGAATGACTATGCCAGAATTACTAGTTACTCCTAAGTCACTAACACATATGGAAACACTAATAGACATAGGTGCGGATGCATTTGTTATTGGTGAACAAAAATTTGGTTTACGACTTCCAGGAGAATTTAATCGTGAAGATATGACAAAAGCTGTTACGTTAGCACATAATAATCACAAAAAAGTCTACGCTGCAGTGAATGGTTTATTCCATAATTATCATTTAGCAGCATTAGAAGATTATATTCAATTTTTACATGAAATACAGGTAGATAGAATTATATTTGGTGATCCAGCTGTTGTGATGTATGTTAAGCAACAGACAAATCCAATACCATTACATTGGGATGCTGAAACATTAGTGACTAACTATTTCCAATGTAATTATTGGGGGAAAAAGGGTGCATCTAGAGCAGTTTTAGCAAGAGAATTAAGTCTAGAAGAAATTATCAATATCAAATCGCATGCCGACGTTGAGATAGAAGTTCAAGTGCACGGTATGACTTGCATGTTTCAATCTAAAAGAATGTTACTAGGTAATTATTACACATTCCAAGATAGACAAATGAAAATTCAACGTAGTGATAATCAAAATGATTTATTACTATATGATGAAGAACGTGAAAATAAATATCCAGTATTTGAAGATTACAATGGTACGCATATTATGTCTCCAAATGACATATGCCTAATTGAGGAATTAGAACCATTTTTTGAAGCAGACATTGATGCATTTAAAATAGATGGCATTTTACAAACAGAAGAATATATTAATATTGTCACACAACAATATCGTGAAGCCATTGATCTTTATAATGAAGACCCTGAAACATACGAAGATGAAAAATTTATGCTAGTAGACCCAATCGAAGAGATTCAACCAGAACATCGTCCATTTGATGAAGGTTTCTTATTTAAGCATACGGTATATTAGGAGGCTGAATCATGAAAACAATAGAAGACATAAAAGGTGCTTCAAAAACTAAAATGAAGAAGCCAGAATTACTTGCTCCAGCTGGTAACTTAGAAAAATTAAAAATTGCAGTACATTATGGCGCAGATGCAGTATTTTTAGGCGGCCAAGAATATGGTTTAAGATCAAATGCTGATAATTTTACTATGGAAGAAATAGCTGAAGGTGTAGAATTTGCAAATCGATATGGTGCAAAGATCTATGTTACAACCAATATTATCGCACATGATGATAATATGGATGGTTTAGATGAATATTTAATTAACCTTGAAGCTACAGGTGCTACAGGGATTATAGTTGCCGACCCACTTATTATCGAAACATGTAAAAAAGTAGCGCCTAAGTTAGAAATTCACTTATCTACACAACAGTCATTATCTAACTACAAAGCAGTAGAGTTTTGGAAAGAAGAAGGCCTTGACCGTGTTGTTTTAGCACGTGAAACAGGTGCAATGGAAATGAAAGAGATGAAAGAAAAAGTAGATATTGAAATAGAAGCGTTTATTCATGGTGCTATGTGTATTGCGTACTCAGGAAGATGTACATTGAGTAATCATATGACTGCACGTGATTCTAATAGAGGTGGATGTTGCCAAAGTTGTCGTTGGGATTATGATTTATTACAAGTAGACGAAGATGGTGAATTAGATCTATTTTATGAAGATGGTGAAGTAGTTCCGTTTGCCATGAGTCCTAAAGATTTAAAATTAATCGAATCAATTCCACAAATGATGGACTTAGGTATCGATTCATTAAAAATAGAAGGTCGAATGAAATCAATTCATTATATTGCAACGGTTGTTTCTGTATATCGTAAAGTCATTGATGCTTATGCTGAAGACCCAGAACATTTCACTATTAATCCAGAATGGTTAATCGAACTAGATAAATGTGCAAATAGAGATACAGCACCTGCCTTTTTTGAAGGTACACCAGGTTATGAAGAGCAAATGTTTGGAGAACAACAATCTAAAAAATCACCATATGATTTTTGTGGTCTAGTATTAGATTATGATGAAGAAACACAAATTGCTACGATACAACAAAGAAATAATTTTAAGCCAGGTCAAGAAATTGAATTCTTTGGACCTGAAATAGAAAGCTTTAAACAAATTGTAGATACAATTTATGATGAAGAAGGTAATCAACTTGATGCCGCACGTCATCCATTGCAAATTGTACAAATTAAAGTCGATCGTCCAATCTTTACGAACAACATGATGAGAAAGGAAATCGGGTAATGACACAAACGACGATTATAGGTATTGCTGGAGGCTCTGGTTCTGGTAAAACAACTGTCACAAATGAAATTATGAAAAATCTTGAAGGTCATAGTATTGCATTATTAGCGCAAGACTATTATTATAAAGACCAATCACATTTAACTTTTGAAGAGCGTTTGGAGACAAATTATGATCATCCATTTGCATTTGATAACGATTTGTTAATTCAAAATCTAAAAGATTTACGAAATGGTAAAGCCGTTGAAGTACCAACTTATGATTATGCAAGTCATACTAGAAGTGAACGAACAATTGCATTTGAACCTAAAGATGTTATCATCGTAGAAGGTATCTTCGCTTTAGAAAACAAGACGTTACGTGATATGATGGATGTTAAAATATATGTCGATACGGATGCAGATTTAAGAATATTACGTCGATTGAAAAGAGACACTCATGAACGTGGACGATCTATGGACTCAGTTATCAATCAATACTTAAATGTGGTGCGCCCTATGCACGAACAATTTATTGAACCAACTAAGAAACATGCTGACATCATTATTCCAGAAGGTGGCAGTAACAAGGTAGCCATTGATATCATGACTACAAAGATTCAATCTTTAGTTAGTAAACAATAGTATTAAAAGTAAAGGAAGATGACATAATGGAAAATCAAAAACAGTATCCAATGACACAAGAAGGATTCGAAAAGTTAGAACAAGAATTAGAAGAATTAAAAACAGTTAAAAGACCAGAAGTTGTAGAAAAAATTAAGGTTGCACGTTCATTTGGTGACTTATCTGAGAACTCCGAATATGATGCAGCTAAAGATGAGCAAGGTTTTATTGAGCAAGATATACAACGTATTGAACATATGATTAGAAACGCTTTAATCATCGAAGATACTGGCGACAATAATACAGTTCAAATTGGTAAAACTGTAACTTTTGTAGAGTTACCAGGTGATGAAGAAGAAAGTTATCAGATTGTAGGTTCTGCTGAAGCAGACGCTTTCAAAGGTAAAATTTCAAATGAATCTCCAATGGCATCAGCATTAATCGGTAAATCATTAGATGATGAAGTTCGTGTACCATTACCAAATGGTGGCGAAATGAACGTTAAAATTGTTGATATTAAATAATTATAAGTATTGCAGGCATTGTTATCTTACAATGCCTGCTTTTTTAATAGAAAGAATTCCTAAGCTATATTTCGATTTTAGTATGAGCAATAGAAAATGACACAATAAATAGCGACAAATGAAATTGATTATGATTAAATAGAATATAGAAAATTTTGTATAAATTGTTTTATTGTTGAAACGAGCAAATTTTTGTGTATCATGACAAATTGGTTATTAACAATAATTCGAATTACTTATTAAACATATATACAATGAAAATGATACAATAGAATGGTACAACAACTAAGTCCTATAAAAAGGGGAGGAATTGGTAAGTTGGAAACAAGATTGATTAATGAACAATCACTAATGATTTATTTTGAAAATGAAATTAGTGAAAATACATATGAAAAAGTTAATAAGACAGTACAATATATTCAGAATCAAAAGCACAAGGATATTATTGATATTGTCCCGTCTTACAGAGCCATTCTAATCACATTCGATAATATGAATATCGATGGCACTGAATTAATTGAAAATTTAGAACTCAGTCAAATTTCAGACACAAAACTTAATAATCAAAATCAACGTAAGATAATTACCATACCAGTTGTATATGGTGGAGATTTTGGTCCAGATTTAGATGAAGTTGCGTCTTACAATAATTTGTCAAATGACGAAGTGATAGATATACACACACAACAAGCTTATTTGATTTATATGCTAGGCTTTATGCCAGGTTTCCCATATTTAGGTGGATTAGATAAGCGCATTCATACACCACGTCGTTCTGAACCAAGAGTTAAGATTGACGCTGGCTCAGTAGGTATTGCTAATAATCAAACAGGCTTATATCCATTAGATTCGCCTGGAGGTTGGCAAATCATTGGACGAACACCATTAAAAGTTTTTGATTTAAACAGAGATCCAATGACGATTTATGAGGCTGGTGATTACATTCAATTTAAGGCAATAACACAAGATGAATATGACCAAATTGTATCAGATATTAATAATGAACATTTTGACATAGATAAGTGGGTGACTTACGAAAATGAGTATTAAAATTTTGAAACCAGGTTTATTTACTACGGTTCAAGATATTGGTCGTAAAGGTTATATGAACGTTGGGTTTTCAGAGGCAGGTGCACTTGATCTAAATCATTATCAAATTGCATCTCATCTCATTGGTAATGATGGCCCAGCACTGGAATTTACAATTATTGGCCCATCGATTCAGTTTCTAAAAGAGAATTCATTTACCATTGCAGGTGGTCGTTTCAATGCGTTACTCAATGGTGAAGCTATTGAATCTCAAATTATATACGGTGTGAAGCCAGGTGATATATTAGAGATTGGTAATGCCATAAAAGGTGCTAGAGGGTATATTACCTTTGGACAACCTTTAGATATACCAATCATTGCAGACAGTTATTCAACACACACAAGAAGTAATATGGGTGGTTATAAAGGTCGGTCATTGAAGAAAGATGATATTATTCAAACAAATGATGACCCTTCGTATAAGAATAACATTGGGCGTGCATCACAAATTAATCTTGCCAATAAAGATAATGTGATACACATCATTGAAGGACCACAGATTGAATCATTCTCTGAAGATGCTAAAGCAAAGTTAACAGATAATGAATATGTTATTTCAGAGATGTCTGATCGTATGGGTTTCCGTCTTAAAGGAGAAAATATTGCACCTGAAGAAAGTGCAGATATCATTTCAGAGCCTGTAGCATTAGGTAGTATTCAAGTACCGAATGATGGTAACCCTATCATTTTACTAAATGATAAACAGACTGTTGGTGGTTATACAAAAATTGCTACGGTTACACAATTAGGATTAAATCAATTAGTCCAATTTCAACCAGGAGAATCTATTCGATTTAAGTGGATATCTGTAGAAGATGCTATAAATGAATCAAAGCAATTTAATAAACAATTCCAAGAAGAATTAAAAAAAATAAAAAGTCAGCCGCTATATGACATGAAAAATATGAGAAGAACATCTAGAAAATTAGCGAATCTGATGAAAGGAGAATTTTAACAAATGAATACCAAAAAAATAGAAGAGATTATTAAATTAGTAAAAGCAAATGATGTTAAAAAATTTAAATATAAAGATTTTGAGAATGAAATAGAGTTAGATTTCACAGAAGGTCAAGTTATTTCACAAGCGCCTTCCGTTTCACAAGGTCCAAGCAGTACTTCAAATAATAATGCTCAACAAGATTCACAAAGTACTGATACTCAAAATGAAGAGAATGCTATTAAATCACCTATGGTTGGCACGTTCTTTTTACAAGATAGTAAAGAATTAACTGAACCACAAATTAAAGTTGGAGACAAAATTGAAAAAGGTGACGTTATAGGTTTTATTGAGGCAATGAAAGTAATGAATGAAGTGACGAGTGATATTGCTGGAGAAGTGGCTAATATTGCTGTAGAACATGGTACAAATGTTGAATATGACCAAGTATTAGTGACTTTGAAGTAAGGAGGCTTACATAATGTATCGATGTTTAATTGCAAACAGAGGGGAAATTGCTGTAAGGATTATTCGTGCCTGTAGAGAAATGGGTATCGAAACCGTAGCAATTTATGCTAAAGGAGATGAAGATAGTCTCCATGTAGGGTTAGCAGATCAAGCTATATGTATTGGTGAAGCGAACCCTCTTGATAGCTATTTAAATATTCCAAGAATAATTGGAGCCGCTGAGGTAAGTGGTGCAAACGCTATACACCCAGGGTATGGTTTTTTATCAGAATCCACTTCATTTGCTGAAGCTGTTGAAGATAATAATATTCATTTTATAGGACCTAATAAAACTACTATGGAAATGATGGGAGATAAAATAACAGCTAGACAAACAGTAGATGGCGCTGGTGTACCAGTGATACCTGGATCTACCGACGAAGTAAAATCAGTAGAGGAAATTGAAGAACTTGCTAAAGATATCGGTTTTCCTGTCGTATTAAAAGCCGCTAGTGGTGGCGGTGGAAAAGGTATACGAATTGTTAAAGAACCAGAACAATTAGCTAAGGCATTTAAAGAAGCAAAAAGTGAAGGTCAAAAATATTTCAACGATGATCGTGTATATGTTGAAGCATTTATACCAGTAGCCAAACATGTTGAAGTACAAATTATTGGCGATGGTAAAGATAACTTTGTGCATTTAGGTGAACGTGACTGCTCAGTACAAAGAAAGAATCAAAAATTAATTGAAGAATCTCCATGTGCCGCACTTACGGAAGAAAGACGAGAACGAATTTGTGAAGATGCAGTTAAAGTAGCAAAAGCATCACAGTACAGAAGTGCAGGAACAATTGAATTTTTAGTTACTGAAGATGCACATTATTTTATTGAAATGAATGCTAGAATTCAAGTCGAACATACAGTAACCGAAATGCGTGCGGATAGAGATTTATTAGTCGCACAACTATATTTACTACAACATGATGAGTTACCGTTTAAACAAGAAGATATCCAATTTAATGGTCACGTCATTGAAGCTAGAATAAATGCTGAAAATCCGGAAAAACAATTCCAACCTACACCAGGTAAAGTTAACGGTTTGCATCTACCACAAGGTTTTAATGTAAGAGTAGATTCACTTCTTTATCCAGGCTATAAGGTTTCACCTTACTATGACTCATTAGTAGCCAAAGTAATTGTTAAAGGGTCAGATAGAAGTAGTGCAATCCAAAAATTAAAAGTGACGTTAGATGAAATGGTTATTGATGGCTTTACAACGACAGCGGATTTCCTATATGCAGTACTCAATTATCCTGCTTATGCCGATGGAGATGCCAGAAATGTTGATATAAAATTCCTTGAAAAACATCAAATTATTAAAGGGGTGACTTTATAATGCAAGTCGATTTAAATTGTGACTTAGGTGAAGCATTTGGTAACTATTCTTTTGGTGGAGATAAAGACATACTACCATTAATCACATCAGCCAATATCGCGTGTGGATTTCATGCTGGAGATGCCAATGTGATGAACGAAACAATACAATTAGCAAAAAAACACAACATAGGCATTGGTGCACATCCTGGGTTACCTGATCTACAAGGTTTTGGTCGCCGTAAATTAGATATGTCACCTGAAGAAATATATAACATCGTAGTTTACCAACTTGGGGCGCTAAATGGCTTTTGTCAAATTCATGATGTGAAGATGAATCATGTAAAACCACATGGGGCACTGTATCAAATGGGCGCCAAAGATAAGACGATTGCAAGTGCAATTGCACAAGCAGTATATGACTTTGATAAAACATTGGTATTTGTTGGTTTAGCTAATACATTACTCATTTCAGAAGCTGAAAAAATAGGTTTAAAAACTGCATCTGAGGTTTTTGCTGATCGTCGATATGAAGATGACGGACAACTCGTTAGTCGTAAAGAACCTGATGCTGTAATATCCGACTCTGAGGAAGCATTAAATCAAGTTATTAAAATGGTAACAGAAAATAAAGTTGTATCTAAAAACAATAAAGAAATCACACTTCAAGCAGATACGATATGTGTACACGGTGATGGCGCACATGCATTAGAATTTGTAACTAAAATTAGGGAAAAATTAACGAAAGAAGGCATTGATATTCAATCCTTATAGGGGGTTCTAACATGGGAGAAAAATTAACATCAAACAATAATGGGAAAGCAACATTCACTAGAAATCATAAAAGATTATTGCTAGGATCAGTCTTTTTAATGGCAACGTCAGCAATCGGACCTGCCTTTTTAACTCAAACAGCAGTATTTACTGCACAATTTTATGCTAGTTTCGCGTTTGCGATTTTAATTTCTATATTAATAGATATAGGTGCACAAATTAATATCTGGAGAGTTCTTGTAGTTACTGGCTTAAGAGGACAAGAGGTATCCAATAAAATTGTTCCTGGGCTTGGAACAGTTATCTCTGTTTTAATTGCATTCGGTGGATTAGCATTTAATATTGGTAATATTGCCGGTGCAGGTCTTGGGTTAAACGCTATGTTTGGTATAGATGTAAAATGGGGTGCAGCGATTACTGCTATCTTTTCAATTTTGATTTTTGTTAGTAAAAGTGGTCAAAAAATTATGGATGTAGTATCTATGATTTTAGGTGTCATTATGATATTGATCGTCGCATATGTCATGGTTGTATCTAATCCACCATATGGAGATGCTTTGGTACACACCTTTGCACCTGAACATCCAATCAAATTAATTTTACCTATTATTACATTAGTGGGTGGAACAGTTGGCGGATATATAACATTTGCTGGAGCTCACAGAATTTTGGATTCTGGTATCAAAGGTAAAGAATTTTTACCATTTGTTAACCATTCAGCCATTGCAGGTATTTTAACTACGGGTGTTATGCGTACATTACTATTCCTAGCAGTATTAGGTGTTGTTGTAACAGGAGTAACGCTTAGTTCTGAAAATCCACCAGCATCAGTGTTCGAACATGCTATAGGACCTATTGGTAAAAATATATTTGGTGTGGTGATTTTTGCAGCAGCAATGTCTTCAGTAATTGGTTCAGCCTATACTAGTGCGACTTTCTTAAAAACGATGCACAAATCACTCTTTAATAAGAATAATTTAATTGTTATCACATTTATTGTTATTTCAACAATTATTTTCTTATTCATCGGTAAACCTGTAAGCTTACTTATTATCGCAGGTGTGATTAATGGTTGGATCTTGCCAATTACACTTTCTGTCATTTTAATTGCAAGTAGAAAAAAATCGATTGTTGGTGATTATAAACACCCAACATGGATGCTAATATTCGGTATTGTAGCTGTAATCGTTACAATTTTAACTGGTATCTTTTCACTACAAGATTTAGCAAGTTTATGGAAAGGTTAAATCATAGTTTTAATTTAATAAAATAATAATAATTAAAGGGCGTTAATACATTGAGGTCCTGATAAAAGTAAATAGGATTATAGATAATTTACAATCCAATGTTAAGAGATTAACTTTGTAATGTTATTATATAATTCTAGTTTCGAAGAACTGTTTTGATTCAGTTCAAGTGGTTAATTACTTTTTCATATTTCCTCATTGTATTAGCGCTTTATTTTTAATAGTACATAGTGATTTTAATACTCGTAGTGTCGTTGAAATTATGAAAATGTGATAGAATAACTAATGCTAGTATAATATAAGTAAGGTGGGACAATAATGATTGGTATTATTGGTGCAATGGAAGAAGAAGTTGCCATTTTAAAAGATAAATTAGTGAATTTAAGTGAAATTACAGTTGCACATGTTAAATTTTATACAGGGCAACTTAATCATAAAGAGGTTGTCATTACTCAAAGCGGTATAGGTAAAGTCAATGCAGCAATATCAACTACATTACTCATCGAAAAATTTAATCCTAAATTCATTATCAATACAGGTTCTGCTGGTGCATTAGATGAAAGCCTAGAAATTGGAGATGTATTAATCAGTAATGATGTGACTTATCACGATGCTGATGCGACTGCATTTGGATATGCATTAGGAGAAATTCCACAAATGCCTGAAAAATATGAAGCTAATCAACAATTATTAAAAGAAACTGTTGAAGTGGTACAACAACAACATTTAAATGCTAAAACAGGATTGATAGTGAGTGGCGATAGCTTCATAGGTAGTGCAGAACAACGTAAATTAATAAAATCTCGTTTTGCAGACGCTATGGCTGTTGAAATGGAAGCAACAGCAATTGCACAAGTATGTTATCAATTTAAAGTTCCTTTTATAATCACAAGAGCGGTATCTGATTTAGCAAATGGTGAAGCGGATATGACTTTTGAGGAATTTTTAGGTAAGGCTGCAGTTTCTTCAAGTGAAATGGTAGAATTATTAGTAAAAAAATTATAATAAATGAATAAAGGTGACAGACTAATGGGTATTATTAAACATTATTTTATGCCTAATGCATATCTTAAATCAGCTTTCGAAATTAATATCGATAAATTAGCAGATACAGGTGTAAAAGGTATTATTACAGATTTAGATAACACACTAGTAGGTTGGGATGTTGTTGCGCCTACTGAACAAATAAAACAGTGGTTCAAAGAAGCGAGAGAAAAAGGGATTCAAATTACGATCGTTTCAAATAATAATGAACAACGTGTTGGTGAATTTTCAAAAGATTTAAATGTAGATTTTATTTGTAAAGCAAGAAAACCAATGGGTAAAGCATTTAAAAAAGCAATTAAACAAATGAATATAAAGCCGAATGAAACTGTTGTCATTGGTGATCAAATGTTAACTGACGTTTTCGGTGGTAATCGTAATGGTTTATATACAATTATGGTAGTACCTGTTAAAAGAACAGATGGATTTATCACTAAATTTAATCGACTTATTGAAAGAAGATTGTTAAATCACTTTAGAAAAAAAGGTTATATCAAGTGGGAGGAAAATTGATTGAGTGAAGAATTAAAATGTATTGGTTGTGGAGCGCCTTTGCAATCTGAGGATAAGAATGCACCTGGTTATGTTCCAGAACACAATTTATTTAGAGAAGATGTTATCTGTAAACGATGTTTTCGTCTGAAAAATTATAATGAAGTTCAAGATGTGGGCATGGATAGTGAAGACTTCTTAAATTTACTAACAGGTTTGTCTGACAAAAGTGGCATAGTAGTAAATGTAGTTGATGTTTTTGATTTTGAGGGTTCATTTATCAATGCCATTAAACGAATTGTAGGTAATAAAAAAATCATCTTAGTTGCTAACAAAATGGATTTACTACCTAAACAGATTAATCACCGTCGCGTAAAAGAGTGGTTGAAACGCGCCGCTAAAAAATATGGACTTGAAGCGGAAGATGTAGTACTTATTTCTGCAGAAAAAGGGCAAGGCATCGAAGACTTATTAGATTCAATCAATAAGTATCGTGATCAAGAAGATGTATATATTGTCGGTACAACTAATGTAGGTAAATCCACATTAATAAATAAACTTATAGAACTAAGTGTGGGTGAAAAAGATGTTGTTACAACATCAAGATTCCCAGGTACTACATTAGATATGATTGATATACCTTTAGATGAAAAATCCTTTATGTTTGATACGCCAGGAATAATACAATCTCATCAAATGACTCATTTTGTAACTGAAAAAGAATTAAAATTAGTTATGCCTAAAAAAGAAATTAAACAACGTGTATATCAATTAAATGAAGGCCAAACTCTGTTCTTTGGTGGTTTAGCACGAATCGATTATGTCTCAGGCGGGAAAAGACCTTTAGTATGTTTCTTCTCTAATGAACTAAATATACATCGAACTAAAACGGAAAAAGCAAATGAATTATGGAAGAATCATATAGGTGATTTATTAACACCACCGCATGATCCTAGCCAATTTAATATGAGTGAAATGAAAGCTGTTCGTTTAGAAACTGGTAAAGAGAAAAGAGATGTAATGATTTCTGGTTTAGGCTTTATAACGATTGATTCTGGTGCAAAAGTGATTGTTAGAGTCCCTAAAAATGTAGATGTCATCTTAAGAAATTCAATATTATAGGAGGGATGAACGTGAAATTTGCAGTAATTGGAGATCCAATTTCACATTCTTTATCACCGCTAATGCATAATAAAAATTTTGAGTCGTTAGATTTAAAATACACTTATGAAGCAGTTAACATTTCAATTGAAGATTTTGATCATATCAAAGAGATTATTGAAGGTAAAAGTTTAGATGGTTTTAATATCACTATTCCACATAAAGAACGTATTATACCTTATTTAGATGAAATTGATCATCAGTCATCATCTGTTGGTGCAGTAAATACTGTATTAATTCGTGACGGTAAATGGATAGGTTATAATACAGATGGGATAGGCTATGTTACGGGCTTAAGACAAGTATACAATGATTTAGAAAATGCTTATATTTTAATATTAGGTGCTGGTGGTGCTAGTAAAGGTATAGCGAATGAACTCAATAAGTTTGTTCAACCTAAACTAACTGTAGCCAATCGTACGATGAAACGTTTTGAGTCATGGGATCTAGATGTCAATCAAATTTCACTCGACCAAGCGGAATCACATTTGGATGAGTTTGATATTATTATCAATACTACTCCTGCAGGAATGGATAATAATCAAGATATCCCCATTGATTTAAAATACTTAAACCCAGAAACTTTAGTGAGTGATATTGTATATATACCTTATAAAACGCCTATTTTAATAGCAGCAGAGAAAAAAGGTAATCCAATATATAATGGATTAGATATGTTTGTATATCAAGGGGCAGAAAGTTTTAAAATATGGACTGGATTACAAGCTGATATCAAGACAATGAAAAATTCAGTTTTAAACGAACTAAAAGGAGTTAAATAATGTTAACAGGAAAACAAAAGAGATATTTACGTAGTTTAGCACACAATACTGATCCCACTTTCCAAATTGGTAAAGGTGGTATTAATGAAAATATGGTAAATCAAATTGATGAAACACTTGAAAAACGTGAGCTAATTAAAATACATGTTTTACAAAATAATTTTGATGATAAAAATGAACTTGCGACTACATTAGGAGAAGCTACAAACAGTGAAGTTGTTCAAGTAATCGGGTCTATGATTGTTTTATATAGAGAATCACAGGAAAATAAAGAAATCACGCTACCATAATGTCAAAAAAAATAGTTTTGTATGGTGGACAATTCAACCCGATTCATACTGCTCACATGATGGTAGCAAGTGAAGTCTTTCATAAAATTAAACCTGATGAGTTTTATTTTTTACCTAGTTATATGGCGCCTTTGAAAGACCACAAAGATTTCTTGGAAGCTCCACAACGTCTTAATATGATTGAACTAGCCATTGATACACTGGGTTTTGGTAAAATTAGTTATGAAGAGTTAGAAAGAAAAGGACAAAGTTATACGTATGATACACTTTTATCTCTAACACATTCACAACCCGATTCAGAATTTTATTTCATAATAGGTACAGACCAATATAATCAATTGGATCGTTGGTATAACATTGATGAATTAAAACAATTGATTACGTTTATTGTTGTTAACAGAGAAAAAGAAGTACAACATGTTGAGGATGATATGATATCTATTACAATTCCACGTATGGACATTAGTTCATCAATGATTCGAGAACGTATTAAATCAAAACAATCTATTCAAATATTAGTTCCTCAAAGTGTTGAGCATTATATTCGAGAGGAAGGGTTATATGAAAATTGAAAATGCTAAGGAATTAGTTAAAGAAAAATTACCTGAAAAACGATATAAACATTCACTTAGAGTAGCCGAAACAGCTGTAAAACTAGCAGAAATATATGATGGAGATAAAGATAAAGCAGAGTTAGCCGGTGTCTTACATGACTACTGTAAATATGATGATTTGAGTACAATGTATCAAGTGGTTAGACAATATGAATTAGAAACTGATTTATTAAGCTATGGTGGCGAAATTCTCCATGGTCCTGTTTGTTCTGCAATAATGGAAAACGATTTTGATGTTAAAGATGAGGAAGTGCTGTTAGCAATCAAATATCACACTACTGGTCGTCAACAAATGACTAAAACAGAGAAATTAGTATTTATTGCTGATTATATTGAACCAGGGCGTAAAACCCCAGGAGTTGAAGAAATAAGAGATATGGCATACAATCAAGGTAGCTTAGATAAAACAATTTACGAAATTTCTAAGCGAACAGTGTTATTTTTAATTCAAAAAGATATTACGGTTTATGGCGCTACGATTGCTTGTTTAAATTATTATAATTATAGTGATGAAAGAATAAAGGATGATTAAATGAACTCAGACAAATTGTTAAATATTGCTGTAGATGCAGCAGAAAACAAAAAAGCAGAAGATATTATTTCTCTTAATATGCAAGGTATTAGTGATATGACAGATTACTTTGTGGTTTGTCATGGAAACAATGAACGCCAAGTTCAATCGATTGCAAAGGCTGTAAAAGAAGCAGTTCATGAACAAGATATTGATGTGAAACGTATGGAAGGCTATCAAGACGCAAGATGGATTCTTCTCGACTTAGCTAATGTAGTTGTACATATTTTCCATAAAGACGAGCGTCCTTATTATAATATTGAGAAATTATATCAAGATGCACCAATTGAATCATACGGTCAGGTTGTTCACTAATTATGTCTCAATATGAAGAAATGAGCCTAGTGTATGATCAACTAACTCAAGATCAACCTTATCATTTATGGTTCGATATAGTTCAATATTATGCACACAATCATCCCAATATACTAGATATAGGTTGTGGAACAGGCACACTTACATGCATGTTAAATGAATTAGGTCATATCAATGGTATGGATATTAGTGCTGATATGTTGGCAATCGCTTCTCAAAAGTCTAATCAAATAACTTGGATAGAGGGCGATATGACTCGCTTTAAATTAGACTACCAATTTGATATCATAACTATATTTTGTGACTCTTTAAACTATTTACCTACTATTGAAGATGTTGAAAATACTTTCATACATGTTCATTCTCATTTGAACAAGGGAGGATTATTAATCTTTGATGTTCATACTGTAGAAAAAATGAACACGCTATTTAATAATCAAAGTTATATCGACGAAACTGAACATGTATATTTAGGTTGGGATGCAATTAAAGGTGATGAACCTTTAAGCGTATATCATCAAATGTCCTTCTTTATTGAACATGAGGATGGATTATATCAACGATTTGATGAAGAACATTACCAAAGAACATTTGAAAAAGATGTATATTTAAATTTATTGGAACAATGTGGTTTCAACGTAATTAAAACGTTTACTGATTTTGATATGAATAATGAAATTGAACAAGCAGATCGCTTATTTTTTGTAGCTCAAAAACAATTTTAAATAAAGTAAAATCACTCTAGCATACGTTAATTAGTATGAAAGGGTGATTTTTTTGCATTCTAAATTCAATCAAGTTAAATCATATTTGAGTGATCAAAAAATGTATTTTATCATGGGTGCACTCTTCATATTTTTGATGATATTTTATGTTATGAATTCAAATCAATCGGAAGATAAATCAGCTTATATAGAATCTACAACACACAATTATGCTGATAAAGACAATCAAAATGAGAAAAATGGAAATAAAACAACTCCGACTAGTCAAGAAGTAGGAAAAAAAGATAACCAAATTATATATGTAGATATCAAAGGTGCAGTGAAACATCCTAATGTATATAAAATGAATAGTTCAGATAGGATGATCGATATACTGAATAAAGCGCAATTATTAAAAACCGCCGACACAAAGCAACTCAATTTTTCAGAAAAACTCATAGACCAAAAGCTAATATACGTACCTGAAAAAGGGGAAAACAGTGTTCAGCAAGTACAAAGTCAATCTAATCAATTTAATGGTACTGGTAATGTAGATAAAGCACCTATAAATTTAAATTTAGCCACAGAAGAACAATTAATGAAAGTACCTGGCATTGGGCCATCTAAAGCAAAAGAAATCATCGAATATAAAAATCAAAAAGGTTCATTTAATAGCATTGATGATTTGAAAAATATCAAAGGTTTTGGTTCAAAAACATTTGAAAAACTTAAAGAATATTTTACCGTATAATGATAAATGCATTTGCAATATCATTTTAAAATGATTAAGCTATAATTACTATTTTTATTATGTACGATGGAGGCAAAGAACATCATGGAGAGAATTAAATGGGAAGAATACTTTATGGCACAAAGCCACTTGTTAGCCTTAAGATCAACTTGTCAAAGATTATCAGTTGGCGCAACTATTGTGAAAGATAATCGTATTATCGCGGGAGGCTACAATGGTTCAGTTGCTGGTGAAGTTCATTGTATAGATGAAGGTTGTTTAATTGAAGATGGACATTGTATTCGTACAATACATGCTGAAATGAATGCATTACTACAATGTGCAAAGCAAGGTGTTTCAACAGAAGGTGCAACAATTTATGTTACACATTTTCCGTGTTTAAATTGCACTAAATCAATTATTCAGGCTGGTATTAAAACTATCTACTATGCTGAAGATTACCATAATCATGAATATGCTATGAAGTTATTAGATCAATCGGGCATAGAGTATAAAAAAATACCATTTTCACCTGAATATGTAGCTCAGTATTTAACACAAGGCTAAATCATTGTTTTATATTGCACTATCTTGTTTAGTAGGGATTCTATGGTTATCTAACCGTATACTCTCTACTTTTATATTATGTTGTCTACTGTTTATACTCATGCGTAAAAATTTATTGAAACGATACGTGTTGAGTGTATTGATATTCTTTATACTAAGTATGGTTATATCAAACACATCAAATGATAAAAAAGACAAAGAAGAACGACATTTAAATAAAAATAGATACATCATTGATATGGTATCTATAATTAAGTTAAATAAAGGATTGGAATCATATAAGGGTATTCTTAACTGGAAAGGAAACGAATATAAGTTTTTATACAAAGTTAAAGATATTAATAAACCCATGAGTATTGAAAATCAAACATGTTTAATCAAAGGTGAATTCTCATTAAACAATACTTCTCAACCATACATATTTATTAGACAAATCGATTTGAGTAGTTGTCAATCCAACAAACGTTTTTCTTTTATGACGAATTATCAAAGTTATATTCGTGAGCAAATGCAAAACTCTCATAATATTTATTTTGATAGAATGTTAGCCTTGATATCTGGAGATACTAGTTCTTTAAATCCAATGTTTATAGAAGATGTAAAGGAAATTGGTATCTATCATTTACTTGCAGTAAGTGGTTCACACGTAGCAGCATTGATTTACTTGGTATATCAAATTTTTGTTAGATTCAATACACCCACTATTATCATTAAATTAGTACTTCTTACACTTTTACCGCTTTATGCTTTATATACCGATTTTGCTCCAAGTGCAGTTAGAGCTATTTTAGCTGCTATTATTTTACTTTTACTCCCCAAATCATTAAAAATAAATCCACTTGAATTATTGTCTATTGTTTTTATTTTAATGTTTTTTATTAATCCTCAAATAATCTACGATATTGGATTTCAATTTTCATTTCTCATTTCATTATTTCTAATTATTTCATCGCCGTTATTAAAACATTTAACTGGATTAAAACTTATCGTTGCAGTTACATTTATTGCACAACTAGGTGCCTTACTCATAAGTATTTATCATTTTAATCAAATCCAATGGATTGGCTTAATTTCTAATTTAGTTTTTGTACCATTTTATAGTTTTTTAATATTTCCTTTATCTATTCTTTTCTTTGTCTTATCACATTTTACAATTCATTTAGATATCTTAAATTCTGTTATTGCTGCTATTTTTAATTTCCATGATGATTTAGTATCTATATTTTTAAAGTTAAAGTATCTAAGAATTTTTGTGCCAGAACTTAGTTCAAATAGCTTGTTATTGATTTTGATATTCACATTTCTGTCTTTGTATTTATTTGTTAAAAAGCATTTTTTTAAAGCGACATTTGTTATCAGTATGGGTATTCTCATTATCATTCATTATACTAGTGATAACGAAGGGCAGTTAACAATGTTTGATGTTGGTCAAGGTGACAGCGTATTATTCCAAACTGATAGTAAACAAAATATTATGATTGATACTGGAGGTAAACGAGCAGAAAATCATAAGCTACCTAACTTTAATATTTCGAAATACAAAACGATACCAAGTTTAAAATCAAAAGGCGTTTCTAAAGTCGATTATCTTATAATATCTCATCCCCATCTCGATCACATGGGTGAATTGCCTTATTTAGCATCTCACATTAATATAAAGAACATTGTGTTATTAAAAGACAGTTTTTCTAAAGCAGAATTGTATAATATAGAAAAAATTTGTAAATCCAATCGTATTAATTTAATAGATGTTAATAAGTTACATACACTTACTTTAAAAAAAGCAACCCTTCGTTTTATGGATACGTATATAAAAGATAGTGATGATAAAAATGAACAATCTATTGTTATCCTTATATCATATAAACATAAAAAAATATTGCTAACAGGTGACATGAGTATTAAAAATGAAGAATTGCTTTTACAACGTTATCAATTACCTAGGATAGATATATTAAAAGTGGCACACCATGGAAGTAAAACAAGTAGTTCACATAATTTAATTAAATTAATAAAACCAAAAATCAGTCTCATATTGAGTGGAAAAGGTAATAAATATAAACTACCTAATCAAGAAGTGATTCAACGATTACAAGGATTTGGGAGTAAAGTATTGGATACACAAGTGAATGGAGAAATAACAGTTAAATTGAATTCGAATTTAACGATTACTACGAATCAACCTAACTAAATGACTAGAGGTTCATTAATATATCATGATATAATTTCTTAATGTGAACTAATTTGAAAGGGTGTAATATATGTCTGATAATATCGTTACGGTATACGGAGAAGTGGCAGACCTAGTTGAGAAAAAAAGTTCGGAAATAATCAATAAATACTTACAGACAGAAAAAGATGACTTTAATTTCATAAAGTTTAATTTATACGAAACAGAAATTACACCAATCATTGAAGAAACTTTGACTATGCCGTTTTTTTCAGACAAAAAGGCAATTTTAGTTAAGAACGCTTACGTATTTACTGGAGAAAAAGTAACTAAAGAATTAAATCAAAATACTGACCAATTAATGGAGTTTCTCGAGAAATATGATGGTGATAATCTTATCATATTTGAAGTTTACCAAAATAAATTAGATGAACGAAAGAAACTGACTAAAACACTTAAAAAAAATGGTCAACTTAAAAAAGTTGAGCAGATGTCTGAAGAGGAAATAAAAAAATGGATACAATCTAAACTTAACGAGAATTTTAAAGATATTAAGCAAGATGCACTTAATATGTTTATTGAATTAACTGGTGTTAATTTTAATATCGTCTCTCAAGAATTAGATAAGCTAATGTTATTTTTAGGTGATAGACCTACAATTAATAAAGATGATGTTAACCAAATTATTAATCGTAGTTTAGAACAAAATGTATTTCTATTAACTGAATATATTCAAAAGCGCCAAAAAAACAAAGCTATTCAATTAGTTAAAGATTTAATAAACATGAAAGAAGAACCAATTAAATTACTAGCTCTTGTTACAAGTAACTATAGATTGTATTATCAATGCAAAATTTTAAGTCAAAAAGGCTATAGCGGACAACAAATCGCAAAAACAGTAAATGTTCATCCATATAGGGTTAAGTTAGCATTAGGTCAGGTTCGTCACTATCAATTGGAAGATCTTTTGAATACCATTGATTCTTGTGCTGAAACAGATTATAAACTGAAATCTTCGTATATGGATAAACAACTTATATTAGAATTATTTATTTTATCGTTATAAATAGATGTATTAATACTTAGATACAAAAATAAAAGCTAGTTCGACCAAACAGGCGAACTAGCTTTTATTTATTATTATTTGTTAGCGCTCATCAATTGTGATTTTACGCGATCAGCTTTGTTTGAGTGGATTAAGTTGCTTTGAGCAGCTTTATCTAATTGCTTAATTGCAAAGCTTACTAATTCATTTTTGTTATCGGCATTTGTCTCAATAGCTGATTTCGCACGTTTAACTGCTGTACGCATAGTATTTTTCTTAGAAATATTACGCTCTTCAGCTGTTTGAGTTGTTTTAACACGTTTAACTGCAGATTTAATGTTTGGCATTACTGTCACCTCCTAAAAGTGAACTAACTTATCAAATTAATTTTATTTGATTACAACAAGAAATATTTTATCAAATGTACTACCTTTGTGCAATCATTTATTTAATACGTATATTAATGAATGAATATCACATTATAGTATTGGAATTAAGTTCGTAACACTTTATAATAAAGTATGCATTAATAATACTTAAACCAATATAAGTATTAGTTTATCAAAGTAATTGATTTATTTAAACGTTTAATTGGAAGTTTGCATTTGCAATTTAAAAACGTTATCATATCAAAGATATACAAATACGGGTTACTAATATGAAAGTGAGAAGGATACAATGGATAAGCAAGAACGTTTTAATAGAAGAGAGAAAATTAGAAATTTCTCCATTATTGCTCATATAGACCACGGTAAATCTACTCTAGCAGATAGAATCCTTGAAAATACCAAATCAGTTGAAACAAGAGATATGCAAGATCAATTGTTAGACTCAATGGATTTAGAAAGAGAACGTGGTATTACAATCAAATTAAATGCTGTACGTTTAAAATACGAAGCTAAAGATGGAGAAACATATACATTCCACTTAATTGATACACCAGGACACGTCGATTTTACATATGAAGTATCTCGTTCATTAGCAGCATGTGAAGGAGCTATTTTAGTTGTAGATGCCGCACAAGGTATAGAAGCACAAACTTTAGCTAATGTTTATTTAGCTTTAGATAATAATTTAGAGCTATTACCTGTAGTTAATAAAATTGACTTGCCAGCTGCTGAACCTGACAGAGTTAAACAAGAATTAGAAGATGTTATTGGTTTAGATCAAGACGATGTTGTACTTGCTAGTGCCAAATCTAATATCGGTATTGAAAAAATTCTTGAAAAGATTGTTGAGGTTGTACCAGCACCAGATGGTGATCCAGATGCACCACTGAAAGCTTTAATTTTCGACTCTGAATATGATCCTTATAGAGGCGTTATTTCATCTATCCGAGTAATAGATGGGGTAGTAAAAGCTGGCGATAAGATTAAAATGATGGCTACCGGTAAAGAGTTTGATGTTACTAAGGTCGGAATTAATACTCCTAAGCAATTATCTGTTGATGAATTAACTGTTGGCGATGTTGGTTATATTATTGCTAGTATTAAAAACGTAGATGATTCACGTGTCGGTGATACAATTACACTTGCGAATCGACCTGCAGAACAACCATTACAAGGGTATAAAAAAATGAACCCAATGGTTTATTGTGGACTCTTTCCAATCGATAATAAAAATTATAATGATTTACGTGAAGCACTTGAAAAACTACAATTAAATGATGCTTCATTAGAATTCGAACCTGAGTCATCTCAAGCACTTGGATTTGGTTATAGAACTGGATTTTTAGGTATGTTACACATGGAAATAATTCAAGAAAGAATCGAAAGAGAATTTGGAATTGAATTGATTGCGACAGCACCATCAGTAATTTACCAATGTATCTTAAAAGATGGATCAGAAGTTACAGTAGATAACCCAGCGCAAATGCCTGAACGTGATAGAATCGAAAAAATATACGAACCGTACGTTCGTGCAACTATGATGGTGCCGAACGATTATGTTGGTGCCGTTATGGAGCTATGTCAACGTAAGCGTGGACAATTCGTTAATATGGACTATTTAGATGACATTCGAGTTAACATTGTCTATGAAATTCCACTATCTGAAGTAGTATTTGATTTCTTTGATCAACTTAAATCCAATACAAAAGGGTATGCTTCATTTGACTATGAATTCATTGAAAATAAAGAAAGTGACCTAGTTAAAATGGACATATTGCTTAATGGTGAAAAAGTAGATGCATTAAGCTTCATAGTGCATAAAGAATTTGCTTACGATCGAGGAAAAGCATTAGTTGAAAAACTTAAAACATTAATCCCAAGACAGCAATTTGAAGTTCCAGTACAAGCAGCTATTGGTCAAAAAATTGTTGCACGAACAAATATTAAATCTATGGGTAAAAATGTACTTTCTAAATGTTATGGTGGAGATATTAGCCGTAAACGTAAATTATTAGAAAAACAAAAAGCTGGTAAAGCAAAAATGAAAGCTGTAGGTAACGTAGAAATTCCACAAGATGCATTCCTTGCAGTACTAAAAATGGACGAAGAATAATTTTGAAATAGTAATACACTTATTTAAATGTGTGTTAGATATAAAAGCTAAACAGTTGAACTGAGGTGGGAAAAGAATGATGTTTTGAAACTAATTCTATCCCGCCTCTAATTTTTTATGATTTTAAGCCATAATTATGGAGGAGTTAATGTGTCAATACAAAGCGCATATATTCATATACCTTTTTGCGTTCGCATATGTACTTACTGTGACTTCAACAAGTATTTTATTGATAAACAACCAGTTGATGAATATTTAGATTCATTAATATTAGAAATGGAACGCCGTACTCTAAATGATAATACGACATTAAACACAATGTATGTAGGTGGTGGTACACCTACAGCTTTAAATATAGAACAACTCAATAAACTATTATCAGCAATTAATAGAATTTTCACTATTGAAGGTGAATTTAGTTTTGAAGCAAACCCTGATGAATTAACATTCGAAAAAGTAAAATTACTTAAATCATATGGTGTGAACCGAATATCAATGGGCGTACAAACATTTAAACCAGAATTATTAGAAATTCTTGGTAGAACACACAAAACAGAAGATATATATCAAGCTGTAAACAATGCTAGAAAGGCTGGTATTGAATCTATTAGTTTGGACTTAATGTATCACCTTCCTAAGCAAACTTTAGAGGATTTTGAAGATAGTCTGAATTTAGCTATGCAAATGGATATCGACCATATTTCAAGTTATGGATTAATTCTAGAGCCAAAAACTCAATTTTATAATATGTATAGAAAAGGTCATTTAAAATTGCCTAATGAAGATTTAGGCGCAGAAATGTATCAAAAATTGATGCACAAAATCGAGGACTCAAGATTCCATCAATATGAAATTTCAAATTTCTCTATAGAAGGTCACGAATCAGAGCATAATAAGGTTTACTGGTTAAATGAAGAATACTATGGTTTCGGGGCAGGTGCTAGTGGCTATACAAATGGCGTACGTTATACAAATGTGAATCCTGTCAATCATTACATAAAAGCTATTGCTAATCAGGAAGAACCCATTTTAACACAAACACGTCCAACTGCCACCGAGCAAATGGAAGAGGAAATGTTTTTAGGATTAAGGTTAAATAATGGCGTAAACAAAAATAAATTTAACAAAAAATTCAATGTATCAATTGAACATATATTTGGTCAAACAATTATTGATTTAAAAAATAGAAAATTAATTGAAGAAAGTCAAGATTATATTTATCTAACAGAAAGAGGAAAAGTCATTGGTAATGAGGTTTTTGAAGCATTTTTATTAAATAGTTAAAATAAATTTAAAATTCTAGTGCTTTAACATTGACTTACTTTGACCAATTTGATAAATTATAATTAGCACTTGAGATAAAAGAGTGCTAATGAGGTGAAAACATGATAACAGATAGACAATTAAGCATTTTAAATGCAATTGTTGAAGATTATGTTGATTATGGACAACCCATTGGTTCTAAAACACTAATTGATCGTCACAACTTAAATGTAAGTCCTGCGACGATACGAAATGAAATGAAACAACTGGAGGATATGAATTTTATTGAGAAAGTTCATACATCCTCAGGGCGTTCACCATCAGAATTAGGTTTTAGATATTATGTTAATCAATTATTAGAACAAACATCTCATCAAAATTCAAACAAAATCCAACGTTTAAATCAGTTAATGGTTGAGAATCATTATGATACTTCATCTGCATTGTCTTATTTCGCAAATGAATTATCAATGATGTCTCAATATGCAACGTTGGTTGTTCGTCCTAATCATAATCAAGATATTATAAATAATATTCATTTGATTCGTGCTAATACACATTTAGTAATTATGGTTATTGTATTTTCATCAGGTCATGTTGAAAATGTGCATCTAACTTCTGAACTACCTTTAACTAATGATGAATTAAATAAAATATCAAACTTCTTATCACAACAATACGATGAGATAGTTAAAGGACAAATTGACGAAATAGATAGATTTGCACAAGACCAAAATGAAGCTCATTTTATCAAGCAATTAATTAAAATGATGAATTTACACATTTCCAATCAAAGTAATAGCATTTACATGGGTGGAAAGGTTAAACTGATTGATGCATTGAATGAATCTAATGTATCTTCAATTCAACCAATCCTACAATATATTGAATCAAATCGAATTGTAGAGCTATTAGATGATATATCTACATCTCATATCAATGTAAAAATTGGTAAAGAGATAGATGAAAATTTAAGCGATATATCAATCGTAACAACTCAGTATCACTTTGATGAGAAACTCAAAGGTCAAATTGCGGTTATTGGACCAACTGCGATGCATTATCAAAATGTAATTCAATTACTTAACCAAATTTGGTAATGTAATTAGAATTGTATTGGAGGGCACAAAATGACAGAAAAAGACGAATCAGTGAAACAAAATGCTGAATCACAAACAGAAGAAACAACAGAAAATAATTCTGAAGAAACATCTAATTCAGTAGAAAACACTGAATCTAATAATTCGCAAGATGTTGAAACTAATGAAGAAGCAGCTAATAAGGATGCTTCAAATGAAGAAGATGAAAATGTAGATCCAAAAGATCAAGAAATTGAACGTTTGCAACAATTAGCAAATGACAATGAAGAAAAATATTTAAGATTATATGCAGAATTCGAAAATTACAAACGTCGAATTCAAAATGAAAACAAAATTAATAAAACATATCAAGCTCAAGGCGTCTTAACTGACATTTTACCAACTATTGATAACATTGAACGCGCACTTCAAATTGAAGGAGATGATGATTCATTTAAATCACTTCAAAAAGGTGTTCAAATGGTACATGAAAGTCTATTAAGAGCTCTGAAAGATAATGGTCTTGAAGAAATTGAATCTGAAGGTCAAGCTTTTGACCCAAATGTACATCAAGCTGTAGTTCAAGATGATAATCCTGAATATGAATCAGGTGTTATCACACAAGAATTACAAAAAGGGTACAAATTAAAAGATAGAGTATTAAGACCATCAATGGTTAAAGTAAACCAATAAAAATTGGCGAAAAAACATTGAACAAAATTATTAATCAAAATGGAGGAATTTTATTATGAGTAAAGTAATCGGTATTGACTTAGGAACAACAAACTCTTGTGTATCAGTATTAGAAGGAGACGAACCAAAAGTAATTCAAAACCCTGAAGGTGCACGTACTACACCATCAGTTGTTGCATTTAAAAATGGTGAAACTCAAGTTGGTGAAGTAGCTAAAAGACAAGCAATCACTAACCCAAATACTGTACAATCAATCAAACGTCATATGGGTACAGAATATAAAGTAGATATTGAAGGTAAATCATATACACCTCAAGAAATTTCAGCAATGATTTTACAAAACTTAAAAAATACTGCTGAAAGTTATTTAGGCGATAAAGTAGAAAAAGCTGTAATTACAGTTCCTGCTTACTTCAATGACGCTGAACGTCAAGCAACTAAAGATGCAGGTAAAATTGCTGGATTAGAAGTAGAACGTATCATTAACGAACCTACTGCAGCTGCACTAGCATATGGTTTAGATAAAACTGAACAAGATCAAAAAGTACTTGTATTCGACTTAGGTGGCGGTACTTTCGACGTATCTATCTTAGAATTAGGTGACGGTGTATTCGAAGTACTTTCAACTGCAGGTGACAACAAACTAGGTGGGGATGACTTTGACCAAGTGATCATCGACTATTTAGTTTCTGAATTCAAAAAAGAAAACGGCGTTGATTTATCACAAGATAAAATGGCATTACAACGTCTTAAAGATGCAGCAGAAAAAGCTAAAAAAGACTTATCAGGTGTATCTCAAACACAAATTTCATTACCATTCATTTCAGCAGGAGAAAGTGGTCCACTACACTTAGAAATCAACTTAACTCGTTCAAAATTTGAAGAATTAGCAGATTCATTAATTAAACGTACAATGGAACCAACTCGTCAAGCTATGAAAGATGCTGGATTATCAAATTCAGATATCGACGAAGTAATCTTAGTTGGTGGTTCAACTCGTATTCCTGCAGTTCAAGATGCAGTTAAAAAAGAAATTGGCAAAGATCCACACAAAGGTGTTAACCCTGATGAAGTTGTTGCAATGGGTGCAGCAATTCAAGGTGGCGTAATCACTGGCGATGTTAAAGACGTAGTATTATTAGACGTTACGCCATTATCATTAGGTATTGAAATCATGGGTGGTCGTATGAATACGTTAATTGAACGTAATACAACAATCCCAACTTCAAAATCACAAGTATATTCTACAGCAGCTGATAATCAACCAGCGGTAGATATCCATGTATTACAAGGTGAACGTCCAATGGCGTCAGACAATAAAACACTTGGTAGATTCCAATTAACTGATATTCCACCAGCACCACGTGGTGTACCTCAAATCGAAGTAACTTTCGATATCGATAAAAACGGTATTGTGAATGTAACAGCTAAAGACTTAGGTACTAATAAAGAGCAAAATATTACAATCCAATCTAGTTCTTCATTATCAGACGATGAAATCGATCGTATGGTTAAAGACGCAGAAGAAAACGCTGAAGCAGATAAAAAACGTCGTGAAGAAGTAGACTTAAGAAATGAAGCAGATAGTTTAGTATTCCAAGTAGAAAAAACAATCAATGATTTAGGCGAAAATATCGGTGAAGATGATAAGAAAAATGCTGAAGATAAAAAAGATGCATTAAAATCAGCACTTGAAGGTGAAGACATCGACGATATTAAAGCTAAAAAAGAAGAGCTTGAAAAAGTTGTTCAAGATTTATCAGCTAAAGTATATCAACAAGCTCAACAACAAGCTCAAGGTGCAACTGGTGAACAAAACCAAGATAGCACTGTAGAAGATGCAGAATTTAAAGAAGTTAAAGATGACGAAGATAAAAAATAATATCTAATTCAATTGAATTAACTTCTTGCACAGCTATTAAAAAAGTCAAAGTCAATTGTACATTGGCTTTGGCTTTTTATTTGGATAGTTAATATGAATTAGTTAAACTAATCTTGTTAGTATAAAAAGGAGAGGTTACTGTGGCCAAAAGAGATTATTATGAGGTCTTAGGAGTAAGTAAAGGTGCTTCTAAAGATGAAATTAAAAAAGCTTACAGAAAATTATCAAAAAAATATCATCCTGATATCAACAAAGAAGAAGGCGCAGATGAAAAATTCAAAGAAATATCTGAAGCATATGAAGTATTAAGTGATGATAATAAAAGAGCAAACTATGATCAATTCGGACACGCTGGTGCTCAAGGTGGTTTCGGTAGCCAAGGCTTTGGCGGTGGCGACTTTGGCGGATTTAGCGGAGGTGGCTTCGAAGATATTTTCAGTTCATTCTTCGGTGGTGCCTCAAGACAACGTGATCCTAATGCACCACGAAAAGGTGATGACCTACAATATACAATGACTATCACATTTGATGAAGCGGTATTTGGCGGTAAAAAAGAAATTTCTATTAGAAAAGATGTAACATGTCATACATGTAATGGTGAAGGTGCTAAACCAGGAACTAATAAGAAAACATGTAGCTATTGTAATGGAGCAGGATCAGTTTCAGTAGAACAAAATACAATTCTAGGTAGAGTTAGAACAGAACAAGTTTGTCCTAAATGTGAAGGTAGCGGTCAAGAGTTTGAAGAACCATGTCCAACATGTCATGGTAAAGGAACTGAAAATAAAACAGTTAAGCTAGAAGTGACTATTCCTGAAGGTGTTGATAATGAACAACAAATTCGACTTGCAGGCGAGGGTTCTCCAGGTGTTAACGGTGGTCCAAGTGGCGACCTATATGTTGTTTTCAGAGTTAAACCTTCTGAAGTATTTAAACGAGATGGCGATGACATTTATTATGATTTAAATATTAGTTTCCCTCAAGCCGCATTAGGTGATGAAGTGAAAATCCCTACATTAAACAGTAATGTCGTATTGACAATTCCTGCAGGTACTCAAACTGGAAAACAGTTCCGTCTCAAAGACAAAGGTATTAAAAATGTTCACGGATATGGACATGGTGACTTATTTGTTAATATTAAGGTTCTAACACCAACTAAAATGACTGAACGTCAAAAAGAATTAATGAAAGAATTTGCTGACATAAATGGTGAAGATTTAACTGAGCAACCATCTAATTTTAAAGATAAAGCAAAAAGATTCTTTAAAGGAGAATAAAAAATAATGAATTGGACGGAACTATCAATCGTAGTAAACCATGATGTTGAATATTTGGTTACAGATATACTAGAAAATTATGGATCAAATGGCGTAGTTATAGAAGATTCCAACGACCTTGTGAATCCACCAGAAGATAAATTTGGTGAGATTTATGAGTTAAATAGCGATGATTATCCTTCAGAAGGCGTTAGATTAAAAGCTTACTTTAATGAAATGACTTATGATAATACATTGCTATCTAACATAGAACAAGCAATTTTATCACTACAAGATATCGACCTAGATATTTTAAATATTTCACATCAAACAATTGCTGAAGCAGATTGGGAAAATGAATGGAAAAATTATTTCCATCCTTTCAGAGCATCTGAAACATTTACGATTGTTCCCAGTTGGGAAACCTATACTAAAGAATCGGCAAATGAACTTTGTATAGAATTAGACCCTGGAATGGCTTTTGGTACAGGTGATCATCCTACAACAAGTATGTGTTTAAAGGCAATTGAGAACTTTGTGAAGCCTCAACATTCTGTGATTGATGTAGGTACAGGGTCTGGTATTTTAAGTATTGCAAGTCACTTGATTGGTGTTAAACGAATTAAAGCTTTAGATATTGATGAAATGGCTGTCAATGTAGCCAAAGAAAATTTCGAAAAGAATCATTGTTTAAACGCGATTGAAGCAGTTCCTGGCAATTTATTAAAAGATGAAAAAGAACATTTTGATATTGTTATTGCAAATATTTTAGCTCATATTATTGATGAAATGATAGAAGACGCTTATAATACAGTCAATGAAGACGGTTATTTTATAACATCTGGTATTATTGAAGAAAAATACGAAGATATTGAATCACATATGAAGCGTGTAGGTTTTAAAATTATTTCAGTTCAACATGACAACGGTTGGGTTTGTATCGTTGGTCAGAAAGTGAGTGACTAATTTGCAAAGATATTTTATCAATCAAAACGCTGATGAAAGTCAGCGTTTTTTTATTACAAATAAAGAAGATATACATCATATTAAGAATGTGATGAGACAGTGTGAAGGTCAACAAATAGTAACCACATTTAATGATCAAAATGTCTATACATGTGAGATCATCCATATAGGAGATCAAGAAATAGAAATTGAATTAATCGAAAAACAAGATATTGATACAGAGTTGCCCCAGCATATTACGATATGTAGTGGGTTAATCAAAGCAGATAAGTATGAATGGATGATTCAAAAGGCAACTGAACTAGGTGCTAGTGAATTTATTGCTGTTGAAATGCAACGTTCTATTGTTAAATTAAATTCTACAAAGGCGTCAAAAAAGCTTGAAAGATGGCAAAAAATTATCAAAGAAGCCGCTGAACAAAGTTATCGATTAACCATTCCACACATCAGTTATCTATCGAATTCAAAGTTAATTTGTGATATTATAAATCAGTATGATTGTGTCCTTGTTGCTTATGAAGAAGAAGCTAAACATGGTGAAATTAGTCATTTTAAACATATGTTAAAGCAATTTAAGCCACAAGATCGTGTATTACTTATATTTGGCCCTGAAGGTGGACTATCTGATGAGGAAGTGTCAATGTTAAAACCTCATTCACAGTTAGTTGGTTTAGGACCTAGAATATTACGGGCAGAAACAGCGCCACTATATACATTAGGCGCATTAAGTTACGAAAAAGAATTAATGGGGTGAACAATATGTCCACAGTTGCGTTTCACACTTTAGGTTGTAAAGTTAACCACTATGAAACAGAAGCAATTTGGCAATTATTTAAGGAAGCAGATTACGAGCGAGTCGATTTTGAAACAAATGCAGATGTATTTGTTATCAATACCTGCACAGTAACGAATACAGGCGATAAAAAAAGTCGACAAATAATTAGAAGAGCGATTAGAAAAAATCCAGACGCAGTTGTTTGTGTAACAGGTTGTTATGCACAAACGTCTTCAGCAGAAATTATGGAAATTCCTGGCGTAGATGTCGTAGTAGGAACACAAGATAGACATAAATTACTTGATTATATAGATGAGTTCCAAAAGGAACGTCAACCAATTAATGGTGTAGGTAACATCATGAAAAACCGTAAATACGAAGAATTAGATGTTCCTTACTTTACAGATAGAACAAGAGCATCGTTAAAAATACAAGAAGGTTGTAACAACTTTTGTACTTTCTGCATTATTCCATGGGCACGTGGTTTAATGAGATCAAGAGACCCTGAAAAAGTTGTAGAACAAGCTACAACATTAGTTAATGCTGGTTATAAAGAAATTGTTTTAACTGGTATCCATACAGGTGGTTATGGTCAAGATCTTAAGAACTATAACTTAGCGCAATTATTAAGAGATTTAGATCAAGTGGATGGTTTAGAACGTATTCGTATTTCTTCTATCGAAGCAAGTCAATTAACCGATGAAGTTATTGACGTATTAGAACGTTCAAACAAAATCGTAAGACATTTACATGTACCATTACAGTCTGGTTCTGATACAGTTCTTAAACGTATGAGACGTAAATACACTATGGAACATTTCTCTGAACGAATTACCAAACTACATGAAGCATTACCAGACGTTGCAATAACTAGTGATGTTATCGTAGGCTTCCCGGGTGAAACTGAAGAAGAATTCCAAGAAACGTATGACTTTATCGTCAAACATCAATTCTCTGAATTACACGTATTCCCATATTCATCTAGAATTGGTACACCTGCAGCAAGAATGGACAATCAAATTGATGAAGATATCAAAAACGAACGTGTTCACAAATTAATTGCATTAAGTGATCAATTAGCAAAAGAGTATGCTTCAAAATTCGAAAATGAAGTGCTAGAAGTTATCCCTGAAGAAAAAGGTGAAAAACCAAATACTTTAGTGGGATATGCAGATAACTATATGAAAGTAGAATTTGAAGGTACTGAGGATTTAATTGGCCAAATTATTAAAGTGAAAATTCAAAAAGCTGATTATCCTTTAAACTACGGGAAAGCAATCCGTATTGTAGAACATGCCACAAATAAATCAGAACATGAAGTGCTAGTTTAATTATTTTAAAAATATAAATATTAGTAATTGACCGGATATTGGAGATATATTATACTAATTAAAGCATAGTTTTACTATGCAGTTGAATATATAAATTTCCGTTGATATTTGGAGGGAGGGAAATACAGATGTCTAAAACAGTAGTACGTAAAAATGAATCACTTGAAGATGCTTTACGTCGATTTAAGCGTTCAGTTTCAAAAAGTGGTACTATCCAAGAAGTACGTAAACGTGAATTTTACGAAAAACCTAGTGTTAAACGTAAAAAGAAATCTGAAGCTGCACGTAAACGTAAATTCAAATAATTAATAACTCTGTTGACTCCCTCAACAAGAATGTTAATTATAAATATAAAACACCTCAGTTTATAAACTGAGGTGTTTTTGTGTACTTTTTATGGAAAATTAAATTCATTGTTTATAACAAATTAGTCTGTAATTACTATTGTTTTTGATAAATTATTTTTTTATATATTAGTGAATCACTATAATATGACTGCGTTTTCATGTATAATTATTATGAGAGCGAGGTGAAACAATGGGATATTTAAATGAAATACATAGGTTAGTTTTAACACAATTTTCATCAGAGAATAATTGGGTCAATGACATTGCTAATATCATTGTTCATCCATTGGTATCACTTATTCTTACCTGTATTATATTTTTAGGCTTTTTATATCAATTGTATTCTAAAAGAATCAATTTTGTTGGTATTATCGCTTCATTAGCCTTATTAATTATGTTTTTAGGCTTTCTAATGCAAGGTGATGTCAATATATTATCAGTCATCTTATTTACCGTGGGTGTTATTTTCGTCATTATTGAATTGTTCGTCGTTGGAGCAGTCATTGGTATTATTGGTATGATTTTAATAACAATAAGCATAGTCATGTTAGGAAATAACTTGTTACTTATGCTAGGTAATGTCATCGTAGCCTTAATATTATCAATCATTGAATGGGTGATTTTAGTTAAATTATTCAAACGAAAAATTCCATTTTTGGATAAGGTCATTTTAAAAGATTCAACAAATGCTGAATCAGGATATACATCACATGATGATCGCTCTCATTTAGTTGGTAAAACAGCTCGCACCATCACCGATTTAAGACCAGCAGGTATTATTTCTTGTGAGGATGATCGTATCGATGCAGTTTCTGACGGTACATTCATATTAAGAAATAGACAAGTTAAAATACTTGAGGTTGAAGGTACACGAGTTGTTGTAAGAGAAATAGAATAATAAAAAAGGAGAGATACGATGTTTAGTATAGGATTTATTATAATTGCAGTAGTAATTATTGTAGCCTTATTAATACTATTTTCATTTGTACCAGTAGGTCTTTGGATTTCTGCATTAGCTGCTGGTGTACATGTTGGTATTGGTACCTTAGTAGGTATGCGATTAAGAAGGGTTTCACCGAGAAAAGTGATTGGCCCATTAATTAAAGCGCACAAAGCAGGTTTAAATCTAAAAACAAATCAACTTGAATCACATTATCTTGCTGGAGGTAATGTAGATAGAGTTGTTGATGCTAATATCGCTGCGCAACGTGCAGATATTGATTTACCATTTGAACGAGGTGCAGCAATCGATTTAGCAGGTAGAGATGTTTTAGAAGCAGTTCAAATGTCAGTTAACCCTAAAGTTATTGAAACACCATTTATTGCCGGTGTAGCTATGAACGGTATAGAAGTTAAAGCGAAAGCCCGTATTACTGTTCGTGCCAATATTGCTCGTTTAGTCGGTGGTGCTGGTGAAGAAACAATTATTGCCCGTGTAGGTGAAGGTATTGTTTCAACAATAGGTTCAAGTAAACATCATACAGAAGTTCTTGAAAATCCTGACAGCATTTCTAAAACAGTATTAAGTAAAGGATTAGACTCAGGAACAGCTTTTGAAATACTTTCTATTGATATAGCCGATGTTGATATTAGTAAGAATATTGGTGCAGATTTACAAACTGAACAAGCACTTGCTGATAAAAATATTGCACAAGCTAAAGCTGAGGAACGTCGTGCAATGGCTGTAGCTTCTGAACAAGAAATGAAAGCTCGAGTACAAGAAATGCGTGCTAAAGTTGTAGAAGCTGAGTCAGAGGTACCTTTAGCAATGGCAGAAGCTTTACGATCAGGAAATATTGGCGTCAAAGATTACTACAATCTTAAAAATATAGAAGCCGATACTGGTATGAGAAATGCTATTAATAAACGTACTGATCAAAATGATGACGAATCACCAGAACAATAACTGTGGGGTGATTAAATGAGTATTGGGGTAATTATTTTTGTCATATCTGTGATAGCGACAATCATTAGTACCATACGTGATAATAGTCATAAAGAAAGACAGAATCAAAAGCCACCTCAATCACCTAAAGATAATCAACAACCTAAAACAGGTGGTTTCTTAGAAGAAATTGAAAAAACATTTAGAGAAATTAATGATGAGATTAATGGAGAAACAACAACTGACAAGAAAAAGAAATATGAAGATACATTACCACCCATTAATCAAAATTTAGAGAAAACTGAACAGACAACAGAAGAAATGCATAGAAGACCAACAGATTATGATGATTCAATACCTAAACCAGACCCGACGCCTTATCATAATGAAAAAGATATACGCGAACCAGTTAAACCAACTTCATCAAGGGATGAAAATTCTGAGAATTTACGTAAAGCATTAGAGAAAAAACTTCAACAAGATCTTAAAAATGTTAGAAGTGAAATCGATAGGGAGAAAGAAAAGCAACTTGCTCTTATTGAGAAGAAAGCGCAGGATATTATTAATGACAAATATTTATCTGAACGTACTAAACAATTAAGATTAAAGCAATTACTTAATTCTCAAAATATAGAACGTAATATGTCTAAATCAGCATTTCAATTTGACAATGATGAAGTCGTTAATGGTATCATCTGGTCTGAAATTTTGGCCAAACCTAAACAATTATAATATTCAGCCTATTGGATTATTTCCAATAGGTTTTTTTATTGCGAATGATTGAAGTCAAAGATGATTAAAGGATGATTTGAGTCACTTTACAGAATTTAGTAATATTTAGATAAGAATGATTATACGTTCAAAATCAACATATAAAAGACTTGATTGAATTATTTAAATTAAAACGAAATAGAATCAATATAGCCATAACAATGGTATAATATAAGTATATTAACCCAAATATGGGTATAGTGAATTATAAAAATGTATTTTGAAAAGGAGCGCGTTTATGCCTGGTATAATTCAAATCGACGACATTAATCAATCCCAAGCTTTAATAGGTAACAATGATGAACATTTAAAAGCTATAGAAGATAGTTTTGATGTCGTAATACATGCTCGTGGTCAAGAAATTGCGGTTAAAGGTGAAAAAATTAAGCATGTAGAAAAAGCCGAATTAGTGTTAACCAATTTATTAAAAGTGATTGAATTGGGAAATAATATAACGTTAAAAGATGTTGAAGCTGCTATTAAAATGGCAGAAAATGGCACAATCCAACAACTTTTAGACTTATATGATGAAGAAATTACTAAAGATGCTTTTGGCAAAACCATCCGCGCTAAAACTATGGGTCAGCGAATGTATATAAATGCTATGTATCGAAATGACTTAGTCTTTGGTATAGGTCCTGCAGGAACTGGTAAAACATTTTTAGCAGTTGTCTATGCTGCTAAACAATTACGTAAAGGAAACGTTAAACGAATCGTATTAACACGTCCGGCAGTTGAAGCGGGTGAATCATTAGGATTTTTACCTGGTGATTTAAAAGAGAAAGTTGATCCGTATTTGAGACCATTATATGATGGATTAAATACCGTGCTAGGTAGAGAACAAACTGCACGATTTATAGAACGTGGTATTATAGAAATTGCTCCATTAGCATACATGCGTGGTCGAACATTAGACGATGCATTTGTGATTTTAGATGAAGCACAAAATACAACTCATGCTCAAATGAAAATGTTTTTAACTCGTTTAGGATTTGGTTCTAAAATGGTAGTCACAGGTGACCAAACACAAGTCGACTTACCAAAAGGTGTTAAAAGCGGGTTGAAAGAAGCGGTCAAAAAGTTACATGGTGTTAAAGGGATTAATATTATGAAACTTGATCAAAGTGATGTAGTGAGACATCCACTTGTAAGTAAAATTATAGATAGATACGAGGGAGAGGACTAAATGTTTACAATAGATTTTAGTGATCATACTGAGTTAGTTAAAGATGAATGGTATGAACAAATTGAAAAGCTACTTAATTTTGCTAAGCAGCAAGAAGAAATTAGTGAAGATGCTGAATTATCTATTACCTTCGTAGATAAATCTGAAATTCAAGAGATTAATAAGATGTATAGAGACAAAGACAAAGTTACGGATGTCATATCATTTGCACTTGAAGAAGATGAACCCGACATTGATATGAGTGAATTTGATATACCTAGAGTATTAGGTGACATCATTATTTGTACAGATGTTGCTCAAGAACAATCAGAATCTTACGGACATTCCTTTGAAAGAGAATTAGGCTTTTTAGCATTACATGGCTTTCTTCACTTACTAGGCTATGATCATATGAATGAAGAAGATGAGAAAGAAATGTTTGGTCGTCAAGATGCTATTTTAAACGCCTATGGATTGACGAGAGACTAATAATGAGTCGTTTTAAATATGCACTAAATGGTTTGAAAACACTTTTAATCAAAGATCAAAAATTCTCACTTCATATATATGCGAGTATCATAGCAATTGTTTTTGGATTTTTACTTCATATTAATCGTTCTGAGTGGATATTTATATTATTAGCAATTTGTTTAGTTTTAGCATTTGAAGCTATTAATACAGCCGTTGAATATGTGGTTGACTTAGTTACTACTGAGTATCATGATTACGCTAAATATGCGAAAGATATTGCTGCTTTTAGTGTGATGATTGTTTCCGTCTTAGCATTAATCATTGGCTTCATTGTCTTTATTCCACATTTAATTAATTTAATATAGGAGGCGGAATCAATGAGTTATCAATCTCATTATTTTAAAGAAGTTAGAGAAGCACAACGAAGATCTTATTCACCATATAGTAACTTTAAAGTTGGTGCCTATTTGAAAGCTAAAGATGGACGAACATTTTATGGAACTAATGTAGAAAACGCAGCATATTCAATGTGTATTTGTGCAGAACGCGCAAGTTTAGTTGCTGCGATATCTGCTGGATATCAGCCTGGAGATTTTGAATCTATCACTGTCACTGTAGATGCTGAAGTACCATCATCACCTTGTGGTGAATGTCGACAAGTATTAAAAGAGTTATGTGACGATGATATGCCAGTTTATATGACTAATCATAAAGGCGATATGATCGAATCAACAGTTAAAGAATTACTACCATACGGATTTTTTGGAAAGGATTTAAATAAATGACAGAACATAAATCAGGATTTGTTTCAATTATAGGAAGACCCAATGTAGGTAAATCTACATTTGTAAATAGAGTTATCGGACATAAAATTGCGATTATGTCTGATAAAGCACAAACAACACGTAACAAAATTCAAGGTGTTATGACAAGAGACGATGCCCAAATTATATTTATTGACACACCTGGTATCCATAAACCTAAACATAAGCTTGGAGATTACATGATGAAAGTTGCCACAAATACACTTTCTGAAATAGATGCGATTATGTTTATGGTTAATGTAAACGAAGACATTGGTCGTGGCGATGAATATATTATGGATATGCTAAAGGATTTAAAAACACCCGTATTTTTAGTATTAAATAAAATAGATTTAGTACATCCTGATGCATTAATGCCTAAAATAGAAAAGTATCAAGAATATATGGACTTCACTGAAATCGTACCAATTTCTGCACTAGAAGGTTTGAATGTCGATCATTTTATAGATGTATTAAAGTCATACTTACCTGAAGGACCAAAATATTATCCAGATGATCAAATTTCGGACCATCCTGAACAGTTTGTGGTCGGTGAAATTATTCGTGAAAAAATATTACACTTAACAAGTGAAGAAATTCCACATGCTATTGGCGTTAATGTTGATCGTATGATTAAAGAAGATGAAGATAGAGTTCGAATCGAAGCTACGATATATGTTGAACGTGATTCTCAAAAAGGAATCGTCATTGGTAAAGGTGGCAAGAAACTAAAAGAAGTCGGAAAGAGGGCAAGACACGATATAGAAATGCTTCTAGGTTCTAAAGTATATCTTGAACTATGGGTTAAGGTGCAAAAAGATTGGAGAAATAAAGTTAACTTTATTCGTCAAATTGGTTATATTGAAGATCAAGATTAACTCAGAGAGATGGTGAGTTAGTATGCTAATGAAACAAAAAGGCATCATAATTAAATCAGTGGAGTACGGCGAATCAGATAAAATAATTACAATTTTAAATGAATATGGTAGCAAAGTTCCATTGATGGCTAGAAGGGCCAAGAAAATTAAATCAGGTTTACAAGCGCATACACAAATGTTTGTGTATGGCTTATTTATTTATAATAAATGGCGAGGTATGGGTACGCTTAATTCTGTAGATGTCATTAACCAACATTATGAATTACAACTCGATTTGTATGAAAGTAGTTTCGCAACTTTATGTGCCGAAACCATTGATCGTTCAATGGAAGAAGATGAAATTTCAAAATATAATTATGATTTACTAAACTTTGTTCTAACCAAGATATCATCTGGTCAGTCAGCTCAATTAATGTCAATCATTGTATTACTTAAGTGTATGAATAAGTTTGGTTTTTCTGCTTTATTTAATCAATGCGTAATAAGCGGTAATTCCGATCAATCAAAATTGGTTGGCTATAGTTTCAAATTTGATGGTGCTATTTCTCAAGCTGTAGCATACCAAGATCCACATGCATTACAATTATCCAATAAAACATTATATTTATTAGATGTCTTGTACAAACTCCCCATTGAAAAAATGAATGAATTAAATATCCATCAAGATATTTTAGACGAAATGTCAGAATTGATGATCATGCTATATAGAGAATATGCAGGTATGTTCTTTAAAAGTCAAAAGTTAATCAACCAGTTAAAGAGGTTAGAAATGAAAGACTAGTCTTTAACAAACACAAAATACCGAACCACATTATTATGTGATTCGGTATTTTTATAGATTATTTATAATAGATGAATTAGAATTTAACTTTTTCGGCTAAGAATGCTTCTAATTCTGAGATTGGCATACGAACTTGTTCCATAGAATCTCTGTCACGTACAGTAACTTGATTATCCTCTAAAGAATCAAAGTCGAATGTAATACAATAAGGCGTACCAATTTCATCTTGTCGACGGTAACGTTTACCAATAGATTGTGATTCATCAAAATCTATTGAGAAACTTTGACTTAATTGTTCAAAGATTTTAATTGCTTCACTTGATAATTTCTTACTTAATGGTAAGATAGCCGCTTTGTATGGTGCTAAAGCAGGGTGGAATTTAAGTACAGTACGTTCGTCCTTACTTCCTTCAACACCTTCTTGTGAATATGCATCACATAAGAACGCTAGTGTTACACGGTCAGCACCTAATGACGGTTCGATACAATATGGAATATACTTTTCATTTGTTTCTGGGTCATGATATTTAAAGTCTTCACCAGAATGTTCACTATGTTTTTTCAAGTCAAAGTCAGTACGACTTGCGATTCCCCATAGTTCACCCCAACCAAATGGGAATTTATATTCGATATCAGTTGTAGCATTTGAGTAGTGAGATAATTCATCTGCATCATGGTCACGTAAACGCATGTTTTCTTCGCTAATATTTAAGTCTTTTAACCATTGGCTAGCAAATGTCTTCCAGTAGTTTTGCCATTCAATTTCTTCACCAGGTTTACAGAAGAATTCAAGTTCCATTTGTTCGAATTCACGTGTTCTAAAAATGAAGTTACCAGGCGTAATCTCGTTACGGAAAGATTTACCAACCTGACCAATACCGAATGGTAATTTTTTACGCATTGATCTTTGAACGTTTTTGTAGTTAACGAAAATACCTTGCGCTGTTTCTGGACGTAAGAAAAGTTCATTTGTTGAATCTTCAGTTACACCTTGGAATGTTTTGAACATTAAATTAAATTGACGAATATCAGTCCAATTTGCAGTACCACTTACTGGACAAACAATGCCTTCATCAGCAATAATTTTTTTCATTTCATCGAAGCTTAAACCATCAGCAATAAAGTTTTCATCGCCTTTTTCTTGCTGCATGTAATCTTCAATTAATTTATCAGCACGATAACGAATTTTACTGTCTTTGTTATCAATCATTGGATCATTAAAGTTACCTAAGTGTCCTGATGCTTCCCAAGTTTTTGGGTTCATTAAAATCGCAGCATCTAGACCTACGTTATAAGGTGATTGAGTAATAAATTTTTGCCACCATGCTTTTTTTACATTATTTTTTAATTCAACACCAAGCGGACCATAATCCCATGTATTAGATAATCCACCATAAATGTCACTACCTGGGAATACAAAACCTCTGTGTTTTGCTAATTGTACAATTTGTTCCATATCATTTGCCATAATTTTTCTCTCCTTACACATAAAAACGCCCCAAGACAACAAAGCATCATAAATATACTTTATTATCTTGGGACGAGTTAGTCATTTTTATTTAGTATAAATCATATACATTAAAATATCATTTAACCCGCGGTTCCACCCAAATTAGTGTAGCCACTCACTTTTAAATTAATTAAATTTTTATGCCAAAATTTGTCTGCTAAGCTCACACCGTCCTTAGCTCGCTTTATAATTATTCTAATTGATTAAATATTTAATAGCAAGCGTTTATATGTGTTTGTGGCAAATAAAAATAACAGTTATAATATGTAATGTATATAAGAGGGGTGAGGACCTATAGAATTAAATCAAAGACAAGAACAAATTATAGAAATCGTTAAGCAACATGGACCTATAACTGGTGAGCATATTGCTGATCAATTAAATTTAACACGGGCTACATTACGACCTGACTTAGCTATTTTAACAATGTCTGGCTTTTTAGAAGCGCGTCCACGAGTTGGTTATTATTATTCAGGTAAATCAAAAAATAAAATTATACATGAACAATTAAGACAATATGTTGTTAAAGATTATATGTCTCAACCTGTTGTGGTTAAAGAAGATATGTCAGTCTACGACGCAATTTGTACTATATTTTTAGAAGACGCTGGAACATTATTTATTACAAATAAAGATAATGACTTTATCGGTATTTGTTCTCGTAAAGACCTATTAAGAGCATCAATGATTGGAAATGATATTCATACGATGCCCATAAGCGTCAATATGACTCGAATGCCAAATTTAACTTATCTTGAAGAAAGTGAACTAATAATCTATGCTGCGAATCAAATGATAGATAAGGAAATAGATGCAATACCCATAGTTAGATTGAAAGATAATCAAAAATTCGAAGTGATTGGTAGAATATCTAAAACGACAATCACAAAATTATTTGTATCATTATTTAAAGAATAGGTGGTTAATAGATGGATAATATAAATATTATTGTTGCTTCTGATTCAATCGGAGAAACAGCAGAATTAGTAGCTAGAGCCGGTGTTTCTCAATTTAATCCTAAGCAATGTAAACATGAATTTTTACGTTACCCATACATAGAATCCTTTGAAAATGTGGATGAAGTGATTCAAGTTGCTGAAGATACAGACGCAATAATTGTATATACTTTAGTTAAACCAGAAATCAAAAAATACATGGTGGCTAAAGTTAAAGAACATCAACTTAAGTCAGTTGATATTATGGGGCCGCTTATGGACTTATTATCAGGTTCAATAGAAGAAACACCATACTATGAACCAGGTATTGTACATAGACTAGATGATGCTTATTTTAAGAAAATAGACGCTATAGAGTTTGCTGTTAAATATGATGATGGTAAGGACCCAAAAGGTTTACCAAAAGCCGATATTGTTTTATTAGGTATTTCAAGAACATCTAAAACACCTTTATCACAGTACTTAGCACATAAAAGTTATAAAGTGATGAATATACCGATTGTTCCAGAAGTGACGCCACCAGATGCATTGTTTGATATTGATCCTTCAAAATGTATCGCTTTAAAAATTAGCGAAGAAAAATTAAATCGTATTCGTAAGGAAAGACTTAAACAATTAGGATTAGGCGACTCTGCGAGATATGCTACAGAAACTAGAATTAAAGAGGAATTAGAATACTTTGAATCATTAGTAGAAAAAGTAGGTTGTCCAGTTATAGATGTAACTGATAAAGCAATAGAAGAAACAGCAAATGATATCATTTATTTTATCGAAAATAATCAAACAAAATAATTTCAATTAATGCATAAAAAAGGTATAATATTAAGACTAATATGTCATAGGTGATCTAATTTGCGTATAGAACAATCAGTTATAAATGAAATAAAAGATAAGACAGATATACTCGACTTGGTAAGTGAATATGTAAAGCTAGAAAAGAGAGGACGCAATTATATAGGTTTGTGTCCTTTTCATGATGAAAAAACACCTTCGTTCACAGTTTCTGAAGATAAACAAATATGTCATTGCTTCGGATGTAAAAAGGGTGGTAATGTATTTCAATTTACTCAAGAAATAAAGGACGTTTCATTTACAGAAGCAGTTAAAGAACTAGGGGAACGTGTTAATATTACGGTTGATGTAGGAAATAGCCAATATCAGAATACGAATACTCAAATTGCTTCAGAAGATTTGCAAATGATTGAAATGCATGAGCTAATGCAAGAATATTATCACTATGCACTTATGAAAACAGTAGAAGGTGAGAAGGCACTTACTTATTTAAAAGAAAGAGATTTCCCAGAACAGCTGATCAAAGAAAGAGGGATAGGTTACGCACCTAATTCATCACATTTCTGTCATGATTTCTTAGAGAAAAAAGGATATGATATTGAATTAGCATATGAAGCTGGACTTTTATCTAGAAATGAAGAGAATTTTAGTTATTATGATCGCTTTAGAGATAGAATTATGTTCCCATTAAAAAATGCTCAAGGGCGAATTGTTGGATATTCTGCAAGGACGTATACCAACCAAGAACCTAAGTATTTAAATAGCCCGGAAACACCTATATTCCAAAAAAGAAAATTGTTATATAATCTCGACAAAGCACGTAAAAGCATTAGAAAAAATGACGAAATCATATTACTTGAAGGTTTTATGGATGTTATAAAATCAGATCATGCTGGTTTAAAAACAGTAGTTGCTAGTATGGGTACTCAACTTTCAAGCGAACATATTACTTTTATTAAAAAATTAACGTCTAATATTACACTAATGTTTGATGGCGACTTTGCTGGTAGAGAAGCAACCTTAAAAACTGGTCAAACGCTATTAGAACAAGGGTTAAATGTATTCGTTGTGCAATTACCTTCAGATATGGACCCTGATGAATATGTTAGAAAGTATGGTAATGATGCGTTTCTAGACTTTGTACAAAAAGACAAAAAATCATTTGTAATGTTTAAAGTCAATACACATAAAGATGAAATTCAAAATAATGATCTAGCATATGAAAAATATCTGAAAGAAGTGACTCAAGATATTGCTGCAATGACTTCGCCCATACTTCAGAAAAAAGTATTGCAAGACGTTGCAGAATTGTTTAAAGTAAGTTTTGAGACTTTAGACTATGAAGTGGGGTTACGTCAGCAATCTCAAGGCAATATCCCTTCGTATCCAGATGATGCATACGCATATGAAGGACAACCTCAACAAGTCATTCAATTTAACCAGTTGACTCGTCATGAAAAAGCTGAACGAGCACTCTTAAAACATTTCATGCAAGATAAAGATACATTCCTAAACTATCATCAACAGATAGAAGTAGATGACTTTACAAATGCCTATTTCAAGCGTATATTTAATATTTTGCATGATTATTATTCGAATAACGATATGTATCAGCTCAGTTCTATGATTCAATACATTGATTCTGATGATTTGAGAGAAGCGTTAATATCTTTAGACTCATATGTTTTAAATGAAGAACCATTTGAACATGAATTAGAAGATTACATCAACATATTGAATGAGAATAAAAATGAAGATTCACTAGAAGCCCTAAACCATAAACTGCGTGAAGCAACGAGAATAGGGGATATTGAACTTCAAAAGTATTACTTGCAATTAATAGTAAATAAAAACAAAAGTAGAATGTAATATTATAAAAATTTATGGTATTGTTATACTTTAGGCATTCAATAATGGTTATTACACTCATACAATGGGTAAATATGTAATATCGAATATTGTCATAATATGACTTAACCATTAAAATATCAGGGAGTTTAGAATACAAACTTATTTGATTGGTTTCAAATTAAAAATAATTAGGCCACATCTTATACAATAAGTTATGATGAACGCGTTATTTTTATAACAAATGATATATTGAATTTTTAATCATAATACGTGTCATCAATTGAAACGAAATAATCACACATAATAAAAATGAATAAATTGAAAGTTTATATTAATACCAGGAGGCCTTTTCATGTCTGATAAAGTTAAAATTAAAAAGCAAACAATTGATCCGACTTTAACATTGGAAGATGTTAAAAAACAATTAATTGAAAAAGGTAAAAAGGAAGGTCACTTAAGTCACGAAGAAATAGCTGAAAAATTACAGAATTTCGAAATGGATTCTGACATGATGGATGATTTCTTCGATCAATTAAATGATAATGATATCACATTAGTAAATGAAAAAGACCATTCAGATACAGATGCTAAATTAAATCCTAATGATTTAAGTGCACCTCCAGGCGTTAAAATTAACGACCCTGTGCGTATGTATCTAAAAGAAATTGGTCGTGTGGATTTATTAAGTGCCCAAGAAGAAATTGAACTTGCTAAAAGAATTGAGCAAGGTGATGAGATCGCCAAATCAAGACTAGCAGAGGCCAATTTACGTTTGGTTGTAAGTATCGCTAAAAGATATGTCGGAAGAGGAATGTTATTCCTTGATTTAATTCAAGAAGGTAACATGGGTCTTATTAAAGCCGTAGAAAAATTCGATTTCAATAAAGGATTTAAATTTTCTACTTATGCAACATGGTGGATACGTCAAGCAATCACACGTGCAATCGCTGACCAAGCACGTACAATTCGTATACCAGTTCACATGGTTGAAACAATCAACAAATTAATCCGTGTTCAACGTCAGTTATTACAGGATTTAGGACGTGATCCAGCACCTGAAGAGATTGGTGAAGAAATGGATTTACCTCCTGAAAAGGTAAGAGAAATTCTTAAAATTGCACAAGAACCTGTTTCATTAGAAACGCCAATAGGCGAAGAAGATGACAGTCACTTAGGTGACTTCATTGAAGACCAAGAAGCACAAAGTCCTTCAGATCATGCTGCCTATGAACTGCTAAAAGAACAACTTGAAGATGTTTTAGATACTTTAACTGACCGTGAAGAAAACGTTCTTCGTTTAAGATTTGGACTTGATGATGGAAGAACTAGAACATTAGAAGAAGTTGGTAAAGTATTTGGTGTAACTAGAGAACGTATTCGTCAAATCGAAGCAAAAGCATTAAGAAAATTAAGACATCCAAGTAGAAGTAAACGTCTAAAAGACTTTATGGATTAATATATTTAGGCTGGGGCATAATGGTTGTCCCAGCCTTTATTTCATTTATAAGTGATATCATACATACAATCAATTATTTTAAATACTTGTAAAAAAGGGAGACCATTTTAATGATTACGATAAATCATAGATTACGAACTGTATCAGAATTTATTAAACCTGGGACACTTGCTGATATTGGTTCAGATCATGCTTATTTACCTATCTACGCTATTCAAACCAATTTAATATCGCAAGCAATCGCTGGTGAAGTTATTAAAGGTCCTTATGAAGCTGCAAGAAATAATGTCCAAGAATATGAACTAAGTAACCAAATTGATGTGCGACTTGGAGATGGTTTAGAGGTAATAAATCACCATGAACATTTAGACAATATTACTATTTGTGGCATGGGAGGTCCTTTGATAGCTAAAATATTAAAAGAAGGACAACAAAAACTTCAATCAAAACCTAGACTTATCCTCCAAAGTAATATACAAACACAAAGTTTAAGAACATTATTACAAGACATCAACTATCAAATTATTGATGAACGCATTATGGAAGAAAAAGGACATATTTATGAAATAGTTGTAGCTGAATATCAATCAAAGAGCTGCCATTATACTGAATTTGAACTTAAATTTGGCCCAGTATTACTAGAAAACAAAAATGAATGTTTTTATAATAAATGGGAAAGAGAATTACATGCGTTAGAAAAGATAAAACAACAACTTAATCCAGACATTCATCAACATCGATATCAAGAGATTGAAGCAGAAATAGTAATGATTAAAGAGGTGCTTAAAAAATGAAAATTAACGAATTAATGGCAATGTTAGATGAACATGTGCCTTTTAACACTGCAGAATCATGGGATAACGTTGGGCTACTTATAGGTGATGAATCACAAGAAGTTACTGGGATTTTAACAGCCTTGGATTGTACGTTAGAAATCGTAGAACAAGCAATAGATAAAAATATCAATACTATTATTAGTCACCACCCATTAATTTTTAAAGGTGTTCAATCAATTACTAATCAAGGCTATGGTGAAATAATCAGATTACTAATTCAAAATAATATCAATTTAATAGCAATGCATACGAATCTAGACGTTAATCCTAGAGGTGTCAATGCTATGTTAGCCACTAAAATTGGCCTAAAAAATACTAACTTGATTAATAAAGAACCTGAAAAATATTTCAAAGTTCAAACCTTTATCCCCGAAAGCCATGTCGAAACATTTAAACAACAACTTAATGATATTGGATTAGCTAAAGAAGGTAATTATGAATACTGCTTCTTTGAAAGTAAAGGTCAAGGACAATTTAAACCTGTAGATGATGCCAATCCTTATTTAGGTGAAATCGGTGAAGTTGAATACGTAGATGAAGTGAAATTAGAGTTTATGATTTCATATTCACAACGACAATTAACTGAGAAAGCGATTCACCAATATCATCCTTATGAAACCCCAGTTTATGATTTTATTGAATTATCAAAAGAAGGTTCATATGGTTTGGGTATTATTGGAGAATTAAACGAACCAATGAATATAGATGATTTTGTTTCTTATGTTAAATCTCAATTACAAATTCCTAGTGTCCGATACGTTGGTTGTTCAAATACTACGATTAATAAAGTAGCAATGATTGGTGGTTCTGGTATTGGATTTGAATATGAAGCTTCACAATTAGGTGCAGACATATTTATTACTGGCGATATTAAACATCATGATGCACTTGATGCCAAAATTGCGGGCGTCAACTTATTAGATATCAATCATTATAGTGAATATGTGATGAAGGAAGGATTAAAACAATTACTAGAAGAGTGGTTAGTAGAAGAAAATGAAAGTAATATCAAAATACTAGCGTCAGATATTAACACAGATCCATTCACATATATTTAATATATCGTTATATTTTTGATAAACATTAATTTAAACGAATATATCCGATATCAAAGATGAATTATATTTAAAAACACTATCAATTACTTTATAATAGTAAAGATGAACTTATAAGGAGGCCATACAATGGCAAAACATCCATTTGAACACTTCAGTTTAAACTCTAGTATGATCGAAGCTGTAAAAGATTTAAGATTTGAGAAACCAACTGAAATTCAAAATAGAATTATTCCTAGAATATTAAAAGGAACTAACATCATTGGACAATCACAAACAGGTACAGGTAAATCCCATTCATTTTTATTACCATTAGTTAATGAAATTGATACTGAAATTCATGAACCTCAAGCAATCGTTGTTGCACCTACAAGAGAACTAGCGCAACAACTTTATCAAGCAGCTAACCATTTAAGTAGTTTTAAAGAAGGTGTCAATGCCAAATTATTTATCGGTGGTACAGATATTGAAAAAGACAGACAACGTTGCAATCAACAACCACAATTAGTCATTGGTACACCAACAAGAATCAATGATTTATCTAAAAGTGGGCATTTACACACACATTTAGCCTCATATTTAATCATAGATGAAGCTGATTTAATGATAGATTTAGGATTAATAGAAGATGTAGACTATATCGCATCACGATTAGAAGAACATTCAAATATAGCTGTATTCAGTGCAACAATTCCTAAATCTTTACAGCCATTTTTAAATAAATATTTAGAACAACCTGATTTTGTAGAAGTAGATAACCAATCACAAAATAAAAAGAATATCGAATTTTATTTAATTCCTACTAAAGGAACTGCAAAAGTTGAAAAAACACTTAAATTAATTGATATATTAAACCCTTATTTATGTATCATTTTCTGTAATAGTAGAGATAGCGCCGATGAATTAGCACGTACACTCAATGAGGCCGGTATCAAAGTAGGTATGATTCATGGTGGATTAACACCTCGTGAACGTAAGCAACAAATGAAACGTATTAGAAATCTTGACTTCCAATTTGTGATTGCAAGTGATTTAGCATCAAGAGGTATCGATATTGAGGGTGTAAGTCATGTCATCAATTTCGATGTACCAAATGATATCGATTTCTTTACTCATAGAGTAGGTCGAACTGGTCGAGGAAACTATCGTGGTGTTGCAATCACATTATATAGTCCAGATGAAGAGGATAATATTTCTGCAATTGAAGATAGAGGTTATGTCTTTGAAAATGTGGATATTAAGAACGATGAGCTTACGCCTATCAAAGCACACAATACTAGACGTACTAGACAACATAAAGACGACCATCTAACAAATGAGGTTAAAAATAAAGTACGTAGTAAAACAAAACGCAAAGTTAAACCAGGTTATAAAAAGAAATTTAAACAAGAAGTTGAAAGAATGAAGCGACAAGAACGTAAACAATTTAGTAAACGTCAAAACCGTCAAAATAGAAAGAGTAGAAAAGGATAGGTGAAGTAAATGTTACTTGGATCACATGTATCAATGAGTGGTAAAAAAATGTTAGAAGGATCTGCAGAAGAAGCACACAAATTCGGTGAATCTACATTTATGATTTACACAGGTGCACCTCAAAATACACGACGAAAAAGCATTGAAGATTTAAATATCACTAAAGGTCATGAAGCAATGGAAAAATATGGATTATCTAATATCGTTGTTCATGCGCCTTATATTATTAACATTGCAAATACCACTAAACCAGAAGTTTTCGAATTAGGCGTTAACTTTTTACAAAATGAAATCGAACGTACCCAAGCTATAGGAGCTAAAGATATCGTCTTACACCCAGGGTCACACGTGGGTGCTGGTGCAGATGTAGGTATTAAAAAAATTATAGATGGATTAAATGAAGTATTAACAAATGACAATAATGTGAGAATTGCATTAGAAACAATGGCTGGGAAAGGGTCAGAAGTAGGTCGTACATTCGAAGAAATTGCACAAATTATTGATGGCGTAACACATAATGAACGTTTATCAATTTGCTTTGATACTTGTCATACTCATGATGCTGGCTATAACATTAAAGAAGATTTTGATGGGGTATTAAATGAATTTGACAAAATTATTGGTGTAGATAGAATAAAAGTTGTTCACGTCAATGATAGTAAAAACGAACAGGGTGCTCATAAAGATAGACATGAGAATATCGGATTTGGTCACATCGGCTTTGATACACTCAATTATGTAGTACATCATGATACATTTAAAGATATACCTAAAATTTTAGAAACACCATATGTTGGTGAAGATAAAAAAAATAAAAAGCCTCCATATAAACATGAAATTGAAATGTTAAAATCACAAACATTTGATCCAAATTTAAAAGATAAAATTTTAAATCAATAAATATCTAAACTGGCGTTACAGATTATTCTGTAGCGCCAGTTTAGTCGTAAACATTACTATTTACATTAGGTATATCAAGATGTATAGTATAAAATGAGGTGAAAAAATGACAACACCAGTATTTGAACTCAAAAACATTGATTATTATTTTGATCATAAACAAGTACTTGAAAATATAAATATTAAAATTAATAAAGGCGAGTTTTTAGCAATAGTAGGCCCAAATGGTGCCGGAAAATCCACTCTTTTAAAAATCATTTTAGGTTTATTACCTTTACAATCTGGAGAAATCTTTATTGATGGACATCCAATAAAAAATAATAAATCTTCGTTGAAAATTAGTTATGTTTCACAAAAGGCTTCTTCATTTACTGCCGGTTTTCCAGCAAGCGTTAAAGAAGTGGTTCTTAGTGGACTAACTAAAACAAAAAAACTCTTCCAACGTTTTAACCAAAATGATGTAAAACAAGTTGAACATGTATTAGAACGATTGAATATTTCACATTTATTTCATAAAAATATTGCAGAGCTATCAGGTGGTCAACAACAGCGTGTTCTCATTGCACGTGCTTTAATTTCTAATCCGAGTGTGTTGGTTTTGGATGAACCTACTAATGGAATTGATGCTAAACACGTAAATGAGTTTTATGAAACACTAGATCGCTTAAAAAAAGAAGGCATCACTATAATTTTAGTCACTCATGATATTGGTGTAGTTGCTGATACAGCTACTGAAGTGGCATGTTTAAATAAACATTTGCATTTTCATGGTACAACAGAAGATTTTAAATCTCTGGACGAAGTTGAAATTTCTAAAATATATGGTCATCCGATTCAATTTGTTGATCATCAACACAATAGAGAATGTTGTAATTAATATTAGTTTTACTATCTATATATCTAATCAGAAATAATTTTGAGGAGTGTAACTCATGATAGATGCATTATTAAATTTTGATTTTATGAGATACTCCTTAATTAGTGGTATCTTAATAGGTTTTATTGCACCTTTAATTGGTGCTTTTATAGTAGTACGAAGGCTTTCACTAATTGCTGATGCTTTGAGCCATGTTACATTAGGTGGAATATCATTTGGCATGTTTGTGATTACAGTAATACCTGCATTAACTTTAATTAACCCAATGTGGTTTGGTATATTATTTGCTATTATAGGTGCATTATTAATTGAAAAATTGCGCACATCTTATACAAATTATCAGGAAATCGCAATTCCAATTATTATGAGTGCAGGTATCGCATTAAGTGCTATTTTTATCTCATTGGCTGATGGATTTAACCAAGAAATTGTAGGCTTATTATTTGGCTCTATCAGTGCAGTAAACTTAAGTGATTTAACAACTATCATTTTCATTACTATTTTAGTATTATTATTTATTTCATTATTTTACAAAGAATTATTTATTTTATCTTTCGATGAAGAATATAGTAAAGTGATAGGTATTCCAAAATGGATCCAGTTTTTATTTATTGTCATAGTTGCAATGGTTATTTCTGCGTCTATGAGAGTAGTTGGAATATTATTAGTCAGTGCTTTAATCACATTACCTGTAGCAATTGCAATGCGTTGGACTAAAGGATTTAAACAATTAATTGTACTAAGTATTATTATTGGTGAACTTTCAGTCATATTAGGACTTGTTGTAGCTTTTTATATCAATATTTCGCCTGGTGGCGTGATTGTAGTACTATTAGTCATTATGCTAATGATAACGATGACTTATCAAAAATTAAAATCAAAGTCACAAAAGGGAGATCGTAAATATGAATACTAGTGATGCAATTAAAATTTTAAAAGAAAACGGTTTGAAATATACAGATAAACGTAACGATATGCTCAATATTTTTGTTAAAGAAGATAAATACATTAACGCTAAATATATACAACAAGTAATGGATAAAGATTATCCAGGTATTTCATTTGATACTATTTATCGAAATCTTCATTTATTTAAAGATTTAGCCATTATTGAAAGTACTGAATTAGATGGCGAAATGAAGTTTAGAATTGCTTGTACTAATCATCACCATCATCACTTTATCTGTGAAAAATGTGGTGATACAAAAGTCATCGACTTTTGTCCAATTGATCAAGTAAAACAATATTTACCGAATGTCGATATTCATACACATAAACTTGAAGTTTATGGTATTTGTGAAAAATGTCAAAAGATAGCTAAATAAATGATATCTTAATTTTAAGATGGAATGACAAATGGGCTTAAGAGTTAAGTCTAAGTGATTCCATCTTTTTATTTAATGTGAAAGTACACAAATTTTCTCAAAAAGTATACTTCATTAGTATGAAATAGATTAATATGTATGTTTTATTCCGGTTTAATGTTTAAATAAAGCTATTTTGAGATATATAATAATTGTAAAGATAATTAGCAGCACATAAGTAAGCACATTTATTGTCGAAAATGTGACTGCTTGTTATGATGAAATTACAGACATTTTAGGAGGATGATTATTTATGGCATTTGAATTACCAAAATTACCATATGCATTTGACGCATTAGAACCACACATCGATAAAGAAACTATGGAGATTCACCATGATAAACACCACAACACTTATGTAACAAAATTAAACGCAGCAGTAGAAGGTACTGACTTAGAAGCTAAATCAATTGAAGAAATTGTAGCTAACTTAGATAGTGTACCTTCAGATATTCAAACTGCAGTTAGAAATAACGGTGGCGGTCACTTAAACCACTCATTATTCTGGGAATTATTAACACCTAATTCAGAAGAAAAAGGTGAAGTAGTAGATAAAATTAAAGAACAATGGGGTTCTTTAGATGAATTCAAAAAAGAATTCGCTGACAAAGCTGCAGCTCGCTTTGGCTCAGGTTGGGCTTGGTTAGTTGTTAATAATGGTCAATTAGAAATCGTTACAACTCCAAACCAAGATAACCCATTAACTGAAGGTAAAACACCTATCCTTGGCTTAGATGTTTGGGAACATGCTTATTACCTTAAATATCAAAACAAACGTCCAGATTATATCAGTGCTTTCTGGAATGTTGTTAACTGGGAAAAAGTTGACGAATTATACAACGCTGCTAAATAATTTAACAGTATTTTATCGAGTCTGGAACTTTAATAGTTTTCCAGACTCTTTTTTTATCAAAATGATAGAAAAATTTTTGATTTTCATATATCATTTTAAAGAGATACTTTGAATAGAGGTAGGTTGTTTTGCTTAAAAGATTAAAGGAAAAATCAAATGATGAAAAAGTAAGAAACACCATGAATCGAAGAATTAATTTTATCTTTGGATTAGTTGTGTTTATTTTTGCAATTATGGTATTAAGACTTGGTTATCTACAGATTGCACAAGGTTCACATTATAAACAATTAATTAAAAATGATGAAAATATTACCGTGAATGAATCTGTACCTAGAGGACGCATTGTAGACCGTAATGGTAAGGTCTTAGTAGACAATGCATCTAAGATGGCTATTACATATACAAGAGGGCGTAAAACATCACAAAAAGAGATGCTCGAAACCGCTAAAAAGTTATCTTCATTAATTAATATGGATACAGACAAAATTACTGATAGAGATAAAAAAGATTTTTGGGTTACTTTACATCCCCAAAAAGCGAAAGACTTAATGAAAAAAGAGCAGTCTATGTTAGAAGATGGCAGCATTTCTCAGGAACAATATGATGAACAACAACGAAAAAAAATTGGTAAAAAGCAATTAAGTGAATTATCAAAAAAAGATTTACAAATATTAGCTATTTACCGTGAAATGAATGCGGGTAGTACTTTAGACCCTCAAATAATTAAAAATGAAGATGTTACAGAAAAAGAATATGCAGCAGTGTCACAACAATTATCTAAACTACCAGGTGTTAATACATCTATGGATTGGGATAGAAAATATCCTTATAAAGACACACTTAGAGGTATATTTGGTGATGTTTCTACGTCAACAGAAGGTTTACCAAAAGAACTAACTGAGCAATATTTATCTAAAGGTTATTCACGAAATGACCGAGTAGGTAAATCATACCTAGAATATCAATATGAAGATGTACTTCGTGGTAAAAAGAAACAAATGAAGTATACAACAGATAAATCTGGTAAAGTCATCAATTCTGAAGTCATTAATCCAGGTTCAAGAGGTCATGATTTACAATTAACAATTGATATTGACTTACAGAAAAAAGTTGAGTCTCTTTTAGATAAACAAATTGCAAAATTGCGTAGTCAAGGTGCTAAAGACATGGACAATGCAATGATTGTTGTTCAAGACCCTAAAAATGGGGATATATTAGCTATGGCAGGCAAACAAATTAGTAAAAATGGTAAATTAACGGATTATGATATCGGAAACTTCACAGCACAATTTGCTGTAGGTTCCTCTGTTAAAGGCGGAACGTTACTTGCTGGTTATCAAAATAATGCTATTAAAGTTGGAGAACAAATGGTCGATGAACCATTAAAATTCCAAGGTGGATTAACAAAACGTTCTTACTTTAATAAAAACGGACGTGTAACTATTAACGATAAAGAAGCGTTAATGCATTCATCTAACGTTTATATGTTTAAAACAGCGTTGAAATTAGCAGGAGATCCATATTATTCAGGTATGCCATTACCAAGTGATATCTCAATGGCAGGTCAAAAACTTCGTAAAGGGTTAAATCAAGTTGGACTAGGTGTTAAAACAGGTATCGATTTACCAAATGAAACAAATGGTCAAATTGAACCATTAACAAATAATCCAGGGAATTACCTAGACCTATCAATTGGTCAGTATGATACGTATACACCTTTACAACTATCACAATATGTTTCAACTATTGCTAATAATGGTTATAGAATTCAGCCTCATATTGGACTATCTATACATGATGCAACAAATAAAGATGAATTAGGTCCAGTAAAACGAAAAGTTAAAGGAAATGTATTAAATAAAGTCAATAATTCTCAAAAAGAAATTGATGAAGTTCAAGATGGCTTTAAAATGGCCTTTAATGAAAAAGATGGGACAGGATATGCTAGTTTCAAAGATACCGTAGTACCATCAGCAGGTAAGACAGGAACAGCAGAGGTCTTCCAAGATGGAGAACCAAGAGTAAATTCAACGTATGTTGGTTATGCACCAATTAAAGATCCAAAACTGGCTTTCTCAATCGTATATACGAATCAACCTGTACCGCCACCTTGGTTAAATGGTGGAGATTTAGGAAGAGATGTCATTAATTATTACTTTAAAGATAAAGATAAAAATGGTGATAGTACAGAAAAATAGTCGTTACATTTAATTCTATTTAGTAATAATTTCAAAAGTATTACTATTGATTCTTAAAATTTACTTTGCATTTAATCAACTAATTGGTATAATGTAAAGGTCGTATTTAGAAAAGGTAAGGAGGAATAATCATGCGCGTTAACGTTACATTAGCTTGTACAGAATGTGGTGAAAGAAACTACATCTCTACAAAAAACAAAAGAACAAACCCAGAACGTATTGAAATGAAAAAATACTGTGCACGTGATAATAAACAAACTTTACACCGTGAAACTAAATAATTAAATTATTTAACTAAACAAATATTCAATACAAAAAGACGGAAATCTAAATTTAGATTCCGTCTTTTATTTTTTAAATCGATTCTTAAACATGATTTTAATTTTGACAATCATTCTACAGAATTTTGAACAATAGTTTCAATATAATAATTGTAATTACTATTATACGATTCAACTTAATGACATAAAATTACATAAACGTTATAATATGGGATAGTAAAAGTAGGTGGAAAAATGAATAAAAAAGAGATAAGATCGTCTATTTTAACCACAATGAAAAAACATTCTAATACTGAAAAAGATATTGCTGATGATTGGTTAGCTAATCAGTTTTTAAAATCTCAATCATATCAAGAGGCAACATCTATTGGTATAGTACTATCCTTACCACATGAAGTGAATACATATAAAATCATTCAACAATCACTGAAAGATCATAAAAAAATATTTGTTCCTGAAGTAGACTACAAATCCAAAATCATGACTTTTAAACAACTACTAGATTTGAATGAAATAGAACGTGATGAAAAAGGTATCTATCATTCTATATCAAATACTAATACATCAAATCAATTAGATTTAGTTGTCGTTCCTGGTGTCGGATTTAAAAGCGATGGATACAGAATAGGATACGGGGGCGGTTTCTATGATCGTTTTCTTTCTAAATTTAAACCGAATACAATTAGCTTATTATATGATTTTCAATTAATTGATTTTAAACCAGATGAACACGATCAACCTGTAGATGAGTTAATTATTTATAATGGCCACAAGTGGAGGCAAAAATGAACATAAAAAAGCAATTTTGGAAAACCATTTATTACTGGATTAGATATTTAAATTATGATGTTATAAGTAGAGAAAAAGATGATCAAGAAATATGGTTAAGTAATAAAAAAAAGAAGAGTATAGTCATATTTTCAAATTATGTTACCTCAACACAAGAAATACGTTTTGATAAAAGTAAAATTATTGAAAATCAAGAACAGATTGAGGTGCTTGTTGGATATAAACCTACATCATTTCAATTTTATTATTTTACAGACAAAACGTTAACAACAGATTCATTAGACGAAACATATCCTTTAAAGTTAAAATTTAAGATTATTAAAGAGGATAGAGATTTAGAACGTGTATTGCCAAATGTTATTTTAACTAAATTATTTAAGCGTAATGATTCTAAAAAAACGTCAGTCTCATATAGAAATAAAGTACTCTCAAACAATATTTTAGATAAACATATGCAACGTTTTTCACCCATTACATATATATTAATTATATCGAATGTTGCCTTATGGTTATGTATGATACTTTATTTCAACCGCTTTTCTGATATAAAATTACTAGATGTAGGTGGCTTAGTACATTTTAATGTAGTTCATGGTGAATGGTATCGATTAGTCACATCAATGTTTCTACACTATAATTTTGAACATATTTTGATGAATATGTTATCACTTTACATTTTTGGTAAAATAGTAGAATCAGTGTTAGGATCCTGGAAGATGTTAGCTATTTATTTATTTGCTGGCATTTTCGGTAATTTCGTATCATTGTCTTTTAATACAACAACGATTTCTGTTGGTGCTAGTGGCGCAATTTTCGGACTAATAGGTTCGATTTTTGCCATTTTATATTTAAGTAAAACATTTGATAAAAAAGTAATTGGTCAATTATTAATTGCTTTAGTCATTTTGATTGGTCTATCATTATTCATGTCAAATATTAATGTCATGGCTCACTTAGGTGGATTTGTTGGTGGACTACTAATCACTTTAATTGGCTATTATTTCAACGTAAACCGTAATATATTTTGGATATTATTGATTACTTTACTGGTTCTTTTTGTGGCAATGCAAATTAGAATATTTAGTATTAAAGAAGATAATATCTATGACAAATTAATACGTGATCAAATGTTATCGGGACATTATGATGAAGCCAAAAAAATTGTTAACCAATCTATTAAAAAAGATTATGCAGATGATCAAACATATTACTTAAGTGGATTAATCACTGCTACTAAAAGTTCTAAAGCTGAGGCTATGGCAGACTGGGAACGCGGATTAAGATACTTTCCTAATTCCGGTATATTAAATTATGAAATGGCAATTGCCAATCGTTCATTAAAAGATAATGATAAGGCTATAAAATATATTAAGAAAGCAGTAAAAGCTAATCCTAATAATTCTCAATATAAAAATTTAGAAAAAGAGTTGAGTAAAAAAAGTGACTCGTAAACTTAATAATTTCTATGATGTTTTACAGTTATTAAAAAAATATGGATATATCATCTATTTCAAAGATCCACAAGATATGTATGAAATGATGTTACAAGAAATCAAATCTTTATACCATTTTGAGTTATTAACAAAAGATGAATATCTTAAATGTATAATGATAATAAACCAAAGAAGGAATGAACATAAATGACGAAAATTATTTTAGCTGCAGATATTGGTGGGACTACTTGTAAATTAGGTATATTTAATACTAATCTCGACCGTATTGAAAAATGGTCAATCCATACAGATACAACTGATCATACAGGAAAATTACTTTTAAAAAATATACATGAATCATTTAAAGAAAAGGTAGCTGAACTAGGTTATGAAATGTCAAATGTGATTGGTGTGGGAATCGGTGTCCCTGGCCCAGTTGACTTTGAAACTGGTGTTGTCAATGGTGCGGTAAATTTACACTGGGAAGATAGCGTAAACGTAACTGAAATTTATCAAAGTTTCATAGATTGTCCAGTTTATGTAGATAACGACGCTAACGTTGCAGCATTAGGTGAAAAGCATAAAGGTGCAGGTAAAGGTGCTGATGATGTTGTTACAATCACATTAGGTACAGGCCTTGGTGGCGGAATTATTTCTAATGGAGAGTTGGTACATGGTCATAATGGTTCAGGTGCTGAAATAGGACACTTCAGAGCTGACTTTGATCAACGATTCAAATGTAATTGTGGTAAATCCGGTTGTATAGAAACAGTTGCCTCAGCTACAGGCGTTGTTAATCTAGTTAATTTCTATTATCCAAAATTAACTTTTAAATCATCAATCCTACAACTCATTAAAGATAATAAAGTAACAGCTAAAGCAGTATTTGACGCAGCTAAAGAAGGAGACCAATTCTGTATTTTCATTACTGAAAAAGTAGCTAATTATATTGCATACTTATGTAGTATTTTAAGTGTTACTAGTAATCCGAAATACATTGTTTTAGGTGGCGGCATGTCTACAGCAGGCTTAATCTTAGTAGAAAATATCAAAACTGAATATAGAAACTTAACATTTACACCTGCACAACAAGATACTGAAATTGTTCAAGCAGAGTTAGGAAATGATGCAGGTATCACTGGCGCAGCTGGCTTAATTAAAACATACATTTTAGATAAAGAGGATGTGAAATAATGGCAATTGTTGACGTTGTAGTCATTCCAGTAGGTACTGAGGGACCAAGTGTTAGTAAGTACATTGCTGAGATTCAAACAAAATTAAAAGAATATAAAGAACAAGGCAAAATAGATTACCAATTAACACCTATGAACACACTTATCGAAGGCGATTTAAAAGATTTATTTGAAGTAGTACAAGCGATTCATGAATTACCATTTGATAAAGGTTTAGATAGAGTTTGTACGAATATCAGAATTGACGATCGCAGAGATAAATCAAGAAAAATGAATGATAAGTTAAAATCTGTACAAAAACATTTAGATAATGGTGGGGAGTAAATTATGAGAATCTCTAGTTTAACTTTGGGGTTAGTAGATACTAATACGTACTTTATAGAAAATGACAAAAAGGTATTACTTGTGGATCCATCTAGTGAAACAGATAAAATTGTTAAAAAGTTAAATCAAATCAATAAACCTTTAGAAGCAATCATACTTACTCATGCACATTATGATCATATTGGTGCTTTAGACGATATTATAAACAAATACAACGTACCAGTATATATGCATAAAGAAGAGTTTGACTTCTTAAATGATCCTGAAAAAAATGGTGCATCAAAATTTAAACAATATGGTATGCCACAAGTAATTAGTCAAGCTAAACCTGAAGCCCTTAATGAAGGCCCAGCACAAATTGGGGATTTTACATTTAATGTATTGCATACTCCGGGACACTCACCAGGAAGTTTATCATTTGTATTTGATGAATTTGCAGTTGTAGGTGATACTTTATTTAATAATGGTATTGGTAGAACTGATTTATATAAAGGTGATTATGAAACACTTGTTGATTCTATCAAAGATAAATTATTTGAATTAGAAGGTGATTTACCATTATTCCCAGGTCATGGACCTTATACTACAGTCGACGATGAACAATTGAATCCATTTTTAAATGGCTAAAGTAAATTAAAGTAAATTTAACACCTCTTACGTTAATAAATGTAGGAGGTGTTTTTTTGAAAATATTATTTCAAGAGATAATTAATAAAGCCATAGTATATAAAGCAAGTGACGTACATTTTATTCCAATGGAACATTATGTTCATATAAAATTCAGAGTGAATGATACTTTAACACCCTACGAAACACTTGATATAGGGGTTTACCGTAAACTACTCGTTTTTATGAAATTCCAAGCAGGATTGGATGTGTCGACACAGCAAATTGCTCAAAGTGGGCGTTACACTTATAAATTAAGGTCAGTTTATTACTTACGTATTTCAACTCTCCCATTATCAATCGGCAGTGAAAGTTGTGTAATTAGAATCGTTCCTCAATATTTTCAAAATAAAAAGGAAACATATGAATTTAATGATTTTAAACATTTAATGAATAAGAAACAAGGATTACTACTTTTTACAGGACCTACTGGTTCTGGTAAAAGCACACTCATGTATCAAATGGTTATGTATGCTCAAAAAGAACTGAATCTTAATGTGATATCTATAGAAGATCCTGTAGAACAAATTTTAAAAGGCATTACTCAAATCTCAGTAAATACTAAGGCTGGTATCACTTATGCAAGTTCATTTAAAGCAATACTTCGATGTGACCCAGATGTCATTTTAATTGGAGAAATCAGAGATGCAGAAATAGCAAAGTATGTATTTCAAGCTAGCTTGAGTGGCCATTTAGTATTAAGTACATTACATGCTAATGATTGTAAGGGGGCGTTATTGAGATTATTAGAAATGGGTATTACGATTCAAGAACTATCACAAGCTATCAATTTAATATCTAACCAACGATTAATAACCAAATCTAGTCAACAACGCCAATTAGTATGTGAACTTATGTTTAAAAATCAAATCAATTACTTTTTTGAACATAATCAAACAATGCCTAGATCATTTAAACGTTTATCTTCAAAACTCGATGATATGACTAAAGAGGGTATTATATGTGAAACAATTGCTGATAAATATATTTAATCAATCAAGGCGTAAATGTTTAACTAAAGGCGAACAGTTAGATTTAATGCAACGATTATATCAATTATTAACTAATGGATTCACATTATACGAATCTTTTAAATTTTTGAACTTGCATTTTAAATATAAAGGCACTAAAACTCAAATGGAACTTATGGCTAAAATAGAAAATGGTGCGCACTGCTATGAAATATTTCAATATTTAGATTATGCTAATGATATCATTACTCAAATATATCTTGCTGAAAAATTTGGAAATTTAGAGGCAATACTAAATGAATCAATCCTTTTTTTAAAAAAGCAAATTCAAGTTAAACAAAGTGTCATTAAAACGATTCATTACCCCGTCGTATTAATATTTATATTTTTTCTTATCTTACTAATCTTAAATATTACAGTAATACCTCAATTCAAAGATCTTTATCAAACAATGAATATTGAATTATCATCACTCCAATTAGTACTTTCCTCATTTATTTCAGGACTTCCTTATTTCATTTTATTTCTCAGTTGTTTTATTTTAGTTATTTTTATCATCTTTCATATTAGTTATAGAAAAATGCCAATAATAAAACAAATTCATTTAATGAGCAATCTACCTATAATAAAAAGCTACTATAAAATTTTAAAGACATATCAATTATCTACTGAACTTGCTCATTTTTATCGTAATGGAATTAATCTACAGCTCATCGTAGAAATCTTTCAACAACCGAATAGTAATCAATTCCACAAATATTTAGGCGAAATAATTTTAAAGCAGTCCAATCAAGGTGAAAAACTTCCTAATATTTTAAAGCAATTAAGATGCTACGAAAATGATTTGATCAAGTTCATAGAACAAGGTGAAAAGAGTGGAAAACTTGATATTGAATTAACACTGTATAGTCAAATACTAGTACATCAATTTGAAATATTGGCAAAGCGACATATCAAATTCATCCAACCCATAATATTTCTAATGTTAGGTATATTTATTGTTTCTTTGTATTTATCTATCATGCTACCAATGTTCGATATGTTGCAATCAATAAATTAGAGGTGTGAAATAATGAAAAAAAACGACTACTCACTTAAAACTAAAGCTTTCACCTTAATCGAGATGCTATTAGTATTATTAATAATAAGTTTATTACTTATTTTAATTATTCCTAACATTGCCAAACAAACGGCTCATATACAATCAACCGGTTGCGATGCACAAGTTAAAATGATAAATAGCCAAATTGAAGCTTATACACTAAAGCATAATAGAAATCCTAATACTATACAGGATTTAATTACAGAAGGATATATTAAAGAGAATCAAAGAAGTTGTAAAACAGGTGAAACAATTTCAATAAGTAATGACGAAGCAGTTGCAAATTAAAGCGTACAATTTTATAGAAATGTTAATGGTGTTATTTATTTTGTCGATTTTATTGGTATGTACTATAAGTAGTAAAAATCTATTAACGATATCAAAGAGCAATGATGACATGAATATCAATCAACTCATCACTCAAATAAATTATATAAAATCAAAAGCAATTAGCGAAAAACAATCAATCACTTTAATATTTTATAATCAGTCTTCTAACATTAAAGTTATAGAAGAACACGGTAATAAATATCAAATAAAAATAAGAGATGGAAAGATCGTAAAATTACAAAAATAAACCAAATTACCTTTGATAAAAATGGTAATATTAATCATTTTGGTTCGCTAGACATTAAAATGAAACATTCAATATATAAAGTTATATTTCATATTGAGAAAGGACGAATAAGGTATACCAAATTATAAATTAAAGAGCAGTTTAATGCTGGATAGCTTATTTGCATTTTTTATCATGAGCATAATCACCTTAACATTTATTGAAATGATTAATCATTTACTGATTAATTATCAAAATCAGATAGATAATATCGAGATGCAAAAAATAATCATTGTAAGCTTAAATAAATTTGATTTAAATCATTTGAAGCAAGGGGTTAATATAGATGATTTTACAATTAAATTATCTAATGAGGAAATTTGTACCACAAACAACCAAAATAAAAAGCACTATTGTATTAAAAAATAAACTACCAAGTTTTACATTTATTGAAATGATTTTTTCATTAATGATAACTACAATTCTACTAACTTCCGTACCATTAACTATCAAAATGATTGGTCAATATAAACAGATAGCTTTAGAAAATAGTTCAATAGAATATGAATTTTTTCATAGTGACTTTTTAAAAGAACAAAAAGAAGGTGCAATTAACCCCATCATTAAAGAAAGACATACCTTACACTTAATCAATAAAGAGAAGAATATAGAATATATTTTCAAAAACAATAAAATATATAAACAAATAAATGGTAAAGGCAACATTACATTGCTGAACCAAGTAAGTATGGTTAAAATTATAAAGACGAACAATAATATCACCAAAATCATTCTGAAGGTAGGAAATACGAATTATTCTCAATTCAAAACATTATATTTATAAACAAAAAGCATTTATCAGTCCATTCTTGATGATTATTTTTTCTATATATTTAACAATTATATCTTTTTATATAACTCAATATAGTTTAAAATTAAAGACAACACATAACTTAGAAAAAATATATAAAGAAGTTATCGTTAATAAGCTTATAGAGGTTGATGTTGTTGAAAAATCTAGAAATACCAATCATTCTAATAGGGTTCATGGGAACCGGTAAAACAACAGTAGGTCAATATTTGATGAATCAATTACATCTAAGCTATGTAGATTTAGATGACTATATTGAAAAAAGAGAAAATATAACTATTCCTCAAATATTTAAGGAAAGAGGAGAATCTTACTTTAGAAAATTAGAATTTAAATATTTAAGTGAATGTATCAATCAATTTGATATCATATCTACTGGCGGTGGAATAATTGAAAATTCTGCTTCATTGGATCTATTAAAAAATCAGAAACAAGTCATATGGTTAGATTGTGATATAGAGATTGTCTTTAATAGAATAGTGAATGATCCTCATCGCCCTAATGCGAATAATAAGTCCCTAGAACAACTAAAAAACTTGTATTTATCAAGGATTTCAAGATATAATGAAATCGCATTCATGAAAGTGAATAGTAACCAAAATGTATCTGAAATTTATCAAGAAATAACAACTTTATTAAGTAGCGATTGATCAGTATTAGAGAGCATAAAAAGATAACTTTTTATCGCCGAAGGTGCAAGTAATTTTATTACGAAACTCTCAGGCAAAAGGATAATACTGTAACGCGTTCCTGGAAAAAATATTTAAACAGGGTAGCAAGCTTTTGCTATCCTGTTTTTAAATAAATATAGGGGGTTTTCAAATGACAAGTGAGTTAAAAAAGACGCCATTATATCAAAATTACGTAGACAGTGGTGCTAAAATTGTAGAATTTGGTGGATGGGCAATGCCTGTTCAATTCTCAAGTATCAAGGAAGAACACAACGCAGTTAGATATGAAATTGGATTGTTCGATGTAAGTCATATGGGAGAAATTCAAATTCAAGGTAATGATGCTAAATCTTTCGTACAATATATTTTATCCAATGACACTAATAATTTAACAGATTCTAAAGCACTATATACTGCATTATGTAATGAAGAAGGTGGCATTATTGACGACTTGGTTACATATAAACTAGCAGATGATAACTATTTATTAGTGGTTAATGCTGCCAATACTGATAAAGACTTTAAATGGATTGAAAAACATGCTAAATCTTTTGATGTTGAAGTTAAAAATGTATCTGAACAATATGGCCAATTAGCACTTCAAGGTCCTAAAGCTAGAGACTTAATGCAAAAATTAGTAGATATTGATATTTCTGAAATGGGAATGTTTGAATTTAAAAAAGATGTTCAATTATTCAATAAAAATGTTATTCTTTCTCAATCTGGTTACACTGGCGAAGATGGCTTTGAAATTTATTGTGATGCCAATGATACAGTAGCTATCTGGGAAGGATTACTAGAATATGACGTAACACCATGTGGTCTAGGAGCTAGAGATACTCTAAGATTAGAAGCAGGTCTTCCTTTACATGGTCAAGATTTAACAGAATCAATTACACCATATGAAGGTGGTATCGCATTTGCTGCAAAACCATTAATTGAAGAAGACTTTATTGGTAAATCTGTTTTAAAAGACCAAAAGGAAAATGGATCATCTAGAAGAACGGTTGGTTTAGAACTTTTAGATAAAGGTATCGCTAGAACTGGCTATGAAGTACTAGACTTAGATGGTAATCAAATTGGAGAAGTAACTTCAGGAACAAAATCTCCTTCATCTGATAAATCAATTGCATTAGCTATTATCAATAGAGACGCATTTGAAATGGGTAGAGAGTTATTAGTACAAGTTCGTAAAAGACAGGTAAAAGCTAAAATCGTTAAGAAAAATCAAATCGAAAAATAGAACAAAGGGGTGGACAAGTTGAGTCATCGTTATATTCCGTTAACTGATCAAGATAAGCAAGACATGTTAGACACTATTGGTGCTAAATCCATTAATGAATTATTTGGAGATGTACCTTCTGATATTTTATTAAATAGAGATTTAGGAATAGCTAGTGGAGAAGCAGAAACTACTTTACTAAAACGACTAAACAAAGTAGCAAGTAAAAATATTACTAAAGAAACACATACTTCTTTCCTAGGTGCGGGCGTTTATGATCATTATGCACCATCAGTTGTAGATGCAATGATCTCTAGATCTGAATTTTACACTGCTTATACACCATATCAACCTGAGATTTCTCAAGGGGAATTGCAAGCCATTTTTGAGTTCCAAACATTAATTTGCGAACTAACTAATATGGATGTAGCAAATTCATCAATGTATGATGGTATGACTAGTTTTGCAGAAGCTTGTATTTTAGCATACAGTCATACTAAGAAAAATAAAATTGTTGTATCAAAAGGATTACATTATCAAGCATTACAAGTATTAAACACATACGCTAAAACGCGTGAAGAATTCGAAGTTGTAGAAATTGATTTAGACGGTACGATTACTGATTTAGAAAAATTAGAACAAGCTGTAGATGATGATACTGCAGCAGTTGCCGTGCAATATCCTAACTTCTTTGGTTCAATTGAAGACCTAGAAAAAATTCAAAGCTTTATTGAAGGTAAAAAAGCATTATTTATCGTGTATGCAAATCCATTAGCATTAGGTTTATTAACACCTCCTGGTTCATTTGGAGCTGATATTGTAGTAGGTGACACACAACCATTCGGTATCCCAGCACAATTCGGTGGACCGCACTGCGGTTATTTTGCAACGACTAAAAAATTAATGCGTAAAGTACCAGGCAGACTAGTTGGTCAAACACAAGATAATGAAGGAAACAGAGGATTCGTTCTCACGTTACAAGCACGTGAACAACATATTCGCCGCGATAAAGCGACTTCAAATATTTGCTCTAACCAAGCTCTAAATGCATTAGCTTCATCAATCGCAATGTCTGCTTTAGGTAAACAAGGTGTTTATGATATTGCTGTGCAAAACTTTGAACATGCAAATTATGCTAAACAAGCATTTAAAGAAGCTGGATTCAATGTCTTAGAAGGTACATCATTTAATGAATTCGTTGTTGAATTTAATCAATCAATCAGTGAAGTTAATAAAGCATTAGCTCAAGAAGATATTATTGGTGGCTTCGATTTAAGTGCTGTTTCTAATGAGTTTGAAAATCATATGCTAATAGCTGTTACTGAATTAAGAACAAAAGGTGAGATTGATACATTTGTTAAGAAAGCTGGTGAAATTAATGGTAAGTAAATCAAGCCCACTTATTTTTGAAAGATCTAAAGAAGGAAGATATGCCTATTCTTTACCGCAAAGCGATATTAACAATAAATCATTTGAATCAATTTTAGATGATAAATTTATTAGAAAAGAAAAAGCTGAATTTCCTGAAGTAGCAGAATTAGATTTAGTTCGTCACTATACAGAATTATCTAATAAAAACTTTGGTGTAGACTCAGGATTCTATCCATTAGGATCATGTACTATGAAATACAATCCTAAAATTAATGAAAAAGTTGCAAGAATTCCTGGCTTTAGTGAAGCACACCCATTACAAGATGAAAATCAAATCCAAGGTTCTCTTGAAATTATATATAATTTACAAGAAGAACTTAAAGAAATTACAGGTATGGATGAAGTGACGCTTCAACCAGCTGCTGGTGCACACGGTGAATGGACTGCATTAATGATTTTCAAAGCGTATCATCAAAATAATGGAGAGGGACATCGTGATGAAGTTATTGTTCCTGACTCAGCACATGGTACAAACCCTGCTTCAGCATCATTTGCTGGCTTTAAATCTGTAACCGTTAAATCAAATGAACGTGGCGAAGTAGATATTGATGACTTAAAACGTGTTGTTAATGAAAATACTGCAGCTATCATGTTAACAAACCCAAATACTTTAGGTATTTTTGAAAAGAATATTATGGAAATCAGAGAAATTGTTCATGAAGCAGGAGGACTATTATACTACGATGGTGCAAACCTAAATGCTATCATGGATAAAGTTCGTCCTGGTGATATGGGCTTCGATGCTGTCCATTTAAATCTTCATAAAACATTTACTGGCCCACATGGTGGAGGCGGCCCAGGTTCAGGTCCTGTCGGTGTTGTTAAAGAATTAGCTAGTTACTTACCTAAACCAATGGTTATAAAAGAAAATGATTATTTTAAATATGATAATGATATTAAAAACTCAATTGGACGAGTAAAACCATTTTACGGTAACTTTGGCATCTATTTAAGAGCATATACTTATATTAGAACAATGGGTGCTCAAGGATTAAAAGAAGTTTCTGAAGCGGCAGTATTAAATGCTAATTATCTTAAAGCACGATTAACAGATCATTTTGAAATTCCATATAAACAATACTGTAAACATGAATTTGTCTTAAGTGGAATTAAACAAAAGCAATATGGGGTAAGAACTTTAGATATGGCTAAACGTTTATTAGATTTTGGCGTACATCCACCTACAATTTACTTCCCATTAAATGTTGAAGAAGGTATGATGATTGAACCTACTGAAACAGAATCTAAAGAAACTTTAGATCATTTTGCTGATACGTTAATTCAAATTGCTAATGAGGCGAAAGATGATCCAGATAAAGTACTCGAAGCACCTCATACTACTATTATCGACAGATTAGATGAAACGACAGCAGCAAGAAAACCAATTCTTAAATTTGAAAACTTACATGCTGAAAAATAATACACAATCTAAACATTCCTCTACTCATTTAACTGTAGAGGAATGTTTTTTCATAAAAAATGAGTGAAAAGAATAAGACATTTATTTGTCTTAAACATTTCACTCATAATACATAAACATTAATCTAGGCTAACCTAACTATTTTTTGGACTTGATTTTACCAGTCCATTTTTTATAGCCGCCTTTAAGCATATAAAGATCTGTATAGCCATTTTTTCTTAACATACGAGCAGCACGATAACTTGCAATACCATTTGCATCACAAAGATAAATGGGTTGGTCTTTTCTTAGACCTTGGAATCTTTGTTTAAACATAGTAATTGGAATATTTCGTGCGCCATTGATGTGACCATAATCATAGTCAACTTTTTCTCTAACATCAACCACTTGTGCTTTACGTAAGCCTTTGTGAAAATCATTTTGGTCTAATTCTGTGACAGCTCGTTTATTAAGAATTTGTTGAACGACCATATAACCAATTATTATAACTAATATAATAATTGCAATATACAAAGAGATACTCATGTTGCATCCTCCCTAATTTACCGATATTATAATTATAAGACTGTTAGAACAAATTATCAAAATATTTTTATGATATCACAGATGTTTTAATAATTTATTCAAAATTAATAAGCAAAATAGCAAATTTTGTTACTAAGCATACATTAATGGGGGATTTTAATCATGACAGAAACATGGAACTTTATTAATACTGGTAGTCACGATCCATATTATAATATGGCAATGGATGAAGCATTACTTAATTTCGTATCTAGAGGTGAAATTGATCCTGTCATTCGTTTCTACACTTGGGACCCAGCGACATTATCAATTGGCTACTTTCAACGATTAACTAAAGAAATTGATATCGAAAAAGTGAAGGAAAAGGGCTATGGACTAGTAAGACGTCAAACTGGTGGTAGAGGCGTGTTACATGATAAAGAGTTGACTTATAGTGTTATAGTACCTGAATCACATCCTAAAATGCCATCGACGATTACAGAAGCTTATAGAGTTATTTCACAAGGGTTATTGGAAGGATTCAAAAACTTAGGTTTCGATACTTATTTTGCTGTTCCTCGTTCGAAAGAAGAAAGAGAGAAGTTAAAGCAACCACGTAGTTCTGTATGTTTTGATGCACCAAGTTGGTATGAACTTGTTGTCGAAGGCCGTAAAATAGCAGGTAGTGCTCAAACACGTCAAAAAGGGGTCATTCTTCAACATGGTTCTATTTTACAAGATATAGATATCGATGAACTATTTGATTTGTTCATTTTCAAGCATGATCGCTTAAAAGCTAAAATGAAAGAAGCATTTGTAGACAAAGCAGTAGCTATCAATGACATTTCAGAACAACATATTACTTTGAATGAGATGGAAAAAGCTTTCGAAGATGGATTCAAAAAGGGATTACAGATTGAATTTAAACCATTAACTTTAACTGATGCACAGTTAGAAGAAGTCAAAGCATTGGAAGAAAAATTCCGTTCAGATGACTGGACTTATAGAAAATGATATTTAATTAAAACATAAAGCAGTAGTCATTCATATCAATTTGATAAAGATGACTACTGCTTTATTTTAATTTGATTATTATTTACGTTTACGATACTTACGTTGTGCTCTTTTATATTTACGCTGTTCTTCTGTTAGGAAGAAGAAATAATATATAAGATATATGATTAATACTAAAATTGCAAAGCTAATCAACATTCTAACGATTGAAAATAGAAACACATCTAAATTCATAATTAAACCAAATGCTGCAATAGCTAACACAATATAAAACCAAATATTTTTCATTGAAATTCACCTAATTCTAATTTGCATCTGTTTGTATAGTAGATAATTTTTGCTGTCCTTTATCAATTTTCTTTTTATCTTTTTCTTGATATCCTGTCTCAATCTTATCAAAGGCAGCAGTAATATCTTTATTTAAACTGCTAATATTTTTTTTAGTTTGTTTATCTTCACTAGTCATCGAATCTTCATCGATATCAGAATTATACGTATTATATGCATCATCTAAATCAGAAGTTATCGTCGATAATTTCTTTTGGATAGATTGACTACCTTTATTTTTAGTTACATCAGGTTTAATGTCATTATACTTATCAACTGCACTTGCTACTTTGTCATAATACGTAGAACTCGCCTTTAGATTTTTCTCTTTTTTCTTATTATCTGCTGTTTGTTTGCCATTCTCTTTATCTTTTTGTAATCCTGCAATCGTCGACTTTTGATTACTAATGTCTTGATTTAATTGTTGAATGTCTAATTTTAATTGATGATTGTCATCTCTTAGTTTTGTAGTTTTATCTTCGAGTGGTGCAAGATTTTGACTACCACAACCAGCTAATAAACAAGATGCGCCAATCACGATTATATATCTCTTCATGATTATCTCCCTAAACTAAAAACTATTATATTATTTATTGATTATGCTATCATTTTAATGTATTCATATAAAATGTACAAACGTTATACAAGATTCGGAGGGGATTCTATGAACAAATTAGAACAAGTACACCAACTTTTACAACAAAAAAAACTAGACGCAGTTGTTATTCTTTCAGATTTTAATAGAAGATATTTATCTGAATTCACAGGTACAAGTGGCGCTTTAATTATTACTCCAAACCATCAATATTTAATCACAGACTTTAGATACATCGAACAAGCAAAAGAACAAGCTTCAGAGTTTGAGATTATAAATAGAAAATCTGATTTAATATCTGAAATAAAATCAATATTAAAAGAAGAGGGCTTAAGTAACGTAGGATTTGAAGGTCATAAAGTAAGTTATGATACTTATATAGAATTAAGTAAAGGCATGATCACATTAATCAGTATTTCTGATGCTATTGAAAAAATCAGAGAAGTAAAATCAAATACAGAAATTGAAATAATCAAAAAAGCAGCTCAAATTGTTGATGAAACCTATGATTATATTTTATCAATTGTGAAAACAGGTATGACTGAACGCGAAGTAAAAGCCGAACTAGAAAGTAAAATGTTACATTTAGGTGCAGATGGACCATCTTTTGATACAATAGTAGCATCTGGTCATCGAGGCGCTTTACCACACGGTGTTGCAAGTGATAAAATTATTGAGCAAGGTGATATGGTTACATTAGATTTTGGTGCATACTATAAAGGTTATTGTTCAGATATCACAAGAACTTTTGCAATAGGTGAACCAAATCCTAAAATGAAAGAAATTTATGATATAGTATTAAAAGCACAACAAAAAGCGCTCAATGAAATCAAACCGGGTATGACAGTAAAAGAAGCTGATGCACTTTCCCGAGATTTTATTGAAGCACATGGATATGGTGAGGAATTTGGCCATTCATTAGGTCATGGTATTGGTTTAGACATACACGAAGGTCCATTACTATCTAAAAATGCATCTGGTCAACTTCGAGTAAATAATTGCGTCACTATTGAACCAGGTATATATGTTGATGGTTTAGGTGGCGTTCGAATTGAAGATGATATCTTGATGACAGAAAATGGTTGTGAAGTCTTTACTAAATGCACAAAAGACCTTATTATTTTAAAATAAGCGTGTATATTGAGGAGGAAACTGAATGATTTCAGTAAATGATTTTAAAACAGGTTTAACAATTTCTGTAGATAATGGCATTTGGAAAGTAATTGATTTCCAACATGTAAAACCAGGTAAAGGATCTGCTTTCGTACGTTCAAAACTACGTAACTTAAGAACGGGTGCTATCCAAGAAAAAACATTTAGAGCTGGTGAAAAAGTAGAACAAGCAATGATTGAAAATCGTCGCATGCAATACTTATACGCTGATGGTGATAATCATGTATTCATGGATAATGAAACATTTGACCAAACAGAATTACCAGGCGACTACTTAAAAGATGAATTAAATTACTTAAAAGCCAACATGGAAGTACAAATTCAATCATATGATGGAGAAGTAATTGGATTAGAATTACCAAAAACAGTAGAATTACAAGTAACTGAAACTGAGCCAGGTATCAAAGGTGATACTGCAACAGGCGCTACTAAATCAGCTACTGTTGAAACAGGTTACACACTTAATGTACCTTTATTTGTAAACGAAGGTGACATTCTTGTTATCAACACTAGTGATGGAAGTTACATTTCTAGAGGTTAATTTAGAAAAAATAATTTAACAATAAATACATAACTTACGACAACGTAAGTTATGTATTTTTTTATGCAAAGAATTTGAGGAGTATCTAGCCAATTATTATATTGTGCACTTGATTTTTCGTATTTTATAATATAAAATTGTATAAAAATACGAAAAGATGTTTAAGTATGCGCATAAGTATTGTAGGAATCACTGGATATTCCGGGCTAGAGCTACTACGCCTTATACATCATCATCATCATATTGAGGTATCATCTATACATGCCACTCAATCAATTGGTAAATCAATTTCAGAATTATATCCACATTTAAAAGGTATATGCGATTTGATTGTACAACCATTTGATGCAGATGAAATTATGAAACATAGCGACCTAGTTGTATTCGCAACGCCAAGCGGCATTGCTAGTCAATTATCCTCAAAATTTGTTAATTCAAATTTTCCAGTTGTCGATATTTCAGGTGATCATAGATTACCTTCAGATGAATATAAATTATGGTACAAAAAAGAACCTGTTAATAATGATATTCAAAAACAGTTCACCTATTGTTTGCCAGAATTTAATACATCTTCGAACCATCGATTTATTTCAAACCCAGGATGTTATGCAACTGCAGTTGAACTGGCACTTATTCCTTTGTTACAAAACAAATTAATCCAACTAGACTCAATTATCATTGATGCTAAAAGTGGCTTGTCAGGTGCAGGAAAAAATCCTACAACAGCTAGTCACTTTGTAAATATAAATAACAATTATTTAACTTATAAATTAAACGAACATCAACATATTCCTGAAATTATACAAATGTTAAAACACTACGATCACAATTTACAGAATATTCAATTTTCTACTTCTTTAATACCTGTAAATAGAGGCATTGTAGCAACAATTTACTGTAAACTGAAAAGTTCAACTTTTGCTCAACAGATTACCGAAACATATGAGTTAATTTATAAGAATAAACCTTTTATACGTATACTAAGAACCATGCCACAATTAAATGAAGTTGTTGGAACAAATTATGTGAATATTGGATTTAAATATAATGATAAAACAAATATTTTAACGGTTATGGTAGTACTAGATAATTTAATCAAGGGCGCTTCTGGACAAGCACTACAAAATATCAATCTTATGTTTGGTTTTGATGAAACCGAAGGACTTTGCAGTGTACCTCCATTAGTGTAGTGAGGAGTATAAAATGAAAGAAATTACAGGAAATATTGCAAGCCCAAAAGGTTTCACTGCAGATGGAATACATGTAGGAATTAAAAAAAGAAAATTAGATTTAGGATGGATTGTGTCAGAATGCCCATCAAGCGTTGCTTATGTTCAAACTACTAATAAAGTCAAAGCAGCACCTTTAATTTTAAATAAAAGAACAATACAAACTACTGGAAAAATTCAAGCCGTGATTGCCAACTCAGGCATAGCCAATGCTTGTACAGGACAGAAGGGTATGGAAGATGCCATTTCAATGCAACAGCAAGTATCAGAAACGCTAGGTATCAATCAAGATTTCATTTGTGTTGCTTCTACAGGAATTATTGGTCAACGTTTACCAATGTCTAAAATTAAAAAAGGTATTCAACAGTTAAACAAAGATGGTAATGCGAATTATTTTGCAAAAGCAATCTTAACTACTGATTTAAATACAAAAACATGTGTCGTAACTGAAAAATTTGACCAGACAACTGTAACCATGGCAGGTGTTGCCAAAGGTTCAGGTATGATACATCCTAATATGGCTACAATGCTAGCTTTTATTACATGTGATGCTAATATTTCTACGGAAACTTTACAAGAAGCACTAAAAACTAACATTGATAAAACATTTAATCAAATTACTATCGATGGGGATACATCTACTAATGATTTAGTACTAGTTTTATCAAATGGTGTAGCTAATAATAAAGAAATTTTACCAAACACTAAAGAATTCAAAACATTTTGCAATATGTTAGAACATGTTATGCGTTCACTAGCGATACAAATTGCCAAAGATGGAGAAGGCGCTACAAAATTAATTGAAGTGACAGTAGATAAAATGACAAATGAAAAATCTGCAAGAATGATAGCCAAGACAGTTGTTGGTTCAAATTTAGTAAAATCAGCCATATATGGAGAAGATCCTAATTGGGGACGTATATTCGCAGCTATTGGTTATACCCAATCTAACTTTGATATTAATAACGTTGATATCTTAATAGAAGACATCCCCGTCATGATTGGCTCAACACCAATCACTTTTGATGCTGAAACTATGCGCAATAAATTAAAAAATAAAGACATTCATATCAACATTAATATGCATCAAGGTAATAAATCAGGTACTGCATGGGGTTGTGATTTAACTTATGATTACGTAAAAATTAATGCATTATATACAACATAGAGGTAACAAAATGAATCAAATTATTGTAATTAAAATGGGCGGTATAGCCATAAAGCATTTAAGTAAAAACACTATAATGCAGATAAAGAATTGGATTAAACAAAATGATCAAATTATTATCGTTCATGGTGGCGGTAATGTTATTGAATCACTATTGATGAAAGCAAATCACCCTACAGTTAAAAAAGATGGATTGAGAGTAACTGCTAAGGAAGATTTACCAATTATTAAAGATGCCTTGTTTAATCATGTCGGTCAAAAATTAACAAGTGATTTAAAAGCAGCGAATTTAAATGTGAAGCAATTAAGAGAAGATCAATTATCAATCATTCAAGCGGATTATTTGAACTATCAACACTATGGCTCTGTAGGTAAAAATATACAAGTAAACGTAAATGCAATTCAAAATTATTTAATTCAAAATATGATTCCTGTTATAAGTTCTATCGGTACACATCAAGATGGTGAATTAATTAATATCAATGCCGACCATTTAGCAACAGCAATTGCTATCGCAATGAAAGCACGTAAATTAATATTAATGACTGATGTTAAAGGTGTGATAGAACATGGAACTTTGATAAAAAGATTAAATATTAACCACGTGCAATCTAAAATCGACAACCATATTATTACTGGTGGTATGATACCTAAAATTAATAGTGCCGTATCAACAGTTAAGTCCGGCGTTCAAGAAGTTATTATTGGAGATAATTTATTAACAGGAACAATCATAGAAGGGAACATCAAATGAGTTACTTATTTCAAAATTACAAAAGAGCAAATGTCGAATTCGTTAAAGCAGAATTAAATGAGTTATTGGATACAAACGGTAATAAATATCTCGATTTTTCTTCGGGCATCGGTGTAACAAATTTAGGTTTTCATCCATACGTTAAAGAACAATTAGAGAAACAGGTTGCTCAAATTTGGCATACTCCCAATTTATATTTAAATACGCTACAAGAAGATGTGGCCCAATTATTAGTACGTCAATATGACTATTGTGTATATTTCTGTAATAGCGGTGCTGAAGCAAATGAGGCGGCTATTAAATTAGCACGTAAATATACAGGCAAACAATCAATTATATGTTTTGATCAATCATTTCATGGCAGAACATATGGTGCAATGTCTGCTACAGGTCAAGGAAAAATAAAAGCAGGCTTTGGAGATGTAGTTCCTCACTTTAGTTATGCAAAATTTAATGACATCAATAGTGTGAAATCACTAATTACTAAAGATACAGCAGCTATCATGCTTGAACTTATTCAAGGAGAATCTGGCATTCACGTCGCTAAATCATCCTTTATCAAACAATTAAGTCAACTGTGTCATGCACATGACATTTTATTAATCGTTGATGAAGTTCAAACTGGCATTGGACGAACAGGTAAATGTTTCGCTTTCGAACATTATGATATTGAGCCGGATATTGTCACTTCTGCAAAAGGTCTTGCTAATGGCGTTCCTGTAGGCGCTATGTTAGGTAAGAGACGTCTATCGCATGTCTTTGATTATGGTAGTCATGGGTCTACATTTGGCGGAAACAAACTTGCAATGACAGCTGCAAAAGTCACATTAGAAATTATCAATAAAGCTCATTTTTTAAATCATGTTTCAAAAAAATCAGAAGAATTATTCTTCAAATTAAATAATGCATTAGTAGACAATCCTCATATCATTGACATACGTGGTAAAGGATTAATGATCGGTATTGAAACTGATTTAGACTTATCGCAACTTGTAGTCAAAGCACGTGAACGTGGTTTAATTATTTTAACTGCCGGTCAAAATGTCATCCGATTATTGCCACCACTAACCATTAGTTCACAAGAAATTAATCGTGCTGTAAGGGTATTGAGAGACATATTTAACGAATCATAATTTAACTCTAACGTGATGATATGATGTACTATCATGTCATCACGTTTATTATTTTAAATTAGTTATTTAGACTATTACGCCATGACTTAGTTTATCTCCTGATACTATGATTTTAAGCCAACAAGTCCATTTCAAAATATAGGATATCTTATCATGCTTGAATTGAAAGGTTGTCTCAAGTAAAATAGACGGGTAGATGAAAACAAACTGAAGGAGTCAGTAATAATTATGAACTTTAAAGAAATAAAAGAATTAATAGAGATTCTTGATCAATCAAACTTAACAGAAATTAACATTGAAGATAATAAAGGTAGCGTTGTTAACTTAAAAAAAGAAAAAGAAACTGAAATTATTACACCACAAGTGGCACAACAACCGGCACCATCTATTGCTCAACCTCAAGTTGCTCAATCTGCACCACAAGTCAGTGATAATGCGCAAGCACAAGAAGAAGTGGCAGACAATTATGAAACAATTAATGCACCAATGGTTGGTACATTTTACAAATCACCATCACCAGAAGAAGGTGCTTACGTACAAGTTGGAGATAAAGTCTCAAATGACACAACTGTTTGTATTTTAGAAGCAATGAAACTATTTAATGAAATCCAAGCAGAAATCTCAGGTGAAATTGTTGAAATATTAGTAGAAGACGGACAAATGGTAGAGTATGGCCAACCGTTATTTAAGGTGAAATAATGAAAAAAGTACTTATCGCAAATCGTGGTGAAATCGCAGTTAGAATCATAAGAGCTTGCCACGAGCTAGGTATTCAAACAGTTGCTATTTATTCAGAAGGAGACAAAGACGCCTTACATACTCAAATTGCTGATGAAGCATATTGCGTTGGTCCAACTCTGTCTAAAGATTCATATTTAAATATCCCTAATATCTTATCAATTGCTACATCAACAGGATGCGATGGTGTCCACCCAGGTTACGGTTTCTTAGCTGAAAATGGTGACTTTGCTGAATTATGTGAAGCATGCCAATTAAAATTTATCGGACCTAGCCATGAATCTATTCAAAAAATGGGTATTAAAGATGTCGCTAAAGCGGAAATGATCAAAGCCAATGTTCCTGTTGTTCCAGGTAGTGAAGGTTTAGTTCATAATATTGACGATGCGAAAAAGGTCGCTAAAAAAATTGGTTACCCTGTCATTATTAAAGCCACTGCTGGTGGTGGGGGTAAAGGTATACGTGTAGCTCGAGATGAGAAAGAACTTGAAACAGGGTACCGAATGACACAACAAGAAGCGGAAACTGCATTTGGTAATGGTGGATTATATTTAGAAAAATTCATTGAAAATTTCCGTCATATCGAAATTCAAATCATCGGTGACAGTTATGGCAATGTGATTCATTTAGATGAACGTGACTGTACAATTCAAAGACGTATGCAAAAATTAGTAGAAGAAGCACCTTCACCAATTTTATCTGAAGAAACACGTCAAGAGATGGGTAATGCAGCAATTAGAGCTGCTAAAGCTGTAAACTATGAAAATGCTGGAACAATAGAATTTATTTATGATTTAAATGATGATCAATTCTACTTCATGGAAATGAATACCCGCATTCAAGTTGAGCATCCTGTTACTGAAATGGTTACAGGTGTAGACTTAGTCAAATTACAATTAAAAGTCGCAATGGGTGAGGCATTACCATTTAAACAAAAAGATATCAAAATTAACGGACATGCGATTGAATTTAGAATTAACGCCGAGAATCCATACAAAGATTTCATGCCATCTCCTGGTAAAATCACTCAATATTTAGCACCAGGTGGATTCGGAGTCAGAATTGAATCTGCATGTTATACTAATTATACAATTCCGCCATATTATGATTCGATGGTTGCTAAACTTATCGTGCATGAGTCGACAAGAGATGAAGCAATCATGACAGGTATCAGAGCGTTAAGTGAATATTTGGTTTTAGGAATAGATACTACGATTCCATTCCATTTAAAATTATTAACAAATGATATCTTCAGAAGTGGTGAATTTAATACTAAATTCTTAGAAAAATATAATATTATGGCTGATGACAACCAATAGGAGGTTAAAACAATGGTCAATGTTGCGGATTATTCTCACACAAATTTAGGCAAAATCGAAATTGCTCCAGAAGTTTTATCTGTTATTGCTAGTATTGCTACCTCAGAAGTAGATGGCATTACAGGACATTTTGCAGAATTAAAAAATACTAACTTAGAAAAAATTAGTCGTAAAAATTTAAATAGAGATTTAAAAATTGAAGCTCGAGAAGATGGTATTTATATCGATGTTTATTGTGCTTTAAAACACGGCATTAATATTTCTAAAACAGCGAATCAAATTCAATCTGCTATTTTCAATCAAATTTCTACAATGGCAGCAATTGAACCAAAGCAAATTAATGTTCACATTACCCAAATTGTAGTAGAAAAATAAATAATAAATTAAGTTAGGTACTAGTTTAGAGATATCATCATTAAAAACACATCTCAATAGTACCTAATCTTATATAAAAACGTTTGAAGGAGTTATTTATGAGTCGTAAAGAATCAAGAGTCCAAGCTTTTCAAACTTTATTTCAATTAGAAATTAAAGACACTGATTTAACTATCAAAGAAGCAATTAACTTTATTAAAGATGACTATCCAGATTTAGACTTTGATTTCATTAATTGGTTAGTGACTGGTGTTAAAGATCACGAACCTGTATTAGATGAAAAAATCAAACCATATCTCAAAGATTGGTCACTCGAAAGATTATTAAAAACAGACCGTATCATCTTACGCATGGCAACTTTTGAAATATTGCACAGTGATACACCATCTAAAGTAGTCATAAACGAAGCCGTTGAGTTAGCTAAACAATTTAGCGATGATGATCATTATAAATTCATCAATGGCGTACTGAGTAACATAAACTAATAAAATTGAGTGATATATATGACTGATTACTTAACAGTTTCCACATTAACTAAATATATTAAATATAAATTTGATCAAGATCCACATTTACAGTCCGTTCTTATAAAAGGAGAATTATCTAACTTTAAAAAACATTCAAGTGGTCATTTATACTTTAATGTAAAAGATAAAGAAAGTGTAATTAGTGCAATGATGTTTAAAGGTAGTGCTTCTAAACTCAACTTCGAACCTAAAGAGGGTGATGAAGTACTATTAGAGGCACGTGTATCTGTATATGAGCGCAGAGGAAACTATCAAATATATGTAAATAAGATGCAACTCGATGGTATAGGTAATCTCTATCAAAAATTGGAAGAATTAAAGAAAAAGCTTTCAAAAGAAGGTTATTTTGATAATAGTAATAAAAAAACTATACCTCGTTTTCCAAAAAAAATTGCTGTCCTTACTGCTAGTACAGGTGCAGCAATCAGAGATATACATTCAACAATTAATAGTCGCTATCCCCTTGTTGAACAAATACAAATTAGTACATTGGTGCAAGGACAACAAGCCAAAGCTGACATTATAGAAAAGATTAAATATGCAGATCAATTAGATGTAGATACCATTATTGTTGGACGCGGTGGAGGCTCAATTGAAGATTTATGGAACTTTAATGAAGAAGAAGTTGTTAAAGCCATTTTCGAATGTCAAACGCCAATTATATCAGCAGTTGGTCACGAAACCGATTTTACATTAAGTGATTTTGTGGCTGACGTAAGAGCAGCTACACCAACGCAAGCAGCAGTGATGGCAACGCCAGATCAGTATGAATTATTACAGCAAATTAAGCAATATCAATTCACATTAACTAGACATATCAAGCAATATGTGGAACAACATAAAAAGCATCTTGAACATCTATCTTCGTATTACAAATTTAAGCAACCATCTCTATTATATGATCAGCAAATTCAAAAAAGAGATGATCTTGAAAAGCAATTAAACCAAAAGTTGACTAGTAAGTTAGAACAGCAACAACATCAATTAAGTATTTTGAAACAAAGATTTAATCCTAAGCATCTCGAATCTTCTATTATTAGAAATCAACAACAGAATGGCCAACTTAAATCACGCCTAACTCAAAAGATAAATAACGATTTATCACAATACAAAAATGCACTAAAATCAAAAATTGAACAACTGAATCAATTAAGCCCAACCAATACAATGTTACGTGGATACGCAATTGTAAACAAAGAAGATAACGTTGTCACAAGTACAAAAGACATGTCGGAAAATGATGAAATTGTTTTAACTATGAAAGATGGTCAAATCGATGCCATTGTTAAGAAAGTAAGGTGTAATGATGAGTAAAGAAAAACAAAGCTTTGAAGAAATGATGCAAGAGCTTGAGAGCATTGTACAAAAATTAGATAATGAAACCGTATCATTAGAAGAATCTCTAGATTTATATCAACGAGGAATGAAATTATCTACAGCATGCGATTCAACATTAAAAGATGCCGAGAAAAAGGTAAATAAATTAATGCAAGAAGAAGCTGAGGAACAGGATAATGATGAAACTACAAATGAATGATTTAATTAATGAAATTAATGATGCTCTTAAGAAATCAATACCAGAGTCTACGCTAAATACAAATTTAGAAGAAAGTATGCTTTATTCTCTTAATGCAGGTGGAAAAAGAATTAGACCTGTATTATTGCTACTTACTTTAGATATGTTAAATGAAGATTATCGTCAAGGCATGCAAAGCGCCTTGGCCTTAGAAATGATTCATACATATTCACTTATACATGATGATCTTCCAGCCATGGATAACGATGATTATCGCAGAGGCAAGCTAACTAACCACAAAGTATATGGTGAATGGAAAGCCATTTTAGCTGGTGATGCGCTTTTAACTAAAGCCTTTGAACTCGTGTCTTACGATTCAGCTTTATGTGATGCTAAAAAGGTTAAAGTCTTACAAAGATTAGCATATGCTAGCGGACATCTGGGTATGGTTGGTGGACAAACACTAGATATGCAGAGTGAAGATAAAAAGATAGATATTTCAACGTTAGAATCTATTCATAGAACAAAAACAGGTGCATTACTTACTTTTGCAATTATGAGTGCAGTTGACATTGCCGACACTGATGAACATACATCTGCAATGTTAAATGAATTTAGTGACCATCTTGGATTAATGTTCCAAATCAAAGACGATTTATTAGATATATATGGTGACGAACAAAAGCTTGGTAAAAAAGTGGGTAGTGATTTAGAGAATGATAAAAGTACTTATGTCTCTATATTGAATAAAGACGGTGCGGAGAATAAATTAAATTATCATCGTAATGAAGCACTCAAATGTTTAGATAACATAAGTGATCAATATGAAACTACAAATTTAAGAGACATTGTAGATTTATTCTATCATCGTGATCATTAATTTTTATTTATTTTACAATATTACTCATATGATAGAGGTTAACAGAAATTACATTCAATTTTTGTTAACCTCGTTTTATGTTCAAATTAAATTCTAAGCTGTTATACAATAAATATTCATCAATATCATTAAAATGCATATAAAGTACGATTAATTTATTTGTAATATATTATTCATAGAAAACTATATTAGCAGTTATTCAACGTACTTTATATCCTTATTCAAAAGGGTGATGAGTAGTAGTAACTAAATGCATATGTTAAAATAACTGTATAAATATTCGTAACTAGAGGTGTTAATTTTGCCAAAAAAATCGGTAAGACATATAAAAATTAGAGAAATTATATCGAATGAACAAATTGAAACTCAAGATGAATTAGTTAAACGTTTGAATGAATATGAATTAAATGTGACACAGGCGACTGTCTCTCGTGATATTAAAGAATTACAACTAATAAAAGTACCAGCCGCATCAGGCCAATATGTTTATAGTTTACCTAATGATCGTAAATATCATCCTCTTGAAAAACTCGGTAGATATTTGATGGATTCATTTGTAAATATTGAAGGTACAGGTAATCTACTAGTATTAAAAACATTACCAGGTAATGCACAATCCATAGGTGCAATATTAGACCAAATTGATTGGGAAGAAGTGTTAGGAACAATTTGTGGTGATGATACTTGCCTTATTATTTGTCGAAATGATGAAGCGAGTGAAGAAATCAAAACAAGAATTTTCAATTTATTATAAGGATGCGATGAATTTATGTTACAAACCTTATCAATAAAACAATTTGCAATCATCGATGAATTAGAAATTCAATTTTCAGATGGTTTAACTGTTTTAAGTGGTGAAACAGGTTCAGGTAAATCAATCATTATCGATGCTATTGGACAACTTATCGGTATGCGAGCGTCATCAGATTATGTTAGACATGGTGAGAAAAAAGCAATTATTGAAGGTATATTCGATATTGATAATAGCAAAGATGCAATACATGTGTTGCAAGATTTAAATATTGATATCGATGAAGACTTTTTATTAGTTAAAAGAGAAATTTTTAGTTCTGGCAAAAGTATCTGTCGAATTAATAATCAAACTATTACATTACAAGATTTAAGAAAAGTAATGCAGGAACTTTTAGATATCCACGGGCAACATGAAACACAATCATTACTTAAACAAAAATATCATTTACAATTACTCGATGATTACGCTGGTGAGCAATATAGTGATCTTTTATCACAATATCACGAGGTCTTTAATCAATATAAATCTAAACGCAAAGAACTCGAAGAATTAGAATCTGCTGACCAAGCATTGCTACAAAGACTAGATTTAATGAAGTTTCAATTAGAAGAATTGACAGAAGCATCTTTAAAAGAGGGAGAAGTCGACCAACTAGAATCAGATATTAAAAGAATTCAAAACTCAGAAAAACTAAGTTTAGCTTTAAATAATGCACATTTGACTTTAACAGATGAAAATGCAATTACTGATCGACTCTATGAACTAAGCAATTTCTTAAATGAAATTAATGATATTGTTCCTGATAAATATGTAACGTTAAAAGAAGAAGTAGATCAGTTTTACTATACGTTAGAAGATGCCAAACACGAACTTTATGATGAAATGACTAATACTGAATTTGATGAACAAGTCCTTAATGAACTTGAATCACGTATGAACTTGCTTAATAACTTAAAACGTAAATATGGTAAGGATGTTTCCGAGTTGATTGCATATCAAGGCAAACTTGAAAATGAAATCAATAAAATTGAAAACTATGAACAAAGTACATCACAACTACGTGAAGAGATTAACGATTTATACCAACAAGTAATTAAAGTAGGTAAATCATTATCAGAAAAAAGACGGAAAGTTGCTAGAGAATTAAGAGACCATATTGTATCAGAAATACAAAATTTACAAATGAAAGATGCCAATTTAGAAATTTCATTTAAACCACTTGATGAACCGAATATTGAAGGTATTGAATTTGTAGAATTTTTAATCAGCCCAAATAAAGGTGAACCTCTAAAAAGCTTAAATAAAATAGCTTCAGGCGGGGAACTATCTAGAATCATGCTCGCATTAAAAAGTATATTTGTTCAATCTAGAGGACAAACAGCTATATTATTCGATGAAGTTGATTCAGGCGTTTCAGGTCAAGCAGCTCAAAAAATGGCTGAGAAAATGCGTGATATCGCTGAATATATTCAAGTAATATGTATCTCACATTTACCTCAAGTTGCAACAATGAGTGATCATCATTTACTTATTTCTAAACATACAACAGAAGACCGAACAACAACACAAGTTAAAGAACTTGAAAATGATGATCGAATTGATGAAGTAGCTCGTATGATTTCTGGCGCTAGTGTTACAGATTTAACGAGAGAGAATGCAAAAGAAATGATAGCTCAGAATCAAAGGAAATAATGTATTAATTTAAATTAAGTAAAACATCATTAATAATTAATCTTAAGTTAAGTAATGATGTTTCGTTAGTCTGTAAATTTTCCAGTTGTATTGAATAGTCACTTTTTATACAAAAAAATGAAGTATTTAGAATTTCGAAAATGTTTTAACTGATGTAAAATATTATAGTATTGATTAATTTTGAAGATGAAAAGAAAGATAACCTTTAATTATCAGAGAATTTTTAATAAACATAGTTTTATTAATGTTCTCTATACATATAGTTAGGAGTAAGCATATGTCTGAAAAGCAATATGATTTAGTTGTATTAGGTGGAGGTACTGCAGGATATGTAGCGGCAATACGTGCTTCACAATTAGGCAAAACAGTTGCTATTGTCGAAAGATCGCTATTAGGAGGTACGTGTTTACATAAAGGATGTATTCCTACCAAATCATTATTAAAATCTGCAAAAGTAGTCCATACTATAAAGAATGCGAAACAATTTGGTATTGATGTTCCAGAGTATAATTTGAATTATGAGCGCATTTTAGAAAGAAAAGATGAAATCGTTAATCAAATGTATCAAGGTGTTCAGCATTTAATGAAACAGAATCACATTGATGTATTTAACGGTACTGGGCGCATACTAGGAGAATCTATATTTTCTCCACAAAGTGGTACGATATCGGTAGAATTTGAAGATGGAGAAAACGAAATGATTCCAAATCAATTCGTACTTATTGCTACTGGTTCTGTGCCACAATCTTTACCATTCTTAAAATTTGATCATAACGTCATTTTATCTAGTGATGATATTTTAAATATGGATATATTGCCAGATAGTATCGCAATTATTGGCGGTGGTGTCATTGGTTTAGAATTCGCTTCATATTTAACGGATTTAGGTGTTGCTGTGACTGTTATTGAAGCTAATGAACGCATTCTACCAAATGAAAGTACTCAAATTGCCAAAACAATTAAACGAGAATTAGAAAATCGCGGAACAAAATTCTTCGAAAATGTTGTCTTAGATGATCAAAGTGTAAAGGTTAACAAAGATAATAATGGTGCAACGCTTCATATCAATGATCAACAAATCGTTGTAGATAAAATTTTGTTATCAGTCGGCCGTAAACCAAATACGTCTGATATAGGATTACAAAATACAAAAGTGAAAACGACTCAATCAGGTCATATTATCACTAATCAATACCAACAAACAGAAGATAAGCATATATATGCCGCAGGTGATTGTATTGGTAAATTGCAGTTAGCACATGTAGGTTCAAAAGAAGGTATCACAGCAGTTGAACATATGTTTGACGAATCACCAATACCTATCAATTATAATTTAATGCCCAAATGTATTTATACTTATCCAGAAATAGCTTCAATAGGTAAAAACTTAGAACAAGCTAAGCAGGACAATATCAATGCTAAAAATTATAAAGTTTCATTTAAAGCAATTGGTAAAGCAATGATAGAATCTACTGGCCCTCAAAATGGCTTTTGTGAAGTGATTGTTGATCAAGATCAAGATGAAATCATTGGAATCAATATGATTGGCCCACACGTAACTGAATTAATCAATGAAGTATCATTATTACAATTTATGAATGGCTCATCATTAGAATTAGGTTTAACTACTCATGCTCATCCATCTCTTTCTGAAGTATTGATGGAACTTGGCCTAAAAATTGAAAATCGAGCAATTCACGTTTAAATAGGAGGAAATAACATGATTGACTATAAGTCAGCAGGCCTTACAGAAGAAGACCTAAAAAATATGTATAAATGGATGGATCTTGGACGTAAATTAGACGAAAGACTTTGGTTGCTCAATAGAGCCGGTAAAATTCCTTTTGTTGTCAGTGGTCAAGGTCAAGAAGCAACTCAAATAGGTATGGCCTATGCTATGGAACAAGGTGATATTTCATCTCCATATTATAGAGATTTAGCTTTTGTAACATACATGGGTATGAAGCCTCTCGATACTATGTTAGCTTCTTTTGGTAAAAGGGACGATATTAACTCAGGTGGTAAACAAATGCCATCTCATTATAGTCATAGAAAAAAGGGTATTTTATCCCAAAGTTCTCCAGTAGCAACTCAAATTCCACATTCAGTTGGTGCAGCATTAGCATTAAAAATGGATAAAAAGCCCAATATCGCTACTGCAACAGTTGGTGAAGGTAGTTCTAACCAAGGAGACTTTCATGAAGGTTTGAACTTTGCTGGCGTACATCAATTACCTTTTGTGTGTGTCATTATTAATAATAAATATGCGATTTCAGTACCAGATTCATTACAATATGCAGCTAAAAATTTATCAGATCGTGCCATTGGTTATGGCATGGAAGGTGTACAAGTTGATGGTAATGATCCAATCGCAATGTATAAAGCTATGAAAGAATCAAGAAAGAGAGCACTTAATGGAGAAGGTGCTACGTTAATTGAAGCAATCACAACTCGTATGACAGCACATTCATCAGACGATGATGATAAATATAGAACGCAAGAAGAACGTGACGGCTTAAAAGAAGCTGATTGTAATATCCGCTTTAAAAATCATTTGTTGGATTTAGGTATCATTGACGATGCTTGGTTAACTGAAATAGAACAAGAACATAAAGATATCATTAATCATGCTACAAAAGCTGCAGAAGAAGCACCATATCCTTCAGTCGAAGAAGCTTATGCCTATGTTTATGAAGAAGAAGGGAGTATCAATCATGACTAAGCTATCTTACTTAGATGCCATTCGCCAAGCACAAGACTTAGCAATGGAAAAAGACCAAAATACTTTTATTCTTGGTGAAGACGTTGGTAAAAAAGGTGGCGTATTTGGTGCTACTTTAGGTTTACAAAGTAAATATGGTAAAGAACGCGTCATTGATACACCATTAGCTGAATCAAATATAGTCGGTACTGCAATAGGTGCAGCTATGTTAGGCAAACGTCCTATTGCCGAAATACAATTCGCAGATTTTATTTTACCAGCGACAAATCAGATTATTAGTGAAGCAGCCAAAATGCGTTATCGTTCTAATAACGATTGGCAATGTCCAATTACAATTAGAGCACCATTTGGTGGTGGCGTGCATGGTGGCTTATATCATTCACAAAGTATTGAAAGTATCTTTGCTTCAACACCGGGATTAACGATTGTTATTCCATCATCACCATATGACGCTAAAGGATTACTTTTATCTTCAATAGAATCTAACGATCCAGTGCTTTACTTTGAACATAAAAAAGCATATCGCTTCTTAAAAGAAGAAGTACCAGAAGATTACTACACAGTTCCATTAGGTAAAGCTGATGTGAAACGTCAAGGCGATGACATAACAGTATTTTGTTATGGATTGATGGTTAATTATTGTCTACAAGTTGCTGATATTCTTGCAGAAGATGGTATCAACGTTGAAGTAGTTGACTTAAGAACTGTTTATCCGTTAGATAAAGATACTATTATCGAACGTGCTAAAAAGACAGGAAAAGTATTATTAGTTACTGAAGATAATTTAGAAGGTAGCATTATGTCAGAAGTATCCGCTATTATCGCTGAAAACTGCTTATTCGAATTAGATGCACCGATTATGCGCTTAGCTGGTGCTGATGTTCCTTCAATGCCATTCTCACCAGTTTTAGAAAATGAATTAATGATGAACCCTGAGAAAATACAGGCAAAAATGCGTGAACTCGCAGAATTTTAAGGAGGCTTTACATTGGATATTAAAATGCCAAAATTAGGCGAGAGTGTTCATGAAGGTACAATTGAGCAATGGCTAGTATCTGTAGGTGACCATGTCGATGAATATGATCCACTATGTGAAGTAATTACAGATAAAGTAACGGCTGAAGTACCATCTACCGTTTCAGGTACGATTACAGAATTAACTGTAAGTGAAGGCGAAACTGTAGAAATCGATACAGTTATTTGTAAAATTGATTCACCTGAAGAAAACTCTTCAGAAATAAATTCAAATGACGATAAACAAAATGCGTCAAACGCTCAAAAGCAGAATGTAAAAGAAGAGACATCCAAAAAAGATCAACATACTACTCAACTTCAAAATGAGACTCAGCCTAAAAATAATGGTCGTTTTTCACCTGTAGTATTTAAATTAGCTTCTGAAAATCAAATTGATTTATCACAAGTTCCCGGAACTGGATTCGAAGGCAGGGTAACTAAAAAAGATATCTTAGCATTTATCAATGCAGCAGATTCACATCCAACACAGACTAACACTTCACAATCATCTGCTAATGCTCAACCACAAGTAACAACTGAGTCAAACGATGCACAACATCAATGGACCGGTGACCAAAGTACGATACCTGTTAATGGTGTGCGAAAAGCGATTGCCAATAACATGGTAACAAGCGCTACTGAAATACCACACGGTTGGATGATGATTGAAGCTGACGCTACTAATTTAGTTAAAACTAGAAACTATCATAAAAATAGCTTTAAAAATAATGAAGGCTATAACCTTACATTCTTTGCTTTCTTTGTTAAAGCAGTCGCAAAAGCTTTAAAAGCTTACCCAATGTTAAATAGTAGTTGGAATGGCAGTGAAATTATCATTCATAAAGATATCAATATTTCCATTGCAGTTGCACATGAAAATAAATTGTATGTGCCAGTCATTAAGCATGCTGATGAAAAATCAATTAAAGGTATCGCTCGTGAGATTAATGAACTTGCTCAAAAAGCAAGAAACAATCAATTAACTCAAGAGGATATGCAAGGTGGCACATTTACTGTAAATAATACAGGTTCATTTGGTTCTGTATCTTCAATGGGTATCATTAACCATCCACAAGCAGCTATTTTACAAGTTGAATCAGTTGTTAAAAAACCTGTAGTTATCGATGATATGATAGCGATACGAAGTATGGTTAATCTCTGTATATCCATCGACCACCGTATCTTAGATGGGTTACAAACTGGCCAATTCATGAATCATATAAAACAACGCGTAGAACAATACACAGTAGAGAACACTAGTATATATTAATTACACTTTTTATTCATAGACATAAATACTTTTATATTGATGAAAGTATTTATGTCTATTTTATTTTCAATAATCATTCATGTTGAAGTATCAACGTTTAATTAGTAAAATAAAGACAGTTAAATTAATAACGAAAGGTGATTCTAACTTATGGATTTAAACTTTGATTTATATATGAACGGTGTCGTAGACCAAGCAAGAAACGAAATTGAAGATGCTGGTTATGAACAACTAACGTCAGCTGAAGACGTTGATAAAGTATTAAAACAAGATGGTACAACACTTGTTATGGTTAACTCTGTTTGTGGTTGTGCAGGTGGCATTGCACGTCCAGCAGCTGCACATGCTCTACATTATGATAAATTACCAGATCGATTAGTAACTGTATTTGCAGGACAAGACAAAGAAGCAACGCAACAAGCTAGAGATTATTTTGAAGGTTATGCACCATCAAGTCCTTCATTCGCACTGATTAAAGATGGTAAGATTACTGAGATGATTGAACGTCATCAAATTGAAGGTCATGATGTAATGAATGTGATTAATCAATTACAAAACCTATTCGATCAATATTGTGAAGAAAGATAAGAGGTCATAGTCAGATGCTCAAGTTAAATCCTTATAAGATTGGATTTAGAACACTCAAGACAGCAGTAGGAATGACATTAGGTGTTATAATTTGTAAGCTTTTGGGCCTCGATAACTATGCTTCAAGTGCAATACTTGTTGTACTTTGTATCAAACATACTAAAATGCATTCACTAACGGCGATTGTCTCTCGCTTAGTATCATGTTTGTTAATCCTATTTTTAGGATCAGCAATATTTTCAATACTAGGACAACATGCCGTCGTGCTAGGATTAATTGTATTATTATTTATTCCATTAACAGTTGTATTAAATGCTCAAGAAGGTGTAATTACAAGTTGTGTAATATTACTCCACGTTTTTAATGCTAAAGCAATCAATGGACATCTGATTCTTAATGAAATGATGTTGTTAATTGTTGGACTCGGCATTGCCTTTATAATGAATTTGATTATGCCAAGTTTAGACAAAACTTTAAAACACTTTAAAAATGATATAGAACATCAAATTACTGACGTTTTTATAGCTTTTGAAAATGCATGTAAACAGGATAACCATAAACTCAATATCACTTTTGAGCCTCTTGCATTAAACCTTAGAAAAGCTAAATCACTAGCATTTAGAGATGTTAAGAATCACTTTGTAAGAAATGAAAATTCATATTATCATTATTTTGATATGCGCGAAGAGCAAGTAGATTTATTAAAAAGAATGAAATTTTTAATAGAAAATATACAAACTAAAGATCCAATATTAGATCGTATTTCACAATTACTTTCTGAAATAGGTAGTAATGTTAATAGTAATGATTATACTGCTTTACGATTACATTCACTGTATGAAATAAGATTATCTTTAGATGAATTACCGTTGCCTACTTCACACCAAGCTTTAAATTCGCGCGCAAATATTATTCAATTATTAAATGAATTAGAAGAGTATTTAAATATTAAATCTCAATTTGGATCATTAAAATTGCATAGTGAAATTAAAAATTATGCTTAAAAAATTTAAGTAAAAAAAGCCAGAGACATCGATTAGAGATGCCTCTGGCTTTTTAAGTATATCAAAGATTAGTTCAACATTGGGACTAAACTTGTAAGTAGTAGGGCTAATACTACCGCTACTAACATCACTACTATAATTACACGTAATACTTTATTCGTCATATGATGTTCCTCCAATTACATAAAAACGTATTTAAGACGTCATTCATAATACAAAATCTAGGTATAGATTAACATTATATGATTTAATTCCGAATTGCAATCAATTTATTTTTGATATATTCAGAATTCAGTTAAACTGGAGTTATATGAATAAGGGGGAATGACGACGATGAATAAAGAACGTCTCTTAAATACATTTTTAGATTTAGTAAAAATAAATTCAGAAACAGGTAATGAAGAGAAAATTCAACCAATTTTAAAAGAAAAATTTGAATCACTGGGTTTAAAAGTTGAAGAAGACCAAGCAAGTCAAACAGATGGTCTGGGGGCAAACAATCTCATTTGTACGATGCCAAGTAATATTTCAAATAAAGATGTACCTAAATTATATTTTACAAGTCATATGGATACTGTAGTTCCAGGCCTTGATATCAAACCTCATGTGGCAGAAGATGGTTACATATATTCAGATGGTTCGACCATTTTGGGTTCTGATGATAAAGCAGGTCTAGCAGCTATTATTGAAGCAATTACTACTATTAATGAACAACACTTAACTCATGGACAAATTCAATTTGTGATTACTGTAGGGGAGGAATCAGGTCTATTAGGCGCTCAAGTTCTGGATACCTCTTTATTAGATGCTGACTTTGGATATGCTATTGATGCAAGTGTTGAGGTTGGTACGACTGTTGTCGGAGCACCAACTCAGATGAAGATTAATACTACAATTAATGGGAAAACTGCACATGCTAGTACACCAAATGAAGGTATTAGTGCAATCAATATAGCTGCTAAAGCAATTAGCAAAATGCATCTAGGTCAAATTGATGAATTAACTACTGCGAATATAGGGAAATTTCATGGTGGCTCAGCAACAAACATTGTAGCTGACGAAGTAGTTATTGAAGCAGAGGCACGCTCACATAATGATCAAAGTATTGAAAAACAAGTTCAACACATGAAAGAAACCTTTGAACAAACCGCTAAAGATTTAGGTGGTCAAGCGCGTGTAGATATAGAAAAAAGCTATCCTGGATTTAAGATTGAGGACGATGCATTAGTGACTAAAATAGCTAAAGAAAGTGCAGTTGCTCTAGGTCTTAAAGGAGATACAGTAATCTCTGGTGGTGGTTCAGATGGTAGTATCATTAATACGTATGGCATTCCTTCTGTTATTTTAGGCGTTGGTTATGAAAATATCCATACAACAAGTGAAAGAATTGCCGTCAAAGATCTTAATATGTTAACTAGTCAAGTCTTAAAAATTATTGAGCTCGTTGCAGAATAGCGTGGCCAATTTAGTGAAGTACGTACACATTTTGTGATACAATATGAATGAAATATTCGAATAAGAGAGGTAAGTAATATGACACAACAAATAGGTGTAGTAGGTTTAGCCGTAATGGGTAAAAACCTTGCATGGAATATTGAATCACGTGGTTATAGTGTATCTGTTTATAATCGTTCTAGACAAAAAACGGATGAAATGGTGGAAGAATCAAAAGGTAAAAGTATCCACCCAACATATTCTTTAGAAGAATTTGTTAATTCATTAGAAAAACCCCGTAAAATTTTATTAATGGTTAAAGCTGGTCCTGCTACTGATGCAACAATAGATGGTTTATTACCTTTATTAGATGATGATGATATTTTAATTGATGGTGGTAATACAAACTATCAAGATACAATTCGTCGAAATAAAGCATTAGCTGAAAGTGGCGTTAATTTCATCGGTATGGGCGTTTCAGGTGGTGAAGTAGGTGCTTTAACTGGTCCTTCTTTAATGCCTGGTGGTCAAGAAGCTGCTTATAATAAAGTCAGTGATATCTTAGATGCCATTGCAGCAAAAGCTCAAGATGGTGCATCTTGCGTAACTTACATTGGACCAAATGGTGCAGGCCATTATGTAAAAATGGTTCATAACGGTATTGAATACGCAGATATGCAATTAATTGCAGAAAGTTATGCAATGATGAAAGACTTATTAAGTATGAGTCATACTGAAATTTCTCAAACTTTCAAAGACTGGAATGCTGGAGAACTTGAAAGTTACTTAATAGAAATTACTGGCGATATTTTCACTAAACTAGATGAAAACAACGAACCATTAGTAGAAAAAATATTAGATACTGCTGGTCAAAAAGGTACAGGTAAATGGATTTCTATTAATGCTTTAGAATTAGGAATTCCATTAACAATTATCACTGAATCAGTATTTGCACGTTTCATTTCATCAATTAAAGCAGAACGTGTTAATGCCTCTAAATCATTAAATGGACCGCAAGCATCATTTGATGGTAATAAAGAAGAATTCTTAGAAAAAATCAGAAAAGCATTATATATGAGTAAGATTTGTTCATACGCTCAAGGCTTTGCTCAAATGAGAAAAGCAAGCGAAGACCACGAATGGAACTTAAAATTAGGTGAGCTTGCAATGATATGGCGTGAAGGTTGTATCATTCGTGCACAATTCTTACAAAAAATTAAAGATGCTTATGATAATAATCCTGAACTTGAAAACTTATTATTAGATCCATATTTCAAAAATATTGTTACAGATTACCAAGATGCGTTAAGAGATGTTGTAGCAACAGGCGTTAAAAACGGTGTACCAACACCAGGATTCTCTGCCAGTGTGAACTATTATGATAGTTATCGTTCTGAAGATTTACCAGCAAATCTTATTCAAGCTCAACGTGACTATTTCGGCGCACATACTTATGAACGTAAAGACCGTGAAGGTGTGTTCCATACACAATGGGTTGAAGAGTAATACTCATATTTGATTTAAAACGTCTTACACGAAAGTGTAAGGCGTTTTTTTAAGTTATTTTATTTTATTTTCACATCAAAAATTTTGACCCTCGCTCATTTTATCGATAAAATAATTGATAAAGAAACCGGTTTCATTAATTAACAATATATATTAGAGGTGTACTTAAGATGACTAAAAATTGGTGGAAAGAAGCCGTTGCATATCAAGTTTATCCGAGAAGTTTTAATGATAGTAACAACGATGGTATAGGGGATTTACCCGGTGTGATTGAAAAATTAGATTACTTAAAAGATTTAGGTATAGATGTAATTTGGTTGAGTCCAATGTACAAATCTCCAAATGATGACAATGGCTATGATATAAGTGACTATCAAGCGATTATGGCCGAATTTGGTACAATGAATGACTTTGATCAATTGTTAGAAGGTGTTCATCAACGTGGAATGAAATTAATACTAGATTTAGTTGTAAATCATACTTCTGATGAACATCCATGGTTTATCGAATCAAGATCAAGTAAAGATAATCCTAAACGTGACTGGTATATTTGGGAAGATCCAAAACCTGATGGCTCGGAACCTAATAACTGGGAAAGTATTTTTAATGGTTCAACATGGGAATATGATGCCAAAACAGGTCAATATTATTTCCATTTGTTTAGTAAAAAACAACCAGATTTAAATTGGAATAATAAAGACGTTAGAAAAGCTGTATTCGATATGATGAATTGGTGGTTTGATAAGGGTATTGATGGGTTCAGAGTGGATGCAATTACACATATTAAGAAAACGTTTGAAGCAGGTGATTTACCTGTACCAAATGGTAAAACATACGCACCTGCATTTGACGTCGATATGAATCAACCCGGTATCCAAGATTGGTTACAAGAAATGAAAGATCAATCATTGTCTAACTATGATATTATGACTGTTGGTGAAGCTAATGGTGTGACACCTGACGATGCTGATGAATGGGTCGGAGAAAAAAATGGTAAATTTAATATGATTTTCCAATTTGAACATTTAGGACTTTGGAGTACTGGAGATTCTCAATTTGATGTCAGCGCATATAAAAATGTACTAAATCGATGGCAAAAACGCCTAGAAGGCGTAGGCTGGAACGCACTATTTATTGAAAATCATGACCAACCAAGACGTGTGTCAACATGGGGGAATGACACAGATTATTGGTATGAATCAGCTACAAGTCACGCAGTCGTGTATTTTTTACAACAAGGTACACCATTTATATATCAAGGACAAGAAATTGGTATGACAAATTATCCATTTGATAGTATTGAAACATTTAACGATGTGGCAGTTAAAAATGAATATCAAATCTTTAAAGAACAAGGTGGTGACGTCAATCAATTATTGGATAAATATAAAATGGAAAACAGAGACAATGCTCGTACGCCTATGCAATGGAATAACGAAAAAAACGCAGGCTTTACAGATGGTCAACCATGGTTCCCAGTAAATCCTAACTATAAAGAGATTAACGTGGCTGACCAACAAGAGGATGCGAATTCTGTACTAAATTTTTACAAATCTCTAATTCAATTAAAAAAATCTGCTGATATTTATACTTATGGTCAATTTGATTTAGTGGATGCTGATAACCCTAATATCTTTGCTTATTCAAGAACGCTTAACAATGAGAAGGTATTAATCGTGGGTAATTTAACTGATAAAGTGAGCCAATTAAATATAGATCTTGATGTAGATCGTTTAGAAACATTACTTCACAACTATAAGAAAGAAATTAATATAAAACAAATCGACCCTTATGAAGCTTTTGTACTAAAGTTATAATTCAAAAAAAATCATGCCTACAAATATGACTAAATGTCATTTTTGTAGGCATGATTTTTTTATGTCTAATTTTCATTATTATAATGCTCTTGCTCAACAGGTAACCATAATTGAATTTTTGTAAAAGGATCATCAAATGAAATTTCTAAAGGATATACTTCTACATATAAACTATTTCTTTCATAAGGTAACGTCAACTGTAAACTTGTTTCGATATAATACCAAGCCTCATTTACCCTATAATCAATTTCCCCTTGTAAATTAAACTTAGCATAGTGTCTGCCAGGTAGAAATCTACTTTCTAAATGAGCTGGATAACGCTCACTCGGTACACCTACGAAAATTTCTAACCCAGAATCTAAAGGACAACTTATAACAAATAATTCAAATGGACTTATATCATTATAACGTCGTAACTCTTTTAAATGACCATCTAATAGCAAATCTTCTAAAAAGTCAGGCACATTAAAAGGGTTTGACAAATCCTTTGCATCGATATATCTTGCATAACCAACTAAAGAGATGTCATCCGTTTCTTCTAGTCGATAGGGATAAGGCGCTCTCTCTGTTGTTGTCAATTTTATATAAATGCGTTCTTGCATTTTAAGTTCATCTTTTTTAGTTGATGCTTGTATTGGTGAAACGCCATGAAAGTCACTAAAATCATTTGCAAAATCATTCGAATTTGCATATCTATACTTCTTAGCAACGTCTACCAAACGACTCGCACTATGTTTGACGTCTATAGCAGCTAGTGTCAGCTTTCTAGCTCTTGCATACGCCTCTGGTGAAAGACCTACAATCATTTTAAATGATTGTTCAAGGTGAAAGGGAGAGAGACCAACGTAATCACTTAATTCTTGCAAATTAAACGGCTCAAGTAGACGGTCTTCGATATAAACAATTGCCTGTTGTATTTGCTTGATAACGTCCAAAATATTCACTCCAATTATTTTCAATCATTAACTTTTATTCTACATTATTTTGTCTAAATATACACCTGAAAGCATAGCAATAAATGAATTAATTAAAAAAAGTGAACGACTACAGGTACTAAATGTAATGATATTGAACACACCTATGCGTTTCAATATCATTATCATTTCAAATACCATATAATCATTCACTATTTGATTTATTTAATCATCCATTGAGTTACAACATATTATTGAATATCGTCCCACCAGTGATTACCATCTCTACTTAATAACAAGTCGCTTTCTAACGGACCGTTTGTGCCAGATGTATAGTTAGGGAAGTCTGGTTCTACCATATTCCATTGTTCTTGAATCGCATCAACAAATTTCCAAGTTGATTTTAATTCTTCCCAATGTGTAAAGTTAGTAGCATCACCTTTAAGACAATCAAATAATAGATTTTCATATGCGTCGACAGTATTCATTTTATCTTGTGCTCCCATTGCATATGATAATTGTACTGGTTCAGTATCAATACCTTGAATATTTTTCTTAGCATTTAAGTGAAGTGATACACCTTCATTTGGTTGAATATTAATGACTAATAAATTAGAATCTAGTAATTTATCTGTTTGATAATATAAGTTCATAGGTACTTCTTTAAATTCAACTACCACTTGAATCGTTTTAGACTTCATTCGTTTACCAGTTCGAATATAGAATGGTACACCTGCCCATCTAAAATTATCAATTGTTAATTTACCAGACACAAACGTAGGTGTTATTGAATCTTCAGCAACTCGATCTTCTTCACGGTATGATTTCACTTCTTGTCCTTCAATGACACCTCGATCATATTGTCCACGAACAAAGTTCTTTCTCACATCTTGCGGACGTAATTGACGTAAAGATTTTAATACTTTAACCTTTTCAGCTCTAATATCTTCACTATTTAAGCTAATAGGGGCTTCCATTGCTAATAAAGCAACCATTTGTAACATATGGTTTTGAACCATATCTTTTAATGCACCGCTAGATTCATAATAACCACCACGATCTTCCACACCTAAAACTTCAGAGGATGTAACTTGGATATTAGAAATGTATTTATTATTCCATAGCGGTTCGAACATGGCATTAGCAAAACGTAGCACTTCAATATTTTGAACCATATCTTTTCCTAAATAATGATCGATACGATAAATTTCTTCTTCTTTAAATGAACGTCTTATTTGATTATTTAATGATTCAGCTGATTTCAAGTCACTGCCAAATGGTTTTTCTATAACTAGGCGTTTAAAGCCTGAGGTATTAGTTAAGCCAGAAGATTTTAAATAATCTGAGATAACACCAAAGAATTGTGGTGCCATAGCAAGATAGAACAGACGATTACCTTTTAAACCGAATTGAGTATCTAACTGATTACTAAACTCTAATAATGATTGATAACTTTCTTCGTCACTTACATCATGCTTGTGATAAAACACATGTTCCATGAATTCATCAATTTTATGTGTTTCATTAACATGTGATTGGATTGACGCTTTAACTTGCTCACGGAACATATCGTTACTAATATCACGGCGACCAATTCCAATAATAGCAATATGTTCATCTAAGTTATCTTGTTGAAAAAGGTGGAAAATGGACGGGAACAATTTTCGATGACTTAAATCACCAGTTGCTCCGAAAATTGTAATTAAACAAGGTATATGTTTTTGTTTTGTACTCAAGATTAAAACCTCAATTCTATAAAAAGATATATGATTGTTATATTATATGATAAAGAAAACTTATGGTCATATAATATGCTTTGTAAAAAGTCATAACGTATCTATGATTTATTTAAATGATAATCGATAATGACTATAATTACCAAATTATTCGACTTACGTATAGTAATACTAAACATTGTATTTACATCAAGAATGACTCATATGCGTTTTTATTCTTTCTCATAATCATTCATGTTATATATACATTTTATTTCTTATTATAAAAATTGTCATTATATATGATAAAATAAATCGAAGAGAAGGAGGTGTGAGCATGGAAGTCACATTTTTCGGTACTAGCGCTGGACTACCAACTAAAGAGAGAAACACACAAGCAATTGCATTAAATCTTGAACCTTATTCTAATTCAATATGGCTTTTTGATGTAGGTGAAGGAACACAACATCAAATTCTTCATCATTCGATTAAATTAGGTAAAGTCGATCATATATTTATTACACATATGCATGGTGATCATATTTTTGGACTTCCAGGATTACTAACTAGCAGATCCTTTCAAGGTGGAGAAAACAAACCTCTCACACTCATCGGACCTAAGGGTATTCAAAAATATATTGAAACCACATTAACTTTATCAGAATCACATCTCAATTATCCAATTACATACATAGAGATAGACGAATCCTTAAATTATCATCATGATGGCTTTACAGTACAAGCTGAAATGTTAAATCATGGTATTATATCTTATGGTTATCGTATAGAGACACCAACAACACCAGGTACTATTGATGTAGATGCACTAAAAGCAATTGGACTTGAACCTGGACCTAAATATCAGGAAGTAAAAACAAATGATACCTTTGAATTTAATGGGAAAATTTATCAGTCTGATGAATTCAAAGGAGAAGCGAAGTCCGGCCCAGTTGTTGCTATATTTGGTGACACAAAGCCATGTCCTAATGAACATATTATAGCAAATGATGCCGATATTATGGTTCATGAAGCCACTTATATAGAAGGTGAAAAAACGCTAGCCAATAGTTATCATCATAGTCATATCGATGATGTGTTCGATTTAATTCGTCAATCAAATGTCAAACATAGCTTAATCACGCATATGAGTAATCGGTATACTAAAGAAGAAATCGAAAATATATATCAAGAACTTAAAGCATTACCAGATACACCAGATTTTACTTTCGTTAATGACTTTGATTCTTTTAAAATTTAAAAAACGCCACTGACCAAAATCAGTGGCGTTTTTTAACTATTTAATCATCTGTATTGGATAATTCAACACTACGGTTAACTGCAGCACTTAAACAATCTTCAAATACAGCAACTAAATCATATTGAGATAGGGCATCTAAACCAGCTTGTGTTGTACCGCCTTTAGATGTAATATTTTTCCTTAATTGTTCCATGCTTAAATCAGAGCGTTCAATCATTTTACTTGTACCAATAATTAAATTACGAATAGATTCTTCAACTTGATCTTTTTCTAGACCTAATTGTGTACCAGCTTTAACATATTGTTCAAATACATGATATAAAAATGCAGGTCCGCTTCCTGTTATCGCCGTTACTTGATGTAAGTGATCTTCTGAGACCTCTATAACTGAACCAAACGCATTAATCAATTCATTTACTTCATCTTTAGCTTTAGGACCAAAATTATTTGAAAAGCTAATGCCTGTTACAGAATGACCGACTTGCGCATTAGTATTAGGCATAATGCGAGCTAATGGATTATTGGTATTTAATTGCTCTCTTATATAATCAATGGATAAACCAGCCATAATTGAAATGAAACGATTACTATCAGTGATTGAATCTTTAATTCTATCAGCTAATGCTTCGAAATCATGTGGTTTCGTACCTAAGAATACGTAGTCAGCATCCTTAAGTAATGCTTCATCATCATAGCTATAATTCACACCTAATTGTTCCGCAAAATCTTTGAGTGCCGCTTCATTCGATTTGTTTGTTAAATAAATATCATTAGGATCTAAATTATTAGAATTAATAATGCCTGTAAAGATTGCTTGTGCCATATTGCCTGCACCATAAAATACAAGTTTCATATACTTCACATCACCTTCATTTTAGTTATAAAATAATGATATCTTACGAATATAACTACATAGTAACATATATTAGTTATATTCAATATTAAGTATACAATTTATCTTCATTTTTATATTAAAATAAGATATCTCTATATAAGAAAGAGAGTGAATACCATGATAGGGCAACACTATATTATTACAGGTGGTACAAGTGGCTTAGGATTAGATATTGTACATGAACTGATTAAAAGAGGGACTCATGTAACCATACTTGCACGTGACATGCAGAAATTTCGACAAATTCATTTCGGTAACCAATCATCTTTAGTCGATGTCATAGAATGCGATTTGCAAAATAGACAAGACATAGTCAATATTTCATCTCAAATTAAAACACCGATACACGGATTGATATATAGTTCTGGATTAGGTTATTTTAAATCTATTGCATCGCATACAGCAGAACAAATGATCGAAACATACGATGTTAACTTAATTAGTTTCAATTTACTATACAATACGATAAAGCCATATTTAATAAAACATGCGCATATTGTGGGCATATCAAGTCAAGCTGCATTTGTAACACAGTCTCACGCTGCTCACTATGGTGCATCTAAAGCTGCTTTTAATCAAGTTCTCAACGCACTTCGATTAGAAGAACCCAATTTACACGTTATGTCAGTGAATACAGGCCCAATTGATACACCATTTCACCAGAAAGCAGATCCTTCCTTATCATATTTTAACCAGTATCGTTCGATAATGATTCAATCCAACCAACTCGCACAACGTATCGTAGAAGGTATTATTAAAGAAAAGCAAGAAATCAATGCCCCAACATGGATGCACCAATTGTTAAAGTTATATCAGTTAGCACCTAGATTTTTAGAAAAACACTTCTCTCATTTGTTTAATAATAAAAGTAATCATTAAACATTTTCTTATGTATATTTGAATAAGAAAATAAAATATTAAAAAAAGCCACTAAATGAATGATCAGTCATTTAATGGCTTTTACTATATCTATTATTTTAAATGTTGCGTATATTGTAAATCTTTAACGCGTTCTCTAGAGGCTTTAATTTGATCTAAGCTTACATCTTTATAATAATTTTTAACATTTTCTTCTAGTTGTTCTACGCTACTTGCACCTACGATGATAGAACCTAACGCGTCATGTGATTTGAGATAATTAAATGAAAGGGCAGTTAGATTACTTTCGATTTCTTTAACAGAAGCAATGGTTTCACCTAATTCATCTTGTGTATAGTCGAATATACCATCAGCGAACTTTTTATCTAATGCTTCGTTACTATTAGACGTTAATAAACCTTTAAATACTGGACCACGTGCTAATACTTTAATTTGTTTTTCATGAACGTCATCCAATAAGCTTTCAGGTCGATTATCAATTAAGTTAAATTGAGACATTAATGTTTCAATTTGACTATGTTTTAAATAATAATCAATCACGTTGGGACGAATAGATGAAATACCATATGCACGAATAAGTCCTTCTTGTTTTAATTCATCAAACGCACTAATTGTTTCATCTAAAGGATCATCAATTGTACCACCATGTAATTGATATAAATCAATATAATCTAACCCTAAACGTTGTAATGATCCTTTCACACCTTCTTTAATGTGTTTCTTTGAAGGGTCCCAAGTAATATTGCCATCTTCAGTCAAACGATTACCAACTTTAGTACCTATAACAATGTCATCACGATTTTGATATTGTTTTAATGCTTTACCAACGATTTCTTCATTAATACCTTGATCATACATATCAGCTGTATCAAAATAAGTAATACCATTTTCAATAGCACTTTCTATGATTGGTTGTGCAGTTTTATAATCAGTACCTAAACTCATACAACCTAAACCTAACTCAGAAATTTCTATACCACTTTTTAAGATGTTTTTTTGCATGTATTTTCTCCTTTCGATACACTTTAACTAACGCATTCAGTTTATCAATTTATTAAAACATTTAAAAGGAACGTGATTATAAATGGAATTTAACGAAAAAACGATAGATAGAACAGTAATTTATAATGGAAAAATAGTTGATTTAGAAATCCATGATGTAGAACTACCCGATGGACGCACATCTAAACGTGAACTTATATATCACAATGGCGCAGTGGCAGTATGTGCCGTAACACCTGAGAATGAAGTCCTTTTAGTTAAACAATTTAGAAAGCCCGTTGAAAAACCATTATTAGAAATTCCTGCTGGGAAATTAGAGAAAAATGAGGAACGAGAAGAAGCTGCTAAAAGAGAATTAGAAGAAGAAACTGGATATATTGCGAAAAACTTACAATTTGTGACACATATGTATGGTTCTCCAGGCTTTTCAAATGAGAAACTGACAATTTATTTTGCTGATCAATTAGAAATAGGGCAAATGAATCTTGATGACGATGAATTTGTAGAAGTCCATAAATTCTCAATTGAGGAAATCAAACAAGCACTTCAAAATGCAGAAATTGAAGACGCGAAGACAATTATTGCGCTTCAGCATCTATTATTAAATTATAATCATTCTAAATAATGAACGAATATCCTTGCGTTTCATTGAGAATACTGGTAATTTATATATTGAATCATACTTTAGATTAAAATGATTATAATTCTTAGTAGAGGAGTGAGGCTTCCGTGGAAGAACGATTAAATCGCGTGAAGCAACAATTACAACAGTCTTCATATAAATTAACTCCACAACGTGAGGCTACTGTAAGAGTTCTAATAGAAAACGAAAAAGACCATTTAAGTGCAGAGGATGTATATTTAAAAGTTAAAGACAAATCACCAGAGATCGGACTTGCTACCGTTTATCGTACCTTAGAATTATTAGCAGAATTAAAAGTATTAGATAAAATTAATTTTGGTGATGGTGTTGCCCGTTTCGATTTAAGAAAAGAAGGGGCTAAACATTTCCATCACCATTTAGTATGTATGGAATGCGGTAAAGTCGAAGAAATCGAAGAAGACTTATTACCAGAAGTAGAAAATCGAGTTGAAAAAGAATTTAACTTTAAAATTTTAGACCATCGATTAACGTTCCATGGTGTATGTTCAAATTGCCAAGCTAAAAAAAGTGAAGAGACAAAATAATTTTGCTTTATCTAATTAAATCTATAAAAATTTGGACATAGTAGGTACGCCACACACATATGATATTAAGAAACCACCGCTTCAAAAGAGGTGCTTTATAATGGAAACAATAATAGAAGAATATTTAAAATTCATTCAAATTGAGAAGGGTTTAAGTGTTAATACAATTGGTGCTTATCGTCGAGATTTGAATAAATATAAAGAATACTTAGATTTACAAAAGATTTCTAATATCGATTTTGTAGATCGTCAAACGATTCAAGAATGTTTAGGTTATTTAATCGATCAAGGTCAATCATCTAAATCTATCGCTAGATTTATTTCAACAATACGTAGTTTTCATCAATTTGCGTTACGTGAAAAATACGCTGCTAAAGATCCAACAGTATTGATAGAAACGCCAAAATATGAAAAGAAACTCCCAGATGTTTTAGAAGTCGACGAAGTCATTGACTTACTCAATGCACCGGATTTAAATAAAAACAACGGGTATCGAGATCGTACAATGCTTGAGTTATTATATGCTACAGGTATGCGTGTATCAGAAGTGATACAAATAGAAGTTGAAGACGTCAATTTAATGATGGGATTTGTTCGCGTATTTGGTAAAGGGGACAAAGAGCGCATTGTGCCATTAAGCGATACAGTGATAGATTATTTAACTACCTATATCGAAACCGTAAGACCACAATTGCTTAAGCAAACTGTGACCAATGTCTTATTCTTAAATATGCATGGCAAACCTTTATCTAGACAAGGTATATGGAAAATGATGAAACAAAATGGTCTAAAAGCTAATATTAATAAAACACTCACGCCACATACATTGAGACATTCATTTGCAACACATTTACTTGAAAATGGTGCCGATTTACGTGCCGTTCAAGAAATGCTAGGACATTCTGACATTTCAACAACACAATTATATACACATGTTTCAAAATCACAAATCAGAAAAATGTATAATCAATACCACCCTAGAGCTTAATAAACAGTTAAAAACCAATGATACCTTTAATGCATATCGTATCATTGGTTTTTATTATTATCTAATTGAATTCTTTGATACCGTTTATCCTTTAATGCCATTTGGCGTGCTAAAACAACATCACTTCGGTCTCTTAATAAATGGTGATGAACAATATCATCATTTAAAATAGGTGATGAAACAAAATGATAATCTGAATAATGACATTGAATTCGATTCAACATGTCAGCATTAATTGGCAATTGAATAGGTTCAAAGGGTTGTTGTTGTGCTACGCATGTCATTTGTTCGTCAAGTATCTCTAAATATCGTTGAATATTCAAATGTAATTGCGATTGATCTTGTTTATTAGCATTTTTAATCACTTGTTTTGCTTTGGAGAAAGATTTATAAGCTCCTTTAAAATTGCTACGACGAAAGTGATAGCAAGCTGTCGCACATAAAATCAAACTCACGATAGCATCTTGTTTACTAAAGTTCTCATTTTCCTTCCAAGCTTCTTCTAGTATGTCATGACATAAAAAATAGTGTTGCCTAGTATGAAAGTAGTAATAAAATTGAATTAATGCTTGTTCCATCTGAATTTCACCTTAATTTTAAAAGTTATATAAATTCATGCTATAATATTTTAGTGAAATATGCACATAAGTTGCAACATGAGGTAGATACTATGTATGAAGTAAAACTGGATGCATTTAACGGTCCACTCGATTTGTTATTACATTTAATTCAAAAATTTGAAATAGACATTTATGATATTCCTATGAAGTCATTAACAGAACAGTATATGCAATATGTTCACGCAATGAACCAATTAGAAATCAACGTAGCTAGTGAATACTTGGTTATGGCTTCAGAATTACTGATGATTAAAAGTAAATTATTGTTACCACAATCAGAGGAAGATGTCGATTTAGAAGAAGATCCACGTGAAGATTTAGTCGGTAGATTAATAGAATATCAAAACTACAAAGAGTACACTGAAATATTAAATGAAATGAAAGTAGAACGTGATCACTATTACACTAAACATCCAACTGATTTATCACATATGGAAACAGATGAATCGTGGGATCCATCGAACACGATCGATTTAACCGAATTAATAGTTGCTTATCAACGTGTTAAAAACCGAGTAGAAATCAATAAACCTCATTCCGTAGAAATTAAGAAAGAAATATTTACCATACAACAAGCTACGGCACAAGTTACGGACAGATTAAAAACAAAAGCATCCTTTAATTTCTTTAGTCTGTTTACATTTACAGAACCTATAGAACAAGTGGTGACACACTTTCTAGCTATTTTAGAAATGTCCAAATCAGGGATTATTAATATTGAACAACATCAAAACTTTGATGACATTAATATATTAAGAGGAGTGAACTACGGCGTTGAATAAACACGGCATATTAGAAGCATTGCTCTACACATCAGGAGACGAAGGTCTCGAAGTCAAACAATTAATCGAAATATTAGAAGTAAATGAAGATGAATTAGCAGAGTTAATTGACACTTATGAATCAAATGGTCTTATGATTCAACGATTCGGAACGACATGTGTTCTTACAACAAAAAAAGATGCCTCACAATACATCGAGGCATTAATCGAACAAAAATCTAAAATGAAATTATCACAGGCTGCAATGGAAACATTATCTATTATTGCGTATAATCAACCCTTAACTCGAAGTGATATCGAACTTATTAGAGGCATTAATTCTGATGGTGCAGTTAAAACCCTCATTGCAAGAGGCTTGGTAGAAGCTAAAGAAGTCCATCATTCACGTAGTCAACAATTAATCACGACAGACTTATTTTTAAATGTATTTGGTATAGAAAAATTAGAAGATTTACCAACCACTCAAGAAGATGAAGAAGAAATGGACGCATTCTTTAGTAACTTGGTAAATCAAAAGGGAGATACAAATGAGTAAAGAATTAGAAAGATTACAAAAAAGAATTGCAAGTAGTGGTTATACATCACGTCGTAAAGCAGAAACATTAATTACTGATGGCAAAGTAAAAGTTAACGGACATGTCGTCACTGAACTGGGTACAAAAGTTTCAAATTCAGATACTGTAGAAGTTGAAGGTATCAAATTAGAGCAAGAAGATAAAATTTATATTTTATTTAATAAACCTGCACAAGTAATTACAAGTGTATCAGATGATCGTGGCCGTAAAGTTGTGACTGATTACTTTAAAGATATCGAAACACGTATTTATCCTGTAGGTCGATTAGATTACGATACATCTGGATTATTATTATTAACGAATGATGGTGAATTCACTAATTTAATGACGCACCCTAGATACCATATTAAAAAGAAATATGTTGCTAAGCTTAAAGGATATTTAATGAGAGAAGAAGTTAAAGCTTTAGAAAAAGGAATCGAACTAGAAGATGGTTTCACGCAACCTGCTCAAGTAAAAGTGAAAAACCAAGACAAAGATAAAAATACGACGCTCGTTGAAATTACGATTAGTGAAGGTAGAAATAGACAAGTACGTCGTATGTTCGAACATTTTGGTCACCAAGTTAGTAAATTAACGCGTATCCAATTTGGTCCACTTGATTTAAAAGGCTTGAATGCAGGTGAAGGTCGTGTACTCACACCTCATGAAGTAAAAACGATTCGCCATTTAGCAGAAAATGGTAATGATTAAAATAAAACACTCATATTTTTAATCTTTGAGATTTTTTTCACAAAGATTTCTTTAACACTAACTTAATGACTATTTCATATGCTATAATAACTAATGAAATGAACAGCATGTGTAGGAGGTAATTTAGTATTATGACGAATGAAATACTTATCGTTGATGACGAAGACAGAATCAGAAGATTACTTAAACTATACCTAGAAAGAGAATCTTTTGAAACACATGAAGCAAGAGATGGTAAAGAAGCTTATCAACTTGCTATGGAAAATGACTATGCGTGCATTCTTTTAGACTTAATGTTGCCAGAAATGGACGGTATCGAAGTAGCCACTCAATTAAGAGAGCATAAAGATACACCTATTATTATGCTCACTGCAAAAGGCGAAGAGACGAATCGTGTCGAAGGGTTTGAATCAGGTGCCGATGACTATATCGTTAAACCATTCTCTCCAAGAGAAGTCGTTTTAAGAGTCAAAGCATTATTAAGAAGAACGCAAACAACAACACCTGAACAAAGTGAACCTCATGCAAGAGACGTAATTGAATTCAATCACTTAGTGATAGATAATGATGCACATAGAGTATTAGCTGATAATGAACAGGTTAATTTAACACCAAAAGAATATGAACTATTAATTTATTTAGCTAAAACGCCTAATAAAGTATTTGATCGTGAACAATTATTAAAAGAAGTTTGGCATTATGAATTTTATGGCGATTTACGTACGGTGGATACGCACGTAAAAAGATTAAGAGAGAAACTCAATAAAGTATCGAGTGATGCAGCTCACATGATACAAACTGTTTGGGGCGTCGGTTATAAATTTGAGGTTAATACAAACGATGAACCGGCTAAATAGTGTAGTAATAAAACTGTGGTTAACTATAATTTTTATAGTAACGACAGTTTTAATTTTATTAAGTGCTGCCTTAATTACCTTTATTCAATATTACTATACACAAGAAGCGGAAGATTCCATTAAAGAAGACGCCAAACGCATAAGTAAATTGGTAGAAAACTCTACAAATCAAAACTTAGCCATCAAAAATAGCCGAACATTGATTGATAATCCCGGTGGATTAATTATCATGAAAAATACATCTACCGCATATCAACAAACCATTTCAACAGATAAACAAGCTATGCTCAAAGAAATTAAAAATAATAAAGATTTTAACCGTGTTTTCAAACATGGTGAGTCAATGACACGTAATGTCATGATTAAAGAACAGGGGAATTCACATCCGTATATATTAGTGGGTTATCCAATGAAAGCCGAGCCAGGAAGTCATACAGAATATAGCGGCGTCTTTATTTTTAAAGATTTAAAATCTATTGAAGATACCAATAATGCGATAACAATTATTATCTTAATTACCGCAATTATATTTTTAGCAGTTAGTACCATCTTTGCATTTTTCTTATCATCTAGAATTACTAAACCTTTAAGAGAGTTAAGAAATCAAGCACAAAAGGTATCACAAGGTGATTATTCACATATCACGTCAGTATCAACAAAAGATGAAATTGGAGAATTATCACGTGCATTTAATAATATGAGCTTTGAAATTCAAGAACATGTAGAAGCACTATCCACATCCAAAAATATACGTGATAGCTTAATTAATTCGATGGTTGAAGGTGTTATTGGTATTAATGAACAAAAGGATATTATTTTATCAAATAAAATGGCAGACCAAGTATTCCATACATTAGATGACAATGCTGTTGAATTAATAGAAAAACAAATTGAACAAACTTTCAATACTAAAGAAACGCAATTCCAAGAAATTGAAGCAAACACAAGGTATTATGTGATTATCATGAGTTATATTGACCGTATTCAAAACGATGGCAGAAGCGGTATTGTTGCTATTATACGTGATATGACAAATGAACATAACCTTGATCAAATGAAAAAAGACTTCATCGCAAATGTATCTCATGAATTACGAACACCGATTGCCTTATTACAAGGCTATACAGAATCTATTGTAGATGGTGTTGTAACTGAACCAGATGAGATACATGAATCACTAGCAATTGTCTTAGATGAATCTAAACGTCTGAACCGCTTAGTTAATGAATTATTAAACGTAGCACGTATGGATGCTGAAGGATTATCTGTTGAGAAAGAGTCACAACCAATCGCTGATCTGCTCAACAAAATGCGAATAAAATATCGTCAACAAGCGACTGATTTAGAACTTAATATGCAGTTTGAAGTAAGCAATCAACAACTATGGGACTACGATATGGATAGAATGGATCAAGTATTAACCAATTTAATCGATAACGCATCAAGATATACACAACCTGGAGATACCATTTCGGTAAAAACTGATGAAGATGATAGATCTCATATTTTAAGCATCGCTGATACTGGTACTGGAATTGCTCCTGAACATTTACAACAAGTCTTCGATCGTTTCTATAAAGTAGATGCGTCAAGAAAAAGGGGTAAACAAGGTACTGGATTAGGCTTATTCATCTGTAAAATGATTATAGAAGAACATGGCGGTACGATTGAAGTAGAAAGTCAAGTGGGTAAAGGAACAACCTTTATCATTAAATTACCAAAATAAACATTTTAAAACCTGTTAGAGTCAAATAATGGCTCTAACAGGTTTTTTATTTATTATGAAATCTATAGATTGTTAAACAACTTGATTATTTTTATGACAACTTATATCTATATAAATATATCGGAGCAAACTCATTGTACATAACAGAGTTATCATGTATGATATATTTAAATTAAAAATATAGTTAATTCATCTTCGGGGTCGGGTGTAATTCCCAACCGGCAGTAAATTAAGCCTGCGACGTAAAATGTCTCATTTTACCTGATTCAGTGAAACTCTGAAGCCGACAGTATAGTCTGGATGGGAGAAGATGGAGGTTTTTTTGTTGTGCAAATTTCCTCCTTTTCTAGCAAGATGAATGGAAGGAGAAAATAATATATGCAACACAATCAAAATAGACGTCTAATCTTTATAAGTATGCTAAGTGCAGTGGCTTTCGTACTTACCTTTATTAAATTCCCATTGCCATTTTTACCACCATACTTAACGTTGGACTTTAGTGATGTACCTACATTACTTGCCACATTTTTATTAGGACCAATTGCAGGGCTAATAGTAGCTTTTATTAAGAATTTACTCAATTTCTTTTTCAATATGGGCGATCCAGTAGGACCATTAGCGAACTTTTTAGCAATTGCCAGTTTCTTATTAACTGCATATTATATTTATAGAAACAAACGCAATAAAAAGTCATTATTAACAGGTCTTGTTTTAGGTACAGTTGTCATGACCGTCGTATTAAGTATTTTAAATTATTTTATACTGTTACCACTCTACGGTATGATATTTAACTTAGGTGACATTGTTCATAATCTTAAAGTAATTATTGTTTCAGGTATCATACCTTTTAATATTATTAAAGGTATTGTCATTTCAATCATCTTTTACTTTATATTCAATAGAATTAAAAATAACATTCACATATAAATAACTAGCGCCCTTACACATGATGTGCAAGGGCGCTTTTAATATAATATATTATTCAAATTTAAGTGCGTCACCATCAAATGGTTCGTCTTCAATTTTGATTGAATCTGTTGGACAACCTTCTAGTGCATCTTCCATATCTTCATATAACTCTTCTGACACCTCTGCAGTACCTTGGTTATCATCAAGGATTACGAAAGCAATACCTTCGTCGTCATAATCATAGATATCTGGAGCTGCTGCACCACATGCACCGCATGCTATACAAGTATCCATATCAACGATTGTATATTTAGCCAATTTCATTCGCCTCCTTTGAAAAAAATGCTACACTAGTAATAACAATACTACTATTGTAGACATCGATAGTATCATTTTCAATATATTCGTTTTATAGAGTGAGGGTTTATCTTGTATCAAATTATCAATCATGCGTATCAACACGCATTCAACTACAAAACAAATAAAAGTATTTATAATATTTTAACAGGAAAAAAATCCCATCAAACTTTTTTTGACGCAAGTAGTCAACAACTTTTGTCATTATATCATAGTTTACCGAGATTAAAATATCCGTCTTTTGAGCGATATTTAAATGAATTGAATGATGAGGAACCAAAAGTAAATATCAAAACGCATCCAAGATGTACATATGATAGTCTTATTAATACATTCAACTGTATCCAATTGCTCATTCAAACGGTATCACAAAGCATACGCAACGATTTTAGATTCGTTCCTTTAACGCAACAAACATATATTCAACAACGTGTTAAACATATTTATCAACACATTAAAGTTAATGATTTAGAATCAAAATTCATCACAGAATTAGAACAATTATTTGAAGACATCGCTAGCAAACATGAACATGTGTATTTACACTATTATTTACAAGGCTATGATGAGGCGATGTATACTAGACAACAAGTCAGTTTAATAGAATCGAAGTCTCAACAAGAATTATTTGAAATAGAAATGAACCAATTGGTCGATGTCATGTTTGAAATTGAAGATATGCAAAAGCACCCTATATTAAATCAAACGATTATACGACCAACATTGCTCAATAAAACGAAATTAACCTTACATCAATTAGGACAAGGACACTCAATACACGACATCTCAACAATTCAAAATGTTAAATTAAATACGATTGAAGATCATCTTTTAGAGTTATTTATCAAAGGTTATATCAATGATTATGATACATATTTAGACATCAAAAGCATTCAACCCTTTATCGATTATTATAAAAGTCATATTGGAATAAAATTACGTGAGTATAAGCAGCAATTTGATACATTAACTTATTTTCAAATTAAATTGATGATTGTTGGTATTGAAAGGGGAGACTTAGTTGCTTCAACAGAAACTTAAAGATTGGTTTGGATTTGATTCCTTCAAACCTGGCCAAGAGGACATCATTTCCAGTGTATTAGACCAAAAGCATACGCTAGGTATTTTACCAACGGGTAGTGGCAAAAGCCTTTGTTATCAATTACCTACTTATATATTAGAAAAGCCAACACTTGTTATTTCACCATTAATTTCTCTCATGGACGATCAGGTCATGCAAATGAAATTAAATGGTGAACACGCGGTTTGTTGTATTCATTCAGGTATGGACAATACGGAAAAACGACAAAACCTAAGTAACATTCGTCAGAGTAAATTTATCTATTTAAGTCCGGAATTTATATTACAACCTCAAAACTTTAAACTTATTGCCAATATAGATTTTGGTTTAATAGTTCTTGATGAAGCACATTGTTTGTCTGAATGGGGCTATGATTTCAGACCACATTATGCTTTAATTGGAAAAATAACTACGTCCTTTAAATCAGCTACAATTCTAGCATTAACAGCTACGGCACCACCACATTTAGAAAGCGATTTAAATGAAATGCTTAATGTTACTTTCAATACCATTAAAACAAGTATGAATCGTATAAATATTTCATTGAAACATCTTAACTTTGGCTCTTACGAAGAAAAAATAGATTGGTTGTTACCACAACTTAATGAAACTGGGCCCACTATTATATATGTATCTTCAAAAAAATTATGTTTAACATTAGCGCAACTTATTTATGACTCAGGTTTTTTAACAGGGATATATCATGGTGATTTGAGTTATCAAGAAAGACAGACAGTACAACAACAATTTTTAAACAATGATATTCCAATCATAGTTGCAACAAGTGCATTTGGTATGGGCATAAATAAAAAAGACATACGCACAGTGATTCATTTTCATTTGTCATCAAGTCCTTCTAATTATCTACAAGAGATTGGTAGAGCGGGGAGAGACGGAGAAGCAAGCCAAGCTATTAGTTTATTCCAACCCGACGACGCTTATATTTTAGAAACCATATTATTTGCCGATAGAATTACATCTGAAGATATTCATTCATTTGAATTAGGACAATTTATTCCTCCTGAAAAAGAATCCATTTTAACAATACTTTATAATCAATATACAATTAATCAAATGCAACGTATATTTGATCAATCATTTCGACGCAAAAAGTTAGGTTATAGTCGTATGTTAGGCTACACACAACTTGACCAATGTCGCCGTAAATATTTGTTGGAATTTTTCAATGAACATCCTAAACTGCCAGATGTCTGTTGTGACAATGATACTGAATTACCAAGTATGAAAGTCATTAATCGTAAGAAAGTTAAACGTAAGCTTTCATATAGTGAAAAACTTCAAAATTTATTTGAACTATAGATTTTATTTTGCTTAACTCTTTATTCAAGCTATAATTAACTTATGAACAAAAATCTTAATACCTAAAAATTCTTGATTACTATACATAATCATTTAATTTATGGGTATAGTTTATGTATCATTATAAAATTAAACAGAGAGGATGATGATTGTGTCTAATAATAACTTCAAAGATGATTTTGAAAAAAATCGTCAAGCGATAGACCCAGAAGATCATAATGAGCAGACATCTTCACATGAAGAACAAGAAGATAATGCAGTAGACAGAACTGAAGACAAATCAAATCAACAATTCCCACCAAGAAATGCACAGAGAAGAAAACGTCGACGAGATATAGCGACAAATAATAACCGTCAGGCAGATTCGCGTACAAAAGCTAGCCAAGATGGTTCATTAGATGATAGACATGATGATACATCATTACATAATGGAGATAACAAAAATTATGATGCATCCAATCACAATGATGTAAATAAAGATCACAAACAAGATCATCGTCCTGAAGATCATTCGACTCGTGAGTCTGAACAAGATTTTAAACAAGATGAACCATTAAATCGTAGTCGTAAAAGTGACGATTTGCAACATGATGATCGTCATGACAAGAAAGACGGACACGGTAAAGATGCTGCTCTAGCAGGTGGCGCTGCTGTAGGTGGAGCTGCAGTCGGTAAAAAAATGACAAGTGATCATAAGCAGGATGACAATCATCGGCAAGAGAATCGTGTAAGTGACCATCAAAAAGATCGCGACCGTCATGATGACTTTACTAAAGATGAACATCGTCAAGATTCATCTAAAGATCGCCAAGACGAACTTAAAAAAGGTCATCATGATGAAGAACACCACGATTCAGGAAAAGGTAAAAAAGCTGCTGCAACTGGTGCAGGTGTTGCTGGTGCTGCAGGTGCTGCTGGTTTAGCAAAACATCATCATGATAAGAAAGACGATCATACTGACGACAATGAATTGAAGAATGACCGTAATCAAAATCATCGTGATGATAAACATAACGACAAAGATGTGAAAGATAAACATCAATCAGATGATGAGAAATCTGGTAAAGGTAAAAAAGCTGCCGCAGCTGGTGCAGGCGTTGCTGGTGCTGCAGGCGCCGCTGGTTTAGCGAAAAATCATCATGATAAAAAAGAGAGCCATCATAACGATAAAGATATCAAAGATGACCACAAACATGATGACCATGACAAGCATGATAATAAAGATAAGCATAAGTCTAATAAAGGTAAGAAAGCTGCTGCAGTAGGTGCAGGCGCTGCAGGTGTTGCTGGTGCTGCGGGTGCTAAACACCATCATGATAAAAAAGAAGCTAACCAACATGATGATAATAATAATCATCGAGACAATCATGATGGTAAGAAAAAAGGCGGCTTTATGAAAATCATCTTACCAATTATAGCTGCAGTATTAATTTTAGGTGCAATCGCTATTTTCGCAGGTATGGCCTTAAATAATCATAGTAATAGTGGTAATGATGATAACAAAATAGCTAATGAAGATAGTAAAGATGGCAAGAAAAACAACGATACTAGCAAAGATAAAAACAGTTCAAAAGATAAAGACAGCTCAAAAGATAAAGACAGTTCAAAAGATAAAGATAAATCAAAAGACTCTGATAAAGATAAAGCAACAACTAGTGATGAATCTGATTCATCTGACGCATCAAATTCAGATAAAAATAGTGCTAGTGATAATACTAATGGTGCTAACTCACAAGCATCTAATAGCCAAAGTCAAAATGGCTCAAATAGCCAAAATGGTCAAGGTCAAAACTCACAACAAAATGGCCAACAAGGCAGTAATAGCCAAAACAGCAATAGTAACCAACAAGGTAAGCAAACACATACCGTAAACGGTAAAGAAAACCTATACAGAATTGCCATTCAATATTACGGCAGTGGTTCACCTGCTAATGTTGAAAAAATCAGAAAAGCTAATGGATTAAATGGTAATAATATCCATAATGGACAAACATTAGTGATTCCATAGGTACTATTCGACAATCAAATTAACTGTAAGTAATGTTAACGCATTACTTACAGTTTTTTTATTAGATTTTATTCAAATCAAAGCAAATCCCCAAAAAAAGTCATAAATAATTTAAACTTTTCTAAAACAAGGACTTCGCGAAAATAGGATATAACTGATATAATAATTTGGTGATTAAAGGAGGCCGTTTTACATGCAAAAAATAGAAAGTATCATCATTGGTGGAGGACCTTGTGGCTTAAGTGCAGCCATCGAACAAAAGAAAAAAGGTATTGAAACATTAGTGATTGAAAAAGGTAATGTTGTGGAATCTATCTATAATTATCCTACACATCAAACTTTCTTCTCATCTAGCGATAAATTATCAATTGGAGATATTCCATTTATCGTGGAAGAAAGTAAACCACGTCGAAATCAAGCTCTTGTATATTATCGAGAAGTCGTTAAACATCATCAATTAAATATCCATGCATTTGAAGAAGTTTTAACTGTCAAAAAGATGAATAATCGTTTTACAATCACAACAACTAAAGATGTATATGAATGTAAGTTTTTAACAGTTGCGACAGGTTATTACGGACAGCATAATACATTAGAAGTTGAAGGTGCTGAATTGTCAAAAGTATTCCATTACTTCAAAGAAGCACATCCATACTTTGACCAAAATGTTGTCGTGATAGGTGGTAAAAACTCAGCTGTAGATGCTGCTTTAGAATTAGAAAAAGCTGGAGCAAATGTGACAGTGATCTATCGTGGAGATCACTATCCAAAAGCCATTAAACCATGGATTCTACCAAATTTTGAATCATTAGTTAATCACGAAAAAATCACGATGGAATTTAATGCCAATGTAACTCAAATCACTGAAGAAAACGTTACATATGAAAAAGATGGAAAGACGATTACAATTCCAAATGATTATGTTTTTGCTATGATTGGTTATCATCCTAATTATGAATTTTTAGAATCAATCGGTATTGAAATTAATACAAATGAATATGGTACTGCACCAGTTTATAATCGTGAAACATACGAAACCAATGTAGAAAATTGTTACATCGCTGGTGTTATTGCTGCAGGTAATGATGCGAATACCATCTTTATTGAAAATGGTAAATATCATGGTGGTTTAATTACTCAAAGCATTCTTACTAAAAAGCAAACACCACTTGAATCATAATAATTATGGCGTAGAAGGTAAATTGTTGATACCTTCTACGCCTATTTAATTTATAGTTTATTCTTCAAAATATTGTTTGATTTGTTCACGATTTAATTCATTACTTAAACTTACAAGTAATTTTAATCTTGCTTTAGGACCATTTAATCCATTTGAAAAGATTAATCCTTTTTCAGCAAGTTGATATCCGCCACCTTCATATGCATAAACAGGACTGACAATACCGTTAAATGACCGAGATACGATGACAATCGGAATTTGTTTATCAATACAAGCATATAAACCTTCTAAACAAGTAGGTGGTAAATTACCTTGTCCCATAGCTTCTATAATTAAACCATCAATATCGCTCTCGGCATAGAAATGCAACAAGTCACTCTGCATATCCATATATGATTTTACTAATGGTACATTTAACTTTGGATTAATCATTTTATAACTAGTATGATGTAATGGATGATGGTGATATTGCACATTATCTTTAGTTAATACACCTAATGGACCATGATTCGGACTTTGAAAGGTATTTGTATTAGAGGTATGTGTTTTGGTTACATTTCGCGCTGTATGAATTTCGTCATTAAAGACAACCATGACACCCATATGATATGAATTATTAGATGACGCCACTCTTATAGCTGAAATAAAATTGTATAATCCATCTGAACCAATTTCATTTGATGAACGCATAGCACCAGTAATCACTACTGGTTCGTCTATATCTAATAACAAATCTAACAAATAAGCTGTTTCTTCTAGGGTATCTGTACCATGTGTAATTACAAAACCATCATAAACACTTTCATTTTTAAGATTTGCATTAATGATAATATCCCTTAGTTCTTTAACATGTTGAATGGACATATGAGGAGAAGGAACATTCATAGGATGTATTTCATCTACTTGTGCATATTGTTTGATGATATCCTGATGTTGAGAAATTGGATTTTCTTTATTAGTAATAACTCGATTTGAACTATCCTGTGACATACTAATAGTGCCACCGGTATGTATAACAAGTAGACGTTTCATAGTTTTCCTCCTATTAATAAAATACATATTTATGATAAAATATTATTCATCAAACAACAAGGTAGGTATTTCGATAATGAGTTTAATTAATATTGCTTTAGATGGCCCTGCAGCTGCAGGTAAAAGTACAATTGCTAAACAGGTTGCTAGCCAACTATCAATGATTTATGTAGATACTGGTGCGATGTATAGAGCAATCACATATAAATATTTACGTACTAATCAAACTGAAGACTTCGAAGCATTAATCAAAGATACAACATTAGAATTAACTTATGACGAAACTAAGGGACAACGTGTAATACTAGATAACGAAGATGTCACTGATTACTTAAGAGAAAATGATGTTACGAATAATGTTTCATATGTTGCCTCTAAAGAACCTGTAAGATCATTTGCAGTAAAAAAACAAAAAGATTTAGCAGCTCAAAAAGGTATTGTTATGGATGGTAGAGATATTGGTACCGTTGTACTCCCAAATGCTGAACTTAAAGTTTATATGATTGCGTCTGTTGAAGAACGTGCAGAACGACGTCAAAAAGAAAATGAACTTCGCGGTATTGAATCTAATTTAGAACAACTTAAAGTGGAGATTGAGCAACGTGATCAATATGACATGAACAGAGAAATTTCACCTCTAAGAAAAGCAGACGACGCTATCACATTGGATACGACAGGCAAATCAATTGAAACAGTTACGAATGAAATTTTAGACATGGTTAACCAAATTAAATAATCAATTAAGAAGCTATATAAACGACTTAAGCATAAACGTTTATATAGCTTTTATTGTGATTTATAATGAACTTGAGTTATTTCAAACTGAAATAATAATCATATATACTATAAATATGCATCTTTACCTCTTAATGTTGAATAAAAATTGAAACCTAAAGCACTTTAAAGCTCAACTTTTATAAATAACAATCTTTTTCTTAAAGTGTAAAAGGGGAATTTCTTGACAATTCTGTCAGTTTGTAAGATGTTATAATTATGTAGTGTATAAGGAGGCAGACAAGATGACTGAAGAATTCAATGAATCAATGATTAATGATATTAAAGAAGGTGACAAAGTCACTGGAGAGGTGCAACAAGTTGAAGATAAACAAGTTGTTGTGCATATTAATGGTGGAAAATACAATGGTATAATCCCTATTAGCCAATTATCCACACATCATATTGAAAAACCTAATGAAGTAGTTAAAGAAGGCGACGAAATCGAAGCCTACGTAACGAAAATAGAATTTGATGAAGAAAATGATTCAGGCGCTTATATTTTATCAAAAAGACAACTTGAAACTGAACAATCTTATGATTATTTACAAGAAAAACTTGATAACAATGAAGTGATTGAGGCAAAAGTAACAGAAGTTGTTAAAGGTGGATTAGTAGTAGACGTTGGACAACGTGGTTTCGTTCCAGCATCTCTCATTTCTACAGACTTTATCGAAGACTTCTCTGATTTCGAAGGCCAAACTATTAAAATTAAAGTAGAAGAGTTAGACCCTGAAAATAATCGTGTTATTTTAAGCCGTAAAGCAGTTGAACAAGCTGAAAACGAAGTTAAAAAAGCTTCACTATTAGATTCACTTAACGCTGGCGATGTGATTGAAGGTAAAGTAGCACGTTTAACAAACTTTGGTGCATTTGTTGATATTGGTGGTGTAGACGGTTTAGTTCACGTTTCTGAATTATCACATCAACACGTACAATCTCCTGAAGAAGTCGTTTTTGTTGGAGATAAAGTCAATGTTAAAGTTAAATCAGTAGAAAAAGATACTGAACGTATTTCATTATCAATCAAAGATACGTTACCAACACCATTCGCTCAAATTAAAGGTCAATTCCATGAAAATGATGTTATCGAAGGTACAGTTGTAAGATTAGCTAACTTCGGTGCATTTGTTGAAATTGCTCCTGGCGTTCAAGGATTAGTTCACATCTCTGAAATTGACCACAAACACATCGGTACACCTGGTGAGGTACTAGATCCTGGTCAACAAGTAAGTGTTAAAATCTTAGGTATTGATGAAGAAAACGAACGTGTTTCTTTATCAATTAAAGCAACATTACCTAATGAAGATGTTGTTGAAAGTGATGCTTCTACAACACAATCTTACTTAAACAATGACGCTGATGAAGATAATCCTACTTTAGGTGATGTCTTCGGTGATAAATTTAAAGATCTTAAATTTTAATAATTAATTATGCTAAGAATGAACACTCCAATTAGAGGTTAAACTTTAATTGGAGTGTTTTTTTACGAATAACTCATTCAACTCCATATATTACATTGTTTATTATAATCGTATTTTGAATCGGTGCTTGCATGTGATAAAATTATAGAGATTAAGAAAGAGAGGAAGTTAACAAATGACTAAACCTATAGTAGCAATTGTAGGAAAGCCTAACGTAGGTAAATCTACAATTTTTAATAGAGTAGTCGGCGAACGTGTATCCATCGTGGAAGACACACCTGGTGTAACCAGAGACCGAATCTATTCATCAGGTGAATGGTTAACGCATGAATTCAATATTATTGACACAGGTGGTATTGAAATCGGAGATGCACCATTCCAAACACAAATAAGAGCACAAGCTGAAATTGCGATTGAAGAAGCAGACGTCATTGTATTTATGGTCAATGTTAGAGAAGGATTGACGCAAAGTGATGAAATGGTTGCTCAAATGCTTTATAAAAGTAAAAAACCTGTAGTCCTTGCAGTAAACAAAGTTGATAACGTTGAAATGCGAAATGATATTTATGATTTTTATTCATTAGGCTTTGGAGAACCTTATCCTATTTCTGGATCACATGGTCTAGGTTTAGGTGATTTATTAGATGCTGTTGTCGAAAACTTCGGCGAAGAGGAAGAAGATCCATATGATGATGACACAATTCGATTATCTATAATAGGACGACCAAACGTTGGTAAATCTAGTTTAGTTAATGCTATTTTAGGAGAAGAACGTGTAATCGTATCAAATGTAGCAGGCACTACTAGAGATGCAGTAGATACAGAATATTCATTTGATGGTCAAGATTACGTATTAATCGATACAGCTGGTATGCGTAAAAAAGGTAAAGTCTATGAATCAACTGAAAAATATTCAGTACTTAGAGCATTAAAAGCGATTGAACGTTCAAATGTCGTTTTAGTTGTTATCGATGCAGAACAAGGTATTATCGAGCAAGACAAACGTGTTGCAGGATATGCACACGAAGAAGGTAAAGCGATTGTTATCGTAGTAAATAAATGGGATACCGTTGAAAAAGATAGCAAAACAATGAAGAAATTCACTGAAGATGTTAGAATAGAATTTCAATTCTTAGATTACGCACAAATTGCTTTTGTTTCTGCTAAAGAACAATTAAGACTTAAAACATTATTCCCATATATTAAAGAAGCAAGTGAAAATCACAAAAAACGTGTTCAAAGTTCAACTTTAAATGAAGTCATTACTGATGCTATTTCTATGAATCCAACACCTACAGATAAAGGTAGAAGATTAAATGTCTTTTATTCAACACAAGTGGCTATCGAACCACCTACATTCGTAGTATTTGTAAATGATGTTGAATTAATGCATTTCTCTTATAAACGTTACTTAGAAAATCAAATCAGACATGCATTTGGATTTGAAGGTACACCTGTTCATATCATTCCAAGAAAAAGAAACTAATAAACGGAGGGGAATATTAATATGACTAAAATATCAGTTTTTGGTATGGGAAGTTTTGGTACTGCTTTAGCAAATGTATTAGCACAAAACGGACATGACGTATTAATGTGGGGTAAAAATAGTGAAAACGTTGAAGAATTAAATACACATCATATGAATAAAAACTATTTAAAAGAAGCAAAGCTTGAGCCATCTATCAAAGCTACAACTGATTTAAGTGAAGGAGTTGTCTTTGCTGATATCTATTTAATGGCTTTACCTACAAAAGCAATGAGAGAAGTAGCAACACAAATTGATGATTTATTAACTTCTAAAAAGACATTTATACATGTAGCAAAAGGTATTGAAAATGGTACTTTTAAGCGCGTTTCTGAGATGTTAGAAGATTCTATTTCTCCAGAACACAATGCAGGTATTGGTGTATTATCAGGTCCAAGCCATGCAGAAGAAGTGGTCATCAAACAACCTACAACTGTTGCTGCCTCTTCAAAAGATGAAAAAGTAAGTCAATTAATACAAGATTTATTTATGAATGACTATTTACGCGTATATACTAACAATGATCTTGTAGGCGTTGAACTCGGTGGCGCTTTAAAAAATATCATTGCCGTAGCCAGTGGTATAGTAGCAGGAATGGGCTTTGGTGATAATGCAAAAGCAGCACTTATGACAAGAGGTTTAGCCGAAATTAGTCGCTTAGGTGAAAAATTAGGTGCAGATCCAATGACATTCCTTGGCTTAGGTGGCATTGGCGATTTAATCGTCACATGTACATCAACACATTCACGTAACTTTACTTTAGGATACAAATTAGGCCAAGGTAAAACGACTGATGAAGCACTTGAAGAAATGAAAATGGTAGTTGAAGGTATTTACACAACAAAATCAGTATATTATTTAGCGCAAGAAGTTAACGTAGAAATGCCAATAACAACTGCGTTATATAAGGTGTTATTTGAAGATGTACCCGTTAAAGAAAGTATTAAAGAATTAATGGGTCGTGACAAAAAATCTGAATAATTAGTGTAATATAACACTTATTTTATGAGATTTTCAAAAAAATTAATTCTATTCGCTTTATTTCAACGTTTTTAATATATAAATCGTTGCGATGACAGTAATCAGTGTGTTAAAGTCATACCATAATGATATAAAGATATCATTATCAAACCTCAGGAGGTGAATTCATAATGAATAAAACTGATTTAATCAATGCAGTAGCAGAGCAAGCTGATTTAACTAAAAAAGAAGCTGGTTCAGCAGTTGACGCTGTATTCGAATCTATCCAAAACTCACTTGCTAAAGGTGAAAAGGTACAATTAATCGGTTTCGGTAATTTTGAAGTACGTGAGCGTGCTGCTCGTAAAGGCCGTAACCCTCAAACAGGTAAAGAAATTGATATTCCTGCAAGTAAAGTCCCAGCATTCAAAGCTGGTAAAGCATTAAAAGATGCAGTAAAATAATTTTACTTAAAAAAAGCCCTTCTGGGGCTTTTTTGTTTTTATAATGAATTTCGAATATATAAGCCAGTTAATTAAAACTACTAAATTTTTGGATGGAAGATAGATAGCACAATACATACGATTAAATTTTATACATATAATGGCATCTTAATGCTATAACTATCATTAATATTACAAAAGCCTTTGCTTTTTCATTAGAGTACCTAACTTCTTTCTTTGTAAGAAGAAGGTTCTTTGCGGTTTACAAAAGCCTTTGCTTTTTCATTAGAGTACCTAACTTCTTTCTTTGTAAGAAGAAGGTTCTTTGCGGTTTACAAAAGCCTTTGCTTTTTCATTAGAGTACCTAACTTCTTTCTTTGTAAGAAAAAGGTACTCTAACATTTAATTTTTTGATATATAATGTTAATATAAATAGTGATAATATCGTGAGGTGTGAACATGGAAACTACTGTCAGTAAATTAAATATAGATATCAATCAAAGACTTAAGGGTATTGTTGATTATGAATCTATCCAAATCAACGAGAAGTTGGGGGATTTATTAGATTCATATGATTTACCAGAAAAAGCTAAGTTAGCTTGCCTCACAATCGACACTTCAATGAAACATTTAGATGATATATCTAACAGTGGGTTATCAAAACATTCAATTTTAGTTGGTGATCTACTTAGTGCACATTTTTATACTATTCTAGCTGAAATCAATGATCCAACATATCAGCTTGCAATGAGTAAAGCTATTGTTGAAGTAAGTGAGTTGAAATCATCACTTCATCAACATGTTTTAACTGATGATGAAGCTAGTAACGCCATATTTAAAGTTGAAACTTTATTCCCATATATTACGTTGTCACATTTTTGCGATGAAGAAAATGCTAATCGTATATATGAATTTTTATATGATGATGTACATGATTACTATCCATCATATTTAAAAAACTATAATAAAGAACGTATTAACCAAATAATGAAAGACATCAAACAAACGCTAGAAAAAAGAAGAGGTAATTAAGATGGCTGAAAATAATGCTAAAAAAGAACAAGTTCATACAGTTTTCCAAAACATATCAAAAAAATACGATAGATTGAATAATATCATTAGCTTCGAACAACACAAAGTTTGGAGAAAGCGTGTTATGAAAGAAATGGCAGTAAAGAAAGGTAGTACAGCTTTAGATGTATGTTGTGGTACTGCCGATTGGACAATCGCATTAAGTAAAGCAGTAGGACCTCAAGGAGAGGTGACTGGATTAGATTTTAGTGAAAACATGTTAGAAGTTGGGAAAGAAAAGACCGCTCATATGGACAACATTCATTTAGTCCATGGTGATGCAATGAATTTACCTTTTGATGATGCATCATTTGATTATGTGACAATAGGGTTTGGTTTGAGAAATGTACCTGACTACTTAGGTGCACTCAAAGAGATGGAACGTGTGCTAAAACCAGGTGGCATGATTGTCTGTTTAGAGACTAGCCAACCAACTTTACCAGTATTCAAACAAGTTTATCGTTTATATTTCAAATTTGTAATGCCTATATTTGGTAAGTTATTCGCAAAATCTAAAGAAGAATACGAATGGTTACAACAATCAACCTTTGACTTCCCAGGTAAAGAAAAATTAAAACGACTATTTGAACAAGCAGGATTTAGTAATATTAAAGTACGTAGCTTCACAGGTGGCGTTGCTGCAATGCACCTTGGCTATAAACAAAAATGATCAGACCAAAGGTGATTAACGTGGCAAAGTTAAACATGAACAATGAAATAAAAAAAGTTGAAAAGCGTCTTGAACAAGCTATCCATAGTCAAGATAAAGTACTTGAAGAGGCTGCTTTTCATTTACTATCTTCAGGGGGAAAACGTGTAAGACCCGCTTTTGTTATACTTAGTAGCCAATTCGGTAAAGAAGAAGGCGTTTCTGAAGATACATACAAAGTAGCCGTCGCATTAGAACTTATTCATATGGCAACATTAGTTCATGATGATGTCATAGATAAAAGTGATAAACGTAGAGGCCGTTTAACTATATCTAAAAAATGGGATCAAACTACAGCTATTATTACAGGCAATTTTTTACTAGCATTAGGTCTACAACATTTATCAGAGATTAAGGACAAACGTGTTCATGAAATTTTATCAGAATCTATTGTAGATGTCTGTCGAGGAGAGCTATTTCAATTCCAAGATCAATTCAATAGCCAACAAACAATGACCAACTATTTACGACGAATCAACCGTAAAACTGCACTATTAATTCAACTTGCTACCGAGGTGGGTGCAATCACAGCTGGCTCTGATATTAAAACCATTCACAAGTTAAAAATGATTGGTCATTACATTGGAATGAGTTTCCAAATTGTTGATGATATACTCGATTTTACGAGCACTGAAAAGAAACTAGGTAAACCTGTTGGTAGTGATTTAATGAATGGACATATCACTTTACCAGTATTACTTGAAATGAGAGATAATTCAGCATTTAGACAAATGATTGAAGAACTACATCCAAATAGTAATAAAGAACAGTTCGAAGCGTGTATCAATATCATTCGTCAATCTAATAATATTCAAGTATCTAAAGATATAAGTGAAAAATACTTAGAAAAAGCATTAAATTTAATTGATGAATTAGAAGACAATCAAGCACGTCAATTATTTAAAAAGTTAATTAAAAAAATGGGCTCTCGAAATGTGTAAAGCATGTAAATCAACTTGAAAGCGTTTTAAATAATTGGTATGATAATAGTTAGCTAGGTTATTAATAGCCGGACAAGTCAACTTATACATACACTAGAAACTTGTTACATTAAATTACAGGGGGACTACGCAAGTGGAACGTACATTTTTAATGATTAAACCAGATGCAGTACAAAGAAATTTAATTGGAGAAATTATTTCTCGAATTGAAAACAAAGGATTAAAACTTGTAGGTGGTAAGTTAATGCAAGTACCACAAGAATTGGCAGAAAAACATTATGGTGAGCATGAAGGAAAACCTTTCTACAATAATTTAATCTCTTTCATTACTTCAGCACCAGTATTTGCAATGGTTGTTGAAGGTGAAGATGCTGTTGCAGTATCTCGTCACATTATCGGAAGCACAAATCCATCTGAGGCTGCTCCTGGTTCAATTAGAGGAGATTTAGGTTTAACAGTTGGTAGAAATATCATCCACGGTTCTGACTCTGTTGAATCAGCAGAAAGAGAAATTAACTTATGGTTCAAAGAAGAAGAAATCAGTAGTTACGAATCTCCTAGAGACGCTTGGTTGTACGAATAATATCAAACATAAAACGTTATTCATTTTATCCAAAGTGATGTGTCCATGACACATCACTTTTTTTATTTCTTCGACTTTTTACGCTAAAACTCTATAATGATTAAATCTATTAATCAATCATATTTATGGAAATTTAAATATTTTAAAATCAATAAATATAGCGATCGTTTGCTAAACTTATATTGATTTATTGATTATGATATGATTAAACCAATATAATAATTTATAAACGAACTCAATGGAAAGGAGTGTGCTTTGATGAGATATTTAACTTCCGGTGAATCACATGGCCCACAACTAACAGTAATTATTGAAGGTGTCCCAGCTAATTTAGAAATTAAAGCTGAAGATATTAATAAAGAGATGTTTAAGAGACAAGGTGGATACGGCAGAGGACGTCGCATGCAGATTGAAAAAGATGCAATTGAAATTGTTTCAGGTGTAAGAAATGGTTATACCCTAGGTAGTCCCATCACACTTGTTGTTACAAACGATGACTTTACACATTGGAGAAAAATTATGGGTGCTGCGCCAATTAGTGATGAAGAAAGAGAAAATATGAAACGTACAATTACTAAACCTAGACCAGGTCATGCAGACTTGATTGGAGGTATGAAGTACAACCATCGTGATTTACGTAATGTTTTAGAACGTTCATCAGCTAGAGAAACAGCTGCTCGTGTAGCTGTCGGCGCCGTCTCTAAAATATTATTAGAGCAATTAGATATCCATATCTATAATCGTGTGGTAGAAATTGGTGGTATTAAAGACGAAGGGCTATATGACGTTGAAACATTTAAATCTAATGTTGATAAAAATGATGTTCGTGTCATTAATGAAGATATCGCACAACAAATGAGAGATAAAATAGATCAAGCCAAAAAAGAAGGCGACTCAATCGGTGGTGTTGTTCAAGTTATGGCTGAAAATATGCCAGTAGGTATCGGTAGTTATGTCCACTATGATAGAAAATTAGATGGCCGTATTGCTCAAGGCGTTGTAAGTATCAATGCATTTAAAGGTGTAAGTTTCGGTGAAGGATTTAAAGCTGCTGAGAAACCAGGCAGTGAAATTCAAGATGAAATTATGTATAACGAAACCAAAGGATACTATAGAGCATCCAATCATTTAGGTGGTTTTGAAGGTGGTATGTCTAATGGAATGCCAATTATTGTCAATGGTGTGATGAAGCCAATACCAACTTTATATAAACCTTTAAACTCTGTAGATATCAATACCAAAGAAGATTTCAAAGCGACTATTGAAAGATCTGATAGTTGTGCTGTACCTGCAGCAAGTGTTGTTTGTGAACATGTCGTTGCATTCGAACTTGCTAAAGCATTATTAGAAGAGTTTCAAGCTAATCATATCGACCAACTTAAAGCACAAATAGCAGAACGTAGACAATTAAATATCGAATTCTAATTCGTATAATTCAGGTGATTAAATATGAAGTTAAACACAACATACGCAAACAACAACTATCCTATCATTGTAGAACATGGCGCAATCAATCTATTAAATGAAATCAACCAATCATATGATCAATCATTTTTTATCATCGATGATACTGTATATCAATTATTTAAAAACAAGTTAGACCAATTGATTCAAGCCAATCATGCTACTAAAATAATCATACCATCAGGTGAACAAACAAAAACATTTGCACATTTCCATGACATCATTGAATCCATACTCAGTCATCAAATTACGCGTAATACATCAATTGTAGCTATTGGTGGTGGAGCAACAGGAGATTTTGCAGGATTCGTTGCATCAAGCTTATTAAGAGGCGTTGCATTTATACAAGTACCTACAACTATATTAGCTCACGATTCAAGTATCGGAGGTAAGGTAGGTATTAATTCTCAACATGGTAAAAATCTGATAGGTGCCTTTTATCGTCCTAGTGCCGTTTTATATGATTTAGACTTTTTAACAACCTTACCTTATAGTGAAGTACTTAGTGGTTATGCGGAAGTTTATAAACATGCTTTACTCAATGGTGAAGCAGATACTAGAAAGATAGAACAACATTTTTCAAATAAAGATGCTTTAGCCTCATTAAATGATATGGAAACTTTTATTTATAAAGGGATTGAAACGAAGCTTAATATTGTAATTAATGATGAAAAAGAGCAAGGTGTTCGTAAATTTTTAAATTTAGGACATACCTTTGGACATGCAATAGAGTATAAATATAAAATTCCACATGGACATGCAGTTATGATTGGAATTGTGTATCAGTTTATAGTGGCAAATCATTTATTAAAAACAAACTACGATATTGATCATTACTTAAATTATTTAGATGCTTTAGCATATCCAATCCAAATCATTAAAGAACTTCATTTCGATGATATTTATCAATTTATGCTATTAGATAAAAAGAATAATCATGATGGTATTCAGATGGTATTATTAAAATCTTTAGGTAATGCAGTCGTTCAACACGTTGATCAATCTACACATTTAGCTGCATTTAAAGAACTTCAATCAAAAATTAAGTAGGTGAATAAATGATGTCGACTGCAGAAACAATTCAAATTAATGGTCCTTTAAAAGGCGAAATAGAAGTACCTGGTGATAAATCAATGACACATCGAGCAATTATGCTCGCATCATTAGCTACTGGTCAAACACAAATTCACAAACCTTTACTCGGTGAAGATTGTAAAAGAACAATGAACATTTTTAGACTTTTAGGTGTTTCAATTACTGAAGAAGAAGATAGATTAATCGTCGATTCACCTGGCTACCAACATTTTAAAACACCGCACCAAGTACTCTATACAGGTAATTCAGGAACTACCACACGCTTATTAGCCGGTCTACTGAGCGGTATTGGTATCGAAAGTGTTCTATCTGGAGATGTATCTATTGGTAAAAGACCCATGGATAGAGTGCTCAATCCTTTATTGAAAATGAATGCCAATATTTGTGGTGTAGAGGGTAACTATACACCACTCATCATTAAGCCTTCTGACATTAAAGGAATGACTTATACAATGGAAGTAGCGAGTGCTCAAGTGAAAAGTGCTATTTTATTCGCAAGCATTTTTTCAAATGAATCATCGAGTATTACTGAAATTGATGTGAGTCGTAACCACACAGAGACAATGTTTAATCATTTTAATATTCCTATTATTGTAAATGGTAAAACGATTGTCACAGAGCCTTTAGCAGTAAAACATATCAAACCACATGACTTCTATGTACCTGGTGATATTTCTTCAGCAGCCTTTTTCATCGTTGCAGCCTTAATAACACCTGGAAGTGATGTTACAATTCATAATGTTGGCATTAACCCAACACGTTCCGGTATCATAGATATCGTTCAACAAATGGGTGGTCGTATTGAATTAACTAATGTGACTAAAGAAGCTGAGCCAACTGCGTCTATTAGAGTTCAATACACACCTAATTTAAAGCCAATACAAATTCATGGAGAACTCGTACCAAGAGCCATAGATGAGTTGCCAGTGATTGCATTATTATGTACACAAGCATCTGGTACAAGCGTTATTAAAGATGCTGAAGAGTTGAAGGTTAAAGAAACCAATCGTATCGATACAACAGCAGACATGTTAAATCAATTAGGTTTCGAATTACAACCTACAAATGATGGCCTTATTATTCATCCGTCAGAATTTAAAACAAGTGTGACTGTAGATAGTCAAACCGATCACCGTATCGGTATGATGTTAGCTATCGCATCGTTACTAAGCTCAGAACCTTTAACGATTGAACAATTTGATGCAGTCAATGTTTCATTTCCAGGCTTCTTACCAAAATTAAAGCTTTTAGAAAATGAGGGATAATAGTAATGGAAGATATCTACAAATTAATAGACGATATCAATTTACAAAAATTAACAAATTTAGATACACGTGTGAATGAAGCGCTTAGTTCTAATAACGATGACGCACTATTCATATTAGGTGAAACGCTATATAATTTCGGCTTAACACCTCAAGGTTTAGAAGTTTTCAGAACGTTATATCATAGATATCCTGACGAAAGCGAACTACTCATCTACTTTATTGAAGGATTAATGTCAGAGAATCAAACTGATGAAGCGTTAGAATATTTAAGTCAAGTTGAAGCATCTACTGAAAAATTAATGCTTGAAGCAGACTTATATCAACAAATAAACATGCTCGAAGTCGCAATCGACAAGATACAGTCAGCCATTCAGCTAGAACCAAACGATCCTATTTTACATTTTGCTTTAGCAGAATTACTTTATTTTGATGGACAATACCTTCGTGCAACTACTGAATATGAAACAGTTCTCGAAACTGGTGAATACGAAGTCAATGGTATCAATCTGTTCTCAAGACAAGCAGATTGTAGTTTACAGAGTGGTAATTACAGCGATGCGATTCGATTATATGATGAAATTAATGAAACTGAAATGAATTCAGAAGACTATTTCAAAAAGGCAATAGCATATGAAAAAAATGATATAACACAAGAAGCCATTAAGATTATGAAATCATTATTATCTAAAGACCCTGATTTCTTACAAGGCTACTTCTACTTACAATCTTTATACGAAAATGAAAAAAATTATCCAGATGCGATTGAAATTGGTAAAGAAGGATTGCGACTGAGTCAATTTTATAAGGAATTAATGGTATCAACAGGCAGTCTTGAAATTGAACATGGCGATGCTAATGAAGGTGTTACTTTATTAAAACAAGCATTAGAAGTAGATAATGCTTACCATGAACCATTACTTATTTTAAGTGATTTGTATAGAAGTGAAGAGGACTACGAAGCAATCATTGAATTATTAACTTATGTAGATGAAGAAGACCTAGATCCAGTATTTATGTGGCATTTAGCCTATGCATATGGACAAGAAGAACGAGATAAAGAAGCACAGCATTTCTTCGAATTGGCTTATCCTACACTTAAATCACAATCTGAATTTTTAAGCGACTACTATTTCTATTTATTAGAAATCGGTCAAAAAGATACAGCTAAATCAATACTAGATCAATTATTAGAAATGGATCCAAGCAATGAAACATGGCACGATGAAGCAATGCGCTTACAGTCTTAAAAGGGTGATTAATGAATGAATAACTCCCTAACTAAAATGAAACAAAGCTTTATCGAGTATCTTTTATTTCATTATGAATTTAAATCTCGTATCTCAGTTTGGGTATTAAATTATTTAAAAGCTAGTCCTAAAAAACTACAATATATTCACTTTGTTGATGAAGGTATCACGCATCATCAAACTTTACAAATTGCAGAAGTAGAATCACATGCTTCTGCAATTCAATTTAATGGTGAACAACTACAACTTGTAAATACGAATGAAATATTTGAATTAATAGCTAATAATGAAATTTCATTTGATATTCAATTGCATTTTTCAAATAAGCAACAACGTGAAAGTCGCTTAGATGATCTGATATTAGCACAATTAATTCATTCACCCAATTATTCATCATATGTACAAGATTTATATGCCATTTCGATAAATGAACGTAAACAGGCAACATTAATTGAGCGACTACAAGATAATATTGATTTAAGTCTTCAAATGAAAGAACAAGAACGATTTTATCAGCTTACTCAAATTCTGAACGTTCTAAAGACGAAACAAATGAATAGTGATAACGGAGACTCTGATGATGACAATTAAACAATATTGGGAAATTTCGTTGTACAATCGTCCATTTTTAATTTTTTTATTGATTTGCAATGTATTAGGGACAATTTATGGTTACGATTGGTATAGTGGGCAACTCTATATCACTCCAACATATTTTTTACCGTTTGTGCCTGATAGTCCAACCGCTTCATTATTTTTATCAATTGCGATTGGTTTACTTTTACTTAATCGATCTTCATCTATCATCCAAGCACTCGCTTTTGTCACACTAGTTAAATATGGGGTGTGGGCAGTGATTATGAATATCATTATGTTTATCATTGACGGTGATATAACTATAAATGGACTTATGTTATTGTTATCTCACAGTATCATGGCACTTCAAGCCTTTTACTTTTATCCTCGTTTTAATATTACGACAATAGGTTTTATCGTCTCTTTCATTTGGGTGTTAGTGAACGATTATATTGATTACGTAAAAATGCAATTTCCTTATTATAAGTTTATTGCTTCCCATGTTGTAGAAATTGGAGTATTATCTATTTGTCTAAGTATGATTTCACTATTTTTATATTTGTATTTAGAACGTATCATTAAAGTTAAATCATTTGATTAAAGTGCAATTTGACAGTAGAATATGATTAAAGGAGAGTGAGTTTATTGTCTTTAATATCAATGATTATTTATTTTGTAATATTAATGGTCATCCCTATGTGGGCACAACATAAAGTTAAATCTAATTATGAAAAATACTCACAGGTTAGATCCACTAGTGGTAAAACTGGTCGTGAAGTAGCTGAAGAGATTTTACATGCTAATGGCATTTACGATGTCGATGTAGTTAAAGGTGATGGCTTCTTAACAGACCACTATGACCCAAACAAAAAAGTTGTTTGTTTATCTCCTGCAAACTACGATAGACCTTCTGTTGCTGGTACAGCTATTGCAGCCCATGAATGTGGACACGCAATACAACACCAACAAGGTTATGTTTTCTTAAGATTCAGATCAGCATTGGTACCTGTTGCAAACTTAGGTAGTTCACTAAGTTATATGGTTATTATGTTAGGTATCGTGTTAACTGCATTAGGCAGTGCCTTCGGATCTACTGCATTATGGATTGGTGCAGGTTTAATGTCACTTGCTGTTTTATTCTCAATTGTGACGTTACCAGTCGAATTCGACGCCAGTTCACGTGCAATGAAACAAATCACAGCATTGAATATCGTAAATGAGAAAGAGTACAAACACGCTAAGAAGGTATTATCAGCTGCAGCAATGACATATGTTGCATCTACTGCAGTAGCATTAGCCGAATTAGCTCGTATTATTTTAATCGCTAGATCAAGTGATTAATCTCGTCAGACTTAAATTTAGACACACCTAATGGTTGATATCGTCCAAATGATGATATCAACCATTTTTTATTTAAAGCAAGCGCTCACTTTGATTGCACTAAGAATGCATATCACTTTATTTTGATATATACTATATTAGAAATGCATTCAAAGGAGAGACGTTAATTGAAATCAATGACTCAAATGCAAAAAGAAGTAGATGACTACATTAGTCAATTTAAAGCAGGTTATTTTTCTCCATTAGCTAATCTTGCTAGACTAACAGAGGAAGTCGGAGAATTGTCTAGAGAAATCAACCATCAATATGGTGAAAAGAAAAAGAAGGATACAGAAGAAGAAAATACCATTAAAGCAGAATTAGGCGATAATCTATTTGTATTATTATGTATTGCCAATTCTCTAGATATCGATATGACAGAAAGTTTTAATGAAACAATGGACAAATTTAATACTCGAGATCATAATCGCTTTGAAAGAAAATAAATCGTTAAAAATAATAAAGAAAGGATGGGTTATTTATGAAAATAGGTATTACTTGTTACCCGTCCATGGGTGGTTCAGGCATTATTGCTACAGAGTTAGGCATTAAAATGGCAGAAAGAGGACACGAAGTCCATTTTATCACTTCAAATATACCATTTAGAATCCGTAAACCATTACCAAATATGATTTTCCATCAAGTCGAAGTAAATCAATATGCCGTTTTCCAATATCCACCATATGATATTACATTAAGCACAAAAATTTCAGAAGTTATTAAAGAATATGATTTAGATATTCTACATATGCACTATGCTGTACCTCATGCCATCTGTGGTATTTTAGCGAAGCATATGTCAGGTAAAGATATTAAAATGATGACGACCTTACATGGTACAGACATTACTGTACTCGGCTATGATCACTCATTAAAAGGTGCCATTAAATTTGGTATAGAAGAAAGTGATATCGTTACAAGTGTGAGTCATTCTTTAGCAGAACAAACAAAAGAAATTATTCATACTGACAAAGAAATTGTTCCAATTTATAATTTTGTAAGAGAAAATGAATTCCCTACACGACATGATGAAACATTTAAAACAGATTATGGTATTTCACCCAATGAAAAGGTACTCATACATGTTTCTAACTTTAGATCCGTCAAACGTATCGACACCATAATTGAAACGTTTGCTAAAGTTCATGAAAAAATACCAAGTAAATTAGTTCTCTTAGGTGATGGGCCTGAACTTATTGATATGCGTCAAAAGACACGAGATTTAGGTGTAGAAGAACATGTCTTATTTTTAGGGAAACAAGACAATGTGAGCGCATTTTATCAATTGTCCGATTTAGTACTCTTATTAAGTGAAAAAGAAAGTTTTGGTTTAACACTGTTAGAAGCAATGAAAACAGGCGTCGTACCTATAGGATCAAACGCAGGCGGAATTAAAGAAGTTATCAAACATGGTGAAACAGGCTATATTGTCGATGTAGGGGATAGCGAACAAGCAGCACAATATGCTATTAAACTGTTACAAGATCGCAAACTTTATGAACAATTTCAGTCACAAATGCTATTAGACATTGAGCAGCGTTTCGGTTCAGAATTAATTACTGACCAATATGAATATTATTATCGTAAAATGCTAAATAAAGGTGAGGACTTGCATGACTAATGAACTATTTGAGAGTGCTAAACCCATTTTAAACCAAATACAACAGCACGGGTATCAAGCATATTTTGTTGGTGGTTCTGTTAGAGATTACTTAATGCAACGTCCCATCCATGATATAGATATCACTACAAGTGCCACACCAGATGAAATTGAGTCCATATTCGATCATACGATACCTATTGGCAAAGAGCATGGAACGATTAATGTGGTATACAATCATGAAAATTATGAAGTAACTACGTTTCGTGCAGAAGAAGAATATATTGATCATCGACGACCTAGTGACGTACATTTTGTTCGAGATTTATATGAAGATGTACAACGTCGTGATTTTACCATCAACGCCATTGCAATGGATACAGATTATCAAACATTTGATTATTTTAATGGCGAAGATGATATTAAAAATGGCATTATCAGAACGGTGGGACAACCTACTGAACGATTTGAAGAAGATGCACTGCGCATATTACGAGGATTGCGTTTTCAATCACAACTTAATTTCAAAATTGAAAATCATACATTTAAAGCTATGGCAAATCAAATTGAAGATATTAAATATTTATCAATTGAACGTATCATTGTTGAGCTAAAAAAATTAATTTCTGGGCGAAATGTTGCTACGAGTTATCATCATCTCAATCAATTAAAGGCGTTTAACTATATACCTTATTTTCAAAATTTTGAAATGCATCTATTAAACATTGACGAACCGATGCATTTTGATACATGGATAGCATTGATTAACTCAAAATTTGATGAACAACAATCTTTGTCACCACTTAAAATAAGTAATAAAGAGAAGTCTCATATTAAACAACTAACAAACATTATTAGTCAATTACCAACCATTAGCACTAAAAAAGATTTAATAATGATGGTATACGACTATGATATCAATGATATATTAACTGTAATTGAGCTTAGTACGCTACTTTCTAAGAATCAATTTGAGACACCCAATCCACTGATGATTAATCCACAGTCAATCATGGAAAGTTATCATCAATTACCAATACATGAACGACAACAACTTGCAGTGAATGGTAGTGATTTAATGCAACATTTAAATCAACGAGGTGGACCTTGGGTAAAAGATGTTTTACGACAAATAGAATGTGCAGTAATAACGAAACAAGTTATTAACACACACGATGAAATAATGAAATGGGTGGATAAACATGTCGAAATATAGTCAAGATGTCGTTAGAATGTTATATGAACATCAACCTGAATATATTTCAGGTCAATATATTGCATATCAATTAAATATTTCAAGAGCAGCTGTTAAAAAAGTCATTGATCAATTAAAAATGAACGGGTGTCAAATAGAATCTATTAATCATAAAGGGCATTTACTGAAACAATTACCTGATCAATGGTACAGTGGCATTGTTAATCCAATTATTGAGCAACGTCACATATTTGACTATGTTGACGTCATGAGTACAGTAGATTCAACACAACTCAAAGCAAAGCAAGCACTAGTAGGGAACCAGGATTCATTTATTATTTTAAGCGATGAACAAACGAAAGGGCGTGGACGTTTCAATAGATATTGGCGTTCTAGTAAAGGGAAAGGACTTTGGATGTCGATTGTCCTACGTCCCGATGTACCATATGCGATGATTCCTAAATTCAATTTATTTATAGCATTAGGTATAAGAGATGCGATACAACAATTTTCAAGGCATGATGTAACAATAAAATGGCCAAACGATATATACATAGATGGCAAAAAAGTATGTGGTTTTTTAACTGAGATGGTTGCTAATTATGATGCTATTGAAGCAATTATATGTGGTATAGGCATTAATATGAATCATGACGTTTCTGATTTTGATGAAGAGATTCAACATAGCGCAACCAGTATACGAATTCATTCTGAAAATAACTTTAATAGATATGAATTTCTAGATGTATTAACTCAAAATATTGAACGCCGCTATCAACAATTTTTGACTGTTCCATTTGAAGAGATCAGAGAAGAATATATCGCTGCAACAAATATGTGGAATAAACCATTACGCTTTACTGAAAATGATAAACAATTTATTGGCGAAGCAATAGATATCGACCATGATGGATTTTTAATGGTTAAAGATGATGAGGGGCAACTTAGAAGGTTAATCAGTGCAGATATAGAATTATAACAAAGTTAACTAGGAGAGATAGCTATGGGCATAGCAACATATGCAGTTGTTGATTTGGAAACAACAGGTAATCAACTTGATTATGATGATATTATTCAAATTGGCATTACATTCGTTCGACAAAACAAAATAATAGGTACATATCATTCAATGATCAGAACTGATTTGGATATACCACCGTTTATTCAAGCACTCACTTCTATAGAAGAAACAATGCTTGAAAAGGCACCGTATTTCAAAGAAATTGCCCATGATATTTATCAACAATTACAAGAATGTGTATTTGTTGCACATAATGTCGCCTTTGATTTAAATTTCATTAAAAAGGCATTTAAAAATTGCAATATCAAATACCGTCCAAAACGTGTGTTGGATACATTAGAGCTATTTAAAATTGCATTTCCAACTGATAAAAGCTATCAACTTAGCGAATTAGCTGAGGCGCATGATATTCCTTTAAACAATGCACATAGAGCTGATGAAGATGCGACAACTACAGCTCAACTCATGATTAAAGCCTTCGAAAAGTTCGAACAATTACCATTAGATACATTAAAACAATTATATTACTTAAGTAAGGACTTAAAATATGATTTATATCACATTTTATTTGAAATGGTACGCCAACATAATAACGTGGCGTTAGACAGTCAATATGGTCAATTCGAACAAATCATCTATAAAAAGCAAGTCGATTTAAAAGGACCAGTTACAGAATTTAACGGATCATTGAAAACATTATATAAAAAAGCAACAAAACAATTAGGCTTAACCTATCGACCACAACAACTCTATTTGTCTGAAATCATATTAGAACAACTTATGCATAGTGAAAAAGCAATGATAGAAGCGCCTCTTGGAAGCGGTAAATCATTAGCTTATCTATTAGCAGCGTTAATGTATAATATTGAAACTGGTAGACATGTGATGATTTCAACAAATACCAAATTATTACAAAGTCAATTATTAGAAAAAGATATTCCAGCGCTCAATCAAGCACTTGATTTTAAAGTCAATGCTACATTAATTAAGAGCAAAAATGACTATATCTCTTTAGGCTTAATTAGCCAAATTCTAAAAGAAGAAACGAATAATTACGAAGTTAGTATTCTTAAAATGCAATTATTAATATGGATTACTGAAACACAAACAGGTGATATTCAAGAATTGAATTTAAAAGGCGGACAGAAAATGTATTTCGATCAGAAGATTGAAACCTATGTGCCAGTCCGTCATGATATACATTACTATAATTATCTCAAACGTAATGCGCAGAACATCCAAATTGGTATTACCAACCATGCACATCTAATCCATTCGGATGCTGAAAATTCTATATATCAATTGTTTGATGATTGTATCATTGATGAAGCACATCGATTACCAGATTATGCTCTTAATCAAGTAACTAATGAGTTAAACTATGCAGATATTAAATATCAGTTGGGCTTAATTGGTAAAAACGAAAATGAAAAACTTCTAAAAGCCATTGATCATTTAGAACAACAACGTATTTTAGAAAAACTAGATATTGCACCCATCGATGTGTTTGGTTTGAAATCTAATATTAATGACATACATGATCTTAATGAACGTTTATTTGACGATATTTATGATATCGTACAAAGCTCAGACGTTTATGACGACGATATTCATAAATATCACTATGTCTATGAATTTGAAAATGACCAAATTCTGAAGGACTTGCATCTTTTAATAAACAAACTTAATAAAACATTAGAAGTCTTTAATGGTATGAGTCATAAAACGATTAAAACAATGCGTAAACAGCTACTATATCTAAAAGAACGCTTTAGACAAATAGAACAAAGTTTAAAAAATCATCATACAAGCTTTATCTCTATTAAAAACTTAAGTCAGAAATCCACTATACGCTTATTCGTTAAAGATTACGCTGTTAAAGACATTTTGACGCAACAAGTATTAGATAAATTTAATGCTTTAACATTTATTTCAGGTACATTAACATTCAATCATTCATTCGATTCCTTCAAAAATTGGTTCAATAAGGATATTCAATTTAATACGTATGAAGTCACGACATCAGTTCAAAATACTAAAAATACGAATGTTTTTATACCTTCAGATGTGGCTCCTTATAACTATAAAAATATTGATGATTATGTCGCATCCATTGTCAATTATGTTATAGAATATACCAACACTACCGAATCTAAATGTCTCATATTATTTACAAGCTATAAAATGATGCATATGGTTCAAGATATGTTAAATGAATTACCAGAATTTGAGGATTATGTCATCTTAACACAGCAACAAAATCAAAATTACAAAATCGTTCAACAATTTAATCACTTTGATAAATCTATATTACTAGGTACCTCTACGTTCTTTGAAGGATTTGACTTTCAAGCAAATGGCATCAAATGTGTCATGATTGCTAAATTGCCATTTATGAATAAAAACAATGCCAAATATTGGCTAATGGATTCAGAATTTGAATCTACCTTCAAAGATTATGTATTACCTGATGCCGTTACCCGATTTAGACAAGGGTTAGGTCGTTTAATACGACATGAAAATGATAAAGGATTAATTGTGTCATTCGATGATCGCTTAGTAAATAGTAATTATAAAAGTTTCTTTGAACAAACATTAGAAAATTATCGCCAGAAAAAGGGTGATTTGAATCAATTTAGTAAATTATTGAAGCAAATTCAAAAGACAGTTGATAAAGACATCAATCAATAATCAAAATGGTAATCACGCTTCACTGTGATTACCATTTTAAATTCATATCATATTTAAATCGTGAGTATATGCACATACTTTTAATTCAAGTTCTAGAAGTTACCTACATATTTTGTTAAAATAAACAGGTATTGAAAAAAGATAAAAATAGGAGACTGGTTATGAAAACAACGATTAAACAAGCAAAGCAACATCTTAACCAAGAAGTGACAATCGGTGCTTGGTTAACTAACAAACGTTCAAGTGGTAAAATTGCGTTTTTACAATTACGTGATGGAACTGGATTTATGCAAGGTGTCGTAGTTAAATCTGAAGTAGACGAAGACGTTTTTAACTTATCTAAAGAAATTACACAAGAGTCTTCTTTATATGTAACAGGTACAATTACAGAGGATAATCGTTCAGACTTAGGTTATGAAATGCAAGTAAAATCTATCGAAGTCATTCACGAAGCACATGATTATCCAATCACACCAAAGAACCATGGTACAGAGTTCTTAATGGATCATCGTCACTTATGGTTACGTTCTAAAAAACAACATGCCGTGATGAAAATTAGAAATGAAATCATTAGAGCAACATATGAGTTCTTTAATGAAAATGGTTTCACTAAAATTGATCCACCTATTTTAACAGCAAGTGCACCAGAAGGTACGAGTGAATTATTCCATACAAAATATTTTGATGAAGATGCTTTCTTATCACAAAGTGGACAATTATATATGGAAGCAGCAGCAATGGCACATGGTCGCGTATTTTCATTTGGCCCAACTTTCAGAGCTGAAAAATCAAAAACAAGACGTCATTTAATTGAATTCTGGATGATTGAACCAGAAATGGCATTTACTGAACACGCAGAAAGCTTAGAAGTACAAGAACAATATGTTGCACATGTCGTTCAATCAGTACTTAAAAATTGTCAGTTAGAGCTTAAAGCATTAGATCGTGACACTTCTAAATTAGAAAAAGTAGCAGCACCATTCCCAAGAATAACGTATGATGATGCTGTTAAGTTCTTAAAAGAAGAAGGCTTCGATGATATCGAGTGGGGCGAAGATTTCGGTGCACCACATGAAACAGCTATTGCAAATCATTATGACTTACCAGTATTTATCACAAATTACCCAACTAAAATTAAGCCATTCTATATGCAACCAAATCCAGATAATGAAGATACTGTATTATGTGCTGATTTAATTGCACCAGAAGGTTACGGTGAAATTATTGGTGGTTCTGAACGTATTAATGATTTAGAATTACTAGAACAACGTATTAATGAACACGAATTAGATCCAGAAGCCTATAGTTATTACCTAGATTTACGCCGCTATGGTAGTGTACCTCACAGTGGTTTTGGACTTGGTTTAGAACGTACTGTTGCTTGGATCTCTGGTGTAGAACACGTGCGTGAAACGTCACCATTCCCACGTTTATTAAATCGTTTATACCCATAATATTGAATGAATTCAATTTAGATAGATACTACACTTACTAAGCCTGGGATATAAAATCATGTCACAGGCTAGATTTTTATATTAGCTGTATCTTGTATAATTTCTTAAATACAAATAATGATGGGAGGGGTAAGATGGATAAATTTCAATTAAAAACGAGACCTGTCGTTATTCGGCGAGAATTGCTTGATCATTATAGTGAATTAGGATTAGATGAACAAGACTTAATTATATTAATTAAACTCATCTATGCATCTGAAACATCAAACAAGCAACCATCTATAGAATTATTACAAAAAGGGTCTAATATGCAACCACGTGAAGTAACGGCAGTTATTCAAAATTTAATTCAACGTGAACTCTTAGAATTAAATGTTAATAAAGATGAAGAAGGTCGCTTCACTGAATACATGAATTTAGATCCTTTTTATGAGAAATTAAGTCAATTACTCAAAAAAGAAACAATGACTACCAATGTACAAAGCGATAAAGAAAAGTTTAAAACTTTATTCCAAATGATTGAGCAAACCTTTGCGAGACCTTTATCACCTTATGAAATTGAAACATTAAATCAATGGATCGATGTTGATCAACACGATATTGATATTATTCAAGCAGCACTAGATGAAGCCAATAGTCAGAACAAGTTAAGCTTTAAATATATGGATCGTATATTATTAAATTGGAAGAAGAATAATGTTAAAACAATCGATGATTCAAAAGAAATTCGTAAACAATTTAATCAACCTAAAATGAAACATACAGTTAAAAAGGTGCCTAAATTTGATTGGCTAAATGGAGAGAAATCAGATGATAAGTAAGAAAAAATCATTAGAAATGATTGATGTCATAGCAGATATGTTCCCAGATGCAGAATGCGAATTAAGACATGATAATGCATTCGAACTCACAATTGCCGTGCTCTTATCAGCACAATGTACGGATATCTTAGTCAATAAAGTAACTAAATCATTATTTGCTAAATATAAAACACCCGAAGACTATTTGAATGTCAGTGATGAGGAATTACAAAACGATATTAAATCAATTGGATTATATAGAAATAAAGCCAAAAATATCAAAAAATTATGTCAGTCATTATTAGACAAGTTTGATGGTGAAATTCCACAAACACATCAAGAGTTAGAAAGTTTAGCAGGTGTTGGACGTAAAACTGCAAACGTAGTCATGAGTGTTGCATTTAATGAACCTTCACTTGCTGTCGATACCCATGTAGAACGAGTATCTAAACGATTAGGTATTAACCGTTGGAAAGATAATGTGAGACAAGTTGAAGATAGACTTTGCTCTGTCATACCTAAAGAACGATGGAACAAAAGTCACCATCAACTCATTTTCTTTGGGAGATATCATTGCTTAGCTCGTAAGCCTAAATGTGATATTTGTCCTTTATTCAATGATTGTAGAGAAGGCCAGAAACGATATAAAGCAAGTTTGAAAGAAGTGTGAAATAAATGATTGAAAAACAGGACTTTGAGGAATTGGAACAACAACTTGATACATTAGCAAGTCAAAAAAAGTTAAATTCATCAGAAGCTAAACCTTTACTCGATGACTATTTTGATATGATTATAGATTATTTTAAGCAAATTAATGAAATCAGTGATTTTGACTTAGCTTTATTAGATGATTATCCAGTTGTTCCAATGAACTTTTCAGAGCGTTATCAATATATGCAAGCTCGAAAATATCATTTTATGGGATATAGACAAATGAAAACTTTAAAAACAGAGCTGATTAAAATGAATGCCTCATATCAAATTCGCAAAAAGAGAAAATAAAAGATTAGAAGTACTTTATCATAAACTCGCTAACTAGACATATTTGTCATTAGCGAGTTTATTTGTATATTCGAACATAAAAAAAGCACAAACCTTGTTGTAAGGTTTGTGCTTTTCGTCTATGAGTTATGATGCTTTATTGTTAAATATCGCATTAAAACTGAATAGACGAGTTAAGGCATTGCCACTTTGTTGTTGTGAGCTAGTACCTTGTTGTTGTGAACTGCCATTTGAACTATTTGATGAACCATTTGATCCGTTTGTGTTACTACTGTTAGATGATGAAGAATCGCCGTCACCATGCGTACTCTTATTAGTAGTATCGTTGTCAGGGTGACCACTAACAGATAATGAGTCTGGATCGCTACCTTCAACTGAGCTTGGTTTTTCAAAGTCTTTACCATCTCTAGATGAAATGTCTGACATAACGTCTTCGAATAGGTATTGTGGATATTCTTGTTCTGAATGTCCAACGAATGAGTTTGTACCGTATTCTTTAACTTTGTTGAAGCCCATCCACACTGACATAGTGTATTGAGGTGAGAATCCGTTAATCCAAACGTCTTTGGCTGCATTATCAGGTAAGTTATATTGACTATAAATTTCAGCACCATAAGTACCTGTACCTGTTTTAGCACCCATATTAACGCCAGATACACCGTGTCCATAAGCAGAACCGTAAGCTTTGAAAGTACCTTTAAGCATTTCAGCTAACATGTATGCTGTAGAATCTTTCATTGCTTTATGGCTTGTATGATCATATTCAATCGTATCGCCATCATGAGTGATAACTTTTTGAATTGAATGTGCATTGTTATACGTACCACCATTAGCAATTGCAGCAAATGCTGATGCTAATTGAGTAGGTGAGAATTCAGATGAAGAACCACCTAATACCTCAGAAGGTCCGATTTTACCTTCGTAATCTAAACCAACTTTAGATGCGAATTTCTTAGGTGCATCATTACCAGCATGTTCTTTTGTTTGTTGCCATGCTTTTAAGGCTGGAATATTGAAACTTTGACGTAAAGCATCATAGATGTTTACTGTACCATGACTCTTAGTATCATAGTTTCGGAATGTTGATCCATCAACTTGATATGATGATTCATCTTGAAGCGCATGGTTTGTTGTCCAATGCATATTTTCTATTGCTGGACCATAAGCTAAGAATGGTTTCAGTGATGAACCAGTAGGGTGAGCATCTGTAGCTTGGTTTCTGTCAACAACGTCTTTATAATTACGTCCACCAGAAATAGCTACTAAACCACCAGTTTTACTATCTAAAATAGTGGCACCAACTTGTTGGTCATCATTTTTGTAGAAGCTACCATTATTAATCTTATCTTGAAGCGTTTGTTGAACGTCTTTGTCCATATTAGTATAGATCTTAATACCACTTTGAAGAACGTTACCTAAGTTTTCATCTTTGAAATGTTTGTTATTCATTAATTCTGATTTAACAAAGTTCACATAAGATGCTAATTCAGGATCTTTTTCTTCAGTCGTATTTTGACGTTCTTTATCAGTTCTTTGAACTAAATTAGCTTTAAGATCGATTTTCTTAGCTTTTTCATATTCTTTGTCGCTAATTCTCTTATGCATATGCATTAAATATAGCACTGTATCTTTACGACTCTCAGCTTCTTTAGGATGATCATAAATATTATAATTATTAGGTACTTGTGGTAAACCAGCTAAGTATGCTTCTTCAGCTAAGTTTAAATCTTTAAGATCTTTATTAAAGTAGTACTTAGCAGCAGCTTTAACACCAGTTACACCATCAGAGTAGTAAATCTTATTCAAGTAAACTTGGAAGATTTCATCTTTACTATACTCTTGTTCTAAACGGTAAGAAAGGTAAGCTTCTTGCGCTTTACGACCGATAGATTTTTGTTGAGACAAGAATGCGTCTTTAACAACTTGTTGCGTTAAAGTTGAAGCACCCTGTGCACCAAATCCACCAGTTAAGTTTTTACCAACTGCACCGAATAGACGTTTATAGTCTAAAGCACCGTGATCATAGAAGCGATTATCTTCAGTAGCTAATACGGCATCTTTCATACCTTGTGGTACATCTTTGAGATTGACATGTTCGTGACGTTGACCATAATCTAACGTCTTGACTAAGTCACCATTTTTATCATAAATCTTAGCAGGGATTGGATCCTCTAACTTAGATTCTGTAAAAGCAGGTGCTTTCCATGCATAATATGCAAATAGTAAGATACCGAGCAACAATAGAACAATAAAGGCAATAAACATAAAGCCAATAATCTTAATAATCGTTCTCTTCACATTTCTATTCTTTTTTTCGTCGGACTTCTCATTACTGCCATTTTTCTTAGGCTGAGAAGACCCTTTGTTTTCCGTCATACGCGGTCCTCACTTTCATCTAATATCAACTTATCAACTGCTTTGAGGTAATTCAATCTAGGTTGATACTGATAAGGAATATGGTAACCATTTTTTCGTATTTCATCAACTGTTATTGATTTTTTAATATCCTTTTGATATCTATCCCAAAAGAATTCAAATTTAGAATAAGGTAATAGATATACTTCATCAAGTGATTTAAATCTTATCATTAAAAAAACAATACCGTGTTGTTGGTATGTGTTTCTCATATGATCCACTTGATGATCATGAATATTATTCAAAGGAAATGATGTTTTGTTCTTCGTTTCCTTTGCTTCAAAATCAATATAATAGCCATTATAAACACCATTATAATCAGTTGTTGAAGGCGTACGAAAATAAGCTTCATTTATCACAGCTTTACTCCTTTTTGGATAATGAACATTCACTATCTGTACAGGCGTAGGTTTCTTGTGAATGACTGCGATGCCACGCTTTAAATAAAAAGCATTAGAATGCTCTATATCTTTTTCAAGTGACATACCTCGTCCGCCATACTCAATATTACTTGAGTTTGACGTCGATTTGCGTCCGTCCAAAGACTTATTTTCTTTGTATGGTTGACCATTAGGATAATTCATATATTTCACCACACAAGCTTGGTAGTAAACTGCAATTATTATACACAACAATTTACGATTTACCAAACTTTTATAAAATTAATGTATATTTAACTAACCAAAAATACATCAAACCTTATTTTAACGTGCTTTTATCAAATAAACAATAAAAACAATCACATTTATCTCCATGTATATCGACAATCTTTCTATCATTTTAATAGCATGTCATTAATGCTCTAATGTAAAAATCATAAATTAATATCAACTTTGATAATATTTTCTGGCTTTTGTCCATTATTAAACACTTTGATATGACGCTTTAAGAACATTATGATAAATTAGTCATGTAGGAGGCAACTAGATGCTAGATACTATTCGACAGTTAATAGAGGAAGTCAATCATATGAATGACATTTACGAACAAGTTAGAGAATATGACGAAGACAAAGACTTTCACAAAGTGGTTGAACCTTATGTTCGACATATCGATTCACTACTAGATCAACTAAAACCATATGAGCAATCACTCATTGATACTACTTATATGAATAAACCAAAATTAGACTTATTAATTAAGAATATAGAAGAATTATCCGTTGAATGCCATTTTAAGCGTACAAGTAGAAAACTTTTCACTGAAAAAATAAAAGCAGTACAATATGATTTGAACAATATTTTAAATAAACATGTTTAAAGAGGGAAATTATGGTTAAAAATGTTTATATCACAGGGTATAAATCTTATGAATTAAATATATTCAAAGATGATGCACCTGAAGTTTACTATTTAAAGGAATTTATAAAACATAAAATCAAACAATTATTAGATGAAGGATTAGAATGGGTATTAATTCAAGGGCAGATGGGAATAGAATTATGGTCAGCAGAAGTCGTGATTGAATTAAAAGAAACATATCCTGAACTTAAATTAGGTGTTATTACACCTTTTGAAGGTCATACATCTAAATGGAATGAACAAAATCAAACGAAATACATAAATATGATTAATCAAGCAGATTTCTTAGAAAGCGTATTTCATTCAGAATATCAAGGGCCATTCCAATTTAAACGGGCGGACCAATTTATGTTAGACCATACTGACCAAACATTATTAATATACGATGAAGAACAAGAAGCGAGTCCTAAATTCTTCAAATCGATGTTAGTTGATTTTATGGAAAAAACAAACTATACTTGTGATATTGTGACGTTTGATGAACTCACTGAATTCATCAACGACTTGCAGTGGTCTCAAGATCAAAGTTTCGAATGAGGTGGAAAAAATGTCAGATGTTTCATTAAAATTATCAGCGAAAGATATTTATGAAAAAGATTTTGAAAAAACTATGGCTCGTGGCTATAGAAGAGAAGAAGTAGATGCTTTTTTAGATGATATTATTACAGATTATCAAAAAATGGCAGACATGAATAACGAAGTTGTAAAACTTTCAGAAGAAAACCACAAACTGAAAAAAGAACTTGAAGAATTAAGATTACGCGTAGCGACAACTAGACCACAAGAGAATAAAAACTTTTCTTCAAATGGTTCTAACAATGCATCATCAAATAATGTTGATATTTTAAAACGTATTTCTAATTTAGAAAAAGCAGTATTTGGGAAATAATAAATGAATCGGTTGAGACAATCCGTGTGATATAAGCCAATGCGTTATATCATATAACTGATAAGTATTGTGACACATGTTCCTTTTTAATAATGAAGATGTTGCTATCATACTTGAAAATGCTTTGTCTCAACCTTTTTTTATGTTATACTCTCAAAGGTGATATTTTGGGTGATCGCTATAGTGATATAGAGGAAAGTCCATGCTCACACAGTCTGAGATGGCTGTAGTGTTCGTGCTTGATGAAACAATAAATCAAGGCATTAATTTGACGGCAACGAAATAACCTAAGTCAATTGATATGGTTAGAATAGTTTGAAAGTGCCACAGTGACGTAGCTTTTATAGAAATATAAAAGGTGGAACGCGGTAAACCCCTCGAGTGAGCAATCCAAATTAGGTAGGAGCACTTGTTTAGCGGAATTCAACGTATAAACGAGACACATGCATATATTTGTTATGTGTAGACAGATGGTTACCACCAACGTACCAGTGTGACTAGTGCACGTTATGAGTACAATGGAACAGAACATGGCTTACAGAAATATCACCACTAGTTTAGCTCTCCCATACAACGGAGAGCTTTTTTAATGTCAATAAACGGTATTCACATTTATAAATGATCAACTATAAGCCGAAATGAATCACACTATATGATTAAATTTTAAATCTAACTCTGTTAGAATAAACATAACGAAATTAATCCAAAAGGAGAACAACGCATGTTTCAATTATTAGCAGTATGTCCAATGGGGCTTGAATCAATCGTAGCCAAAGAAATTCAAGAACTAGGTTACGAAACACAAGTAGAAAATGGGCGTATCTTTTTTGAAGGTGACGAAAACGCCATCGTCAAATGTAACTTATGGCTACGTACCGCAGACCGTGTCAAAATTGTCATGGGCCAATTTAAAGCAACAACCTTCGATGAATTATTTGAAAAAACAAAAGCATTACCATGGGAGTCAATTATAGACCAACAAGGGAACTTTCCAGTCCAAGGTCGTAGTGTCAAATCTACCTTATATAGCGTGCCAGATTGCCAAGCTATTACTAAAAAAGCAATCGTAGAACGTCTTAAACATGCATATAATGAAAAAGGATGGCTCAACGAATCAGGTGCAAAATATCCTGTAGAAGTATCCATATTAAAAGATAAAGCACTTCTTACCATTGATACGTCTGGTTCAGGGTTAAATCGACGTGGCTATCGTTTAGCGCAAGGGGAAGCGCCTATTAAAGAAACATTAGCTGCTAGTTTGATTAAGTTAGCTAATTGGACTGGCGATACACCACTTATCGATCCATTCTGTGGTTCAGGAACGATTGCCATTGAAGCATGTCTTATCGCACAAAATATCGCACCTGGATTTAACAGAGACTTTGTATCTGAAGAATGGAATATTATGCCACCAAACATTTATGACGATATGCGGGATGAAGCTGACAAACACGCAAATTATGATAGAGAAATCCAAGTATATGCCTCAGATATTGACCCAGAGATGGTTGAAATCGCAAAACGCAATGCAGAAGAAGTTGGATTAGCTGATATCATTCAATTCAGTGTAAAAGATGTAAATACATTAACAATCGATACTGAAGAACCCATTGCACTAATCGGTAATCCACCTTATGGTGAACGTATCGGTGATAGAGACGAAGTTGAAGAAATGTATCGATATATTGGTAAGTTAATGAAACAACACGATTATTTATCAACTTATATCTTAACAAGTAATAAAGAATACGAACATTTAGTTAATAAAAAAGCAACAAAACGCCGTAAGTTGTTTAATGGCTATATCGAATGTACGTATTATCAATATTGGGGTAAGAAACCACAACTCAATAAAGAATCATAATGATTAAAATCAAATCAATTCATTAGCACTCTCAATTCAACTGTAGTAAGGTTGGATTAAGAGTGTTTTAATTTAAATTACTTTTATAATTAATAAATATAATAATCATTATTATTGAGAGGAGTAATTAATATGAAGAATGTTTTAATTATTGGGGCAAATGGACGTGTGGCTATCGAAGCGACAAAAATTTTCTTAGAGAATTCAAACTTTAATGTGAACCTGTTCTTAAGAAATGCACATCGTATCCCTGACTACGCTTCAAACAGAGTTACAGTCTTTGAAGGCGATGCTAAGAACCAACAAGATTTAGAACAAGCCTTAGACAATATAGATATTGTTTTTACTGGTACCTCTGGCTCATTAAATCGTCACGCTGAAACGATTGTTAAAGCGATGGATGCTAAAGGTATTAAACGATTAATTTTAATTGCTGCACCTGGTATTTACGATGAGTTACCAGAAGCTTTCAATGAATGGAATAAGCAACAGTTTGGAGACAAGTTAAACTTATACCGTCAAGCAGCTGATACAATCGAGCAATCCGACTTAGACTATACAATTATTAGACCAGGTTGGTTAACAGATAAAAATGAAAATATATATGAAATCAGCAGTAAAGAAGGGGATTTTGAAGGTACTGAAGTATCAAGAAAAAGTGTCGCTAATTTAGCAGTACAAATTGCAAAGCACCCTGAATTACATTCAAAAGAGAATATCGGTGTATTTAAGCCAGGAACTGAAGGCAACAAACCCTCATGGTTTGAATAATCCTGCCTAAAATTCATAGGTTTTAAACGATATATATGATAATATTTTAAGTAATATCATAATCTATGATAACTGACTTATTAAGAAGAGGTTATGACAACGTCACTTACATTAAAATTTGGTATAGAATTTTAAATCACTTTGTCTTAATCTCTTCTTTTTTATTGACTGAACTAAAGGGGATTAATACGCATGACACATACAGAACAGTTAGACATTTTATATAAATTAAAAAAAGAAGTAGAAAAATCAAATAACACTGCTTTACTAAATACTATTAATCAAGTGATTAAAAAAATATATAAAAATCAATTTACAATATCATTTGTTGGTCACTTTTCAGCTGGTAAATCAACACTTATCAACTTGTTATTAGAGCAAGATATTCTACCAAGCTCTCCAGTACCTACTACTAGTAATACAGCCATTGTATCGGTATCTGATACAGAAGATATCATCGCAAACTTGCCAAACCAACAATACACAAAGCTAAAAACATATGATGAAGTTAAACAAATGAATCGTCAAAATATAGATGTAGAATCTGTAGAGATTAACTTCCAATCTGATAAATTCGACAAAGGGTTTACATTCCAAGATACACCTGGTGTCGATTCTAATGTCGCAACACATCAAACAACTACTGAGCAATTTATGTATACGAGTAATGTTTTATTTTATACTGTTGACTATAATCATGTGCAATCTGCACTTAATTTTCAATTTATGAAAAGAATTAATGAAGTGGGTATTCCAGTAGTATTTATCATTAATCAAATAGATAAACATAATGATGATGAACTTTCATTTGATACATTCAAATCTAGAGTTGAGAAATCTATCAATGAATGGGACATCGATTTACAACATATATATTACGTCTCAAAATTCGATCATCCTAAAAATCAAATCGATGAATTATCAGAGTACCTATTGTATTTAGACAAGCATAGAGAGGCAATGGAAACATATGTGGAACGTACTGTTTCATTCATCACAGATGCTCAACTTTCATATATTCAAAATGAAATGCAAAGTATACTTGAATACCTGAATATTGAAGAGGATGAGTTTGAACAAGCTTATTTAAATTTCCAACAAACACAAGCCGTTTCAGAAGAAGCACAACTACTCAATGATAAAGACAAATTAAAAGCGTACCTTAAACAAAAACGTAAAGATATATTAGAAAACGCCTATATTATGACACATGATATGCGCGAACAACTACGTTCTTATTTAGAAAGTAAGGCTACTGACTTTAAAGTAGGCGGACTCTTTAATAAGGCTAAAAAGAAAGAGGAAGCACAAACTGAACGTTTAGATAAAGCCATCAGCATGCTTCAAGAAAAGATTAATACTCAAATACGTCAACCTATGCGCGAAGACATGTCATTCTTAACGCGTTTTATCAATCAAAAAAATATAAACGAACATATACTTAACCAATCATATGATATTCCAAATGATTTAGTTTCATCACTATATCAACCTCAAACAACGATTAGTAATACGTATGTATTAACTTTTTCAGATGAAGTGGTTAAAGCAATCAATCAATTTGTTGAACGTCAATCGAATCCGTTATTTGAAAAAGCTATTCAACATGTACAAGCTAATGAGATTGAAACTGAAGATAATGATACATCAGATGAATATCAACGATACTTAGAATTAAATAACTTAAAAGACTCCATCACTACACGCAATTATCAACATTACTATATACATTTGGAAGACTCTTTAGATAAGTTAACTGGTCGCACTGAAGCGAATTTCACTATTAAAGAAGAACATGATACAACACATCATCAACATCGTGATCATATTCAAGCCAGTGATGACACATTAAGTCGTTCACAAGTAGATATAGAAAAAGCTTTAAATATCATCGAAGATATTCCATTATTCGAGCGTACACAAACGGATATTAAACAAACACTCACGCGTTTAGACCAAAAAATCACTAAGATTGGTGTATTCGGTACATTTAGTGCAGGTAAGAGTAGTTTAATAAATGCTTTACTAGGTGATAATTACTTAGTTAGCTCACCAAATCCGACAACGGCAGCTACCACAGAACTAACTTACGGGGAAAGTAGTAGCATTACATTAAAATCATCAAAGCAATTACTAGATGAGATTAACCAATTACTAGAGTTCTTTAATCAGTCATTCTCGTCTTTAGATGAGTTTATCAATAGCGATATTACTCAATTAAAATCAAAACTAGAAAAAAATCAACTTGCCTTTATTTCAGCAGTTGAAAAGCATTACGACATGTATATCAATATGCTAGAAGAAGGGGAAGTACATCACATTTCACAAGAAGATGTCAAAAAATGGTCTGCCGAAGATGAATATGCAACTTTCGTTAAAACAGTACATTTACAAGTACCTGTTGAATGGCTTAAAGGTAAGATTGTTGTCGATTCACTTGGTTTACATTCCAATAACCAACGTCATACAAACGAAACTGAACAAATCCTTACGTCATCAGACTTAATTTTATACGTCAGTTATTTCAATCATTCATTTACTGATAATGACAAAGCATTCATTGAACATATGAAAGATATGAATCAGTTAAATGAAAACCAAGCATTCAAAATGATTATTAATGCTGTTGATTTAGCCGAAAGTGATGAAGATCTTAATGCTGTTAAAGATTATGTTGCCGATGCACTTAACCAAGTTCAATTACAATCTGAAGTATTTGGTGTGTCTAGTCGTGAAGCATTAAAATCAAGTGATGAGGGTATGGATCAATTAAAAGAAAGCATTCAACATTTCGTCGATGTAGAATCTAAAACTATCTTAGAACAACAAATGATTCACCAACTCCAACAAATTGATCAGTCCTATCAAGACATGATTTCAGAGTTTGAAACCAATAAAGATGATATCGCAAAACGTCAACGTAAATTAGAATCATACAAAGACAAAGAGAGACTTGAAAACCAATTAATTGCTACTACAACCCAACATACGAATAATGAAGTCGAAGAACAAGTCTATCATTTAAATCAAAGATTAAAGCTTCAGTTAATGGATGATATTAAGTCTGTTTATAACAGTCAAATGACACAAAATAGTGATTTCAATGCTGAAAAGAAAAATTCAACTAAAATATATCTAGATCAAATTCATCAAAGAATGTTTTTAGAGCAATCATTAATTACTGAAAGAATCAAGAAATATTTTAACCAACAATTAGACGAACAAGTTGCACCTGTCTTGCAACAATTAAGTCAATTGCATATTATTGTACATCCACGCTTCAATTTACAACCAGATGTTGTCGATCAACCATTGCTTCATATTGATTTAAACGATATGATGGCTGAATTGCCTAAACAATTAACGAAACGTAAAATTTTAAATGCGAATGCTCAAAAAGATATTCACGAAGCAATTTGTCAAAGTACATTAGAACTACTTCAACCTAACTTTAGTCGCTTAAGACAACAACTTGAAACATATGTTGATCAAATGTCTGATGAAGCAGAACAACAATTCAATAGCATTGAAGATAATATTCAAAGTCAGATCAATGAATTATTATCATTTGAATTAGACGAATCATTAATTTCACAACTTAAAGATAAGCACCAACAACTCGAAGCAATTATATATTAAGAAAGAAGGACAATCGAAATGCCTAATAAAGTATTACTCGTCGATGGCATGGCTTTATTATTTAGACATTTTTTCGCAACGAGTCTACACAATCAATTTATGTACAATTCAAAAGGAGTTCCGACTAACGGAATTCAAGGGTTTGTACGTCATATCTTTTCAGCTATCCACGAGATCCAACCTACACATGTAGCTGTTTGTTGGGATATGGGGCAATCAACCTTCAGAAATGACATGTTTGAAGGTTATAAACAAAATCGCTCAGCACCACCAGAGGAGCTCATTCCACAATTTGACTATGTCAAAGAGATTTCTGAACAATTTGGTTTCGTTAATATCGGTGTGACAAATTATGAAGCCGATGATGTGATTGGTACATTAGCACAAACCTATTCCACTGATAACGATGTTTATATTATTACCGGCGATAGAGATTTGTTACAATGCATCAACGAAAATGTTGAAGTATGGCTCATTAAGAAAGGCTTTAATATTTATAATCGATATACCTTACATCGATTTAATGAAGAATATGAATTAGCGCCGAAACAATTGATCGATATCAAAGCGTTTATGGGTGACACAGCTGATGGTTATGCAGGCGTTAAAGGTATTGGCGAGAAAACTGCACTCAAATTGATTCAACAATATGGTAGTGTTGAAGAGGTAATTAATCAAATTGATGCCTTAACACCGGGCCAAAGAAAGAAAATTAACGACAATATAAATGAACTACACTTATCAAAGCGTTTAGCTGAAATTCATACAAATGTACCTATCGATAGTGCGCAATTGTTCCAAGATATGGCATTTGCAACTACGCTTAACCATATATTATCAATCTGTAATGAACATGAACTATACGTTTCCGGTAAATATATATCAAGCCATTTATAAAATCATAAACAAAGCGACTCATACAATTATCTTAAACAAGGTAATCTATGAGTCGCTTTTTATTTTTATAATCGAATTAAATTAAAATAATTTTAATTTATCCTATATCCAATTACACTTATATAAAATTTATGATATTATTAAATAGAACGTTAATAAATTGTTCAACATTATGTTGTGATGTATGTCGATTTGTCTGTTTTTTATCATATATTTGAGAAATCATAGTAATGATAATGAATCAATATATATCAAATCATAACCTTAATTAACAGACATACATACCTATCACAACTATAACATCAGAGACACAACAACAAGATAAGGAGTGAACAATAGCTGTGAATAATCGTGAGAAATTACAGAAGTTTAGTATTCGTAAATATACAGTTGGTACGTTTTCAACAGTCATTGCGACGTTAGTCTTTTTAGGTTTTAACGCTTCTCATGTACAAGCTGATGAATTAAGTGTAACAGAAAAGAATGCACTACAAACGCTGCAGCAGCATGATGGGGGGACAAACATTTCGCAGTCTGATTCCAATTTGCAAACATCCAACCAACTAACTAACAAGGAATCTGTAACTTCTGAACAACCATCTAAAGAAACGGTGATGTCTCAAGCTGATACAGAACACACAGAGACGCAATCTACAGAAAATGTTTCAATAGATAATGATAAATCGATTCAAACGACAGATCAAACAGCAAATTCTAATCATTCAAATGATTTAGATCAAATTAATCAAACTCATAGCGCAGAAGTAAATAACACAGAAAATAAGTTAACCGCGCATGTAGAAAGTGAAACACATAATAGCATGCAACAAGAAAGTGATTTAAAACAGCCGACTCAAATTAATAAAGATTCGTTACAAGCTTTCTTTGATGCAAACTATCATGATTATCGCTTTATAGATAGAGATAAAGTAGATCAACCAACGCTCGACCAAGTTAAGGAAGCTTTCGATAAAGTTAATACATTACTTGGAAGCAATCATCCAATCAGTGAAAAATCTTTACAACTTGCATATCAAGACTTAGAACAAGCAGTAGCAACCATGCGTACTTTACCTAAGCGTCAGTTACAAGAACGACGTAAACATGAAATAAAAGAACGCTCTACTGATCCAAAATCATCAGAAAGTTATCAATCAGCCATCACATCTTATTACGTAAAAAGTCCAAACGATGGTTCAGGCTATCCAGTTGGTACGTATATTTATGCTGCAAACAAAGGAACACCGTTTGCCTTACCAAATACACCATGGAAGCCTTTACGTGCTTCAGACTCTAAAGGGATTGCCTATGTCACTACGAAAAGATTAAAAGATGGCTATGAATGGACAATTAAATTTAATCAAAGCCATAGAATGCATGAACATATGGTCTTTTGGTTCGGTTTACCGGATCCACAAGTTCCAGTAGGGCCAGTTAGATTTACTATCGAAAACCCTGACCACTCAAATAAGATTAGTAGTTTAGGTGTTGGTGCTGGAGAAGGACAATCATTACCTGCCATGTGGCGAACTGCAGGTGGTATCGATAGTTCTCGTGCCTCTAATTTTGTGCAAGGCCCACCTACAGGTTATACCTTTTATGATGAACCTACGATTCACATTAAGAACTTTAAAGAGTTTGCTAGAGCACCTGAGTTTCAACATGAACAAGATGCATCAGATGAAGCTAAAACAAATGGTGAACAAAATTTTGCTTTATTAAATGGTGAATTTAAAAATCAAATATATGGTATAGATAGATTGTATGCTTTTATAGGAAAAGGTAATGCAAGTTATACAATACAATTTAAAACACAAGGTAATACTGCCGAACGATTTTATTATGCAGCAGGTGGTAGAGCACTAGAATACAGACAATTATTTAGCTTTAACGAATTATATGTAGAACCACTAAATGTTTTTACAGAGCGAGTAAAAACATTTACTGAAGGCATAAACCGAACTTATCATCTTGGCAACACAAAAGATATTTACGATTTAAATGCAAGAAGAGAAGTCACAAAATATATTTTAGATTCGAATAATGAGAATTCAGAAGACTTTGCTTCAGATCCGATGAGCTATGCCAAAACACCTAGTCTCTATGTAGGTGGCTTCTACGATCCTTCATTACCTACTAATCGTTATCGTGGAGTAGGGAAGGCACCATTAAATGAATTTGAAATTCATAAACTTATCAACAACGATACACTAACAAATGCTAGTCGAACTGGTAACCCTATTAAATTAAATATTGGATTCGATATTCAAGATGGATATGGTAATGAAGAAACCTTGAAGTCAGTGTATTTATATGTGAAACCTGAACTGCAAAATAATATTGGATTTTACACTAATAATGATCCAAAGAACCGTGCTGATTTGCCTGAATCTAAATCAGCAGGACACCCGATCTTTAATGTATTAGAAGGAAACATGGGCAATAGTTATACAAACAGTGGCAACTCATCTAACTATGTTCAACCACTACGTATTCAATTAGCAAGTAATGAAGATTTTAATGATAATGATTGGGAAATTACTGGTATCCCAAGCTCACTCCGAATTGAAAACGCAGCAGGTAGAACAAATAATAATAGTGAACGAAACCTTGAATTAGTCGGTAATATAGCACCTGGTGATTACCTAGGTACAGTGCGTTTACGTAAGAAAGAACAACCTTTCGAGATAAGAGTCAAGCCATTACCGCCTCATATTGATACAACTGTTGAACAGTTAAGAGGTAAAGGGGGCACTAAACCTACTATCACAGTCTCTAATGTACCTGCAGATCCTAATGCCCTTGTTTATTTAGTTGTCACTGGAAATCTAGCACAAGATGGAACTAATGACCCCGCTTCAGTGCCGAGAAATTATGACATTATAGGCAGTGCAACGCCAACAAGTACTAGTAATAGTGTGACATTCAATCAAGAGGACTTCGTGCAGAACTTACCAAATACCGGTATCATTAGAGCAATCGTTTATTACAATGATAATCTTATGTCTAATTTTAGTAATGCGGTTGAAGTACAGGCAGACAACACACCACCAACGATTGGTAATCCTGTAGGTTTAAAAAACAAGTATTATAAAGGTGAACAAGTCAACTTTACGCTTGATATTACAGACGGCGCAAATGGTACTGGAATTAAATCGACAAATATTAGTAGATTACCACAGGGATGGACGTCTGAGTTTGTACGAAATTCAAATGGTGAGGGCGGTACACTTAGAATTACAGGAACTGTATCTGATAATCAACCATTCAACAGTCAAATCAGATTTAAAATTAGTGCTACTGATAACGCCAATAACACAACAAATAATCGCCAATCTAAGAAAATCTTAATTAATATTGGTCAAATGAGTAATGATTTCTCTCCAATTGTATTACCTAACGTTCAAAAGGTGAATGTAGTCAATCCTGGAGATTTAACTCGTGCAGAGGAAAAAGAGGTCATTAGAGCTTTAACTGCCGTTAATTCAAATATTACCCAATATTTAGATAGTTCAAGTCCAATCAATATACCTTCAACAGAAATGATTAGCTTCAATTATAAAGACGGGTCAACGGACAGAATTTCTATTTCTAATGCGATTACGTATGAACCTATTCGAAAATCAATATATGCTGATGGCAACAATACTAAAGAAGCAACAGTAACAATTGCTAGAGGTCAACAATTTGAATTTGGTGATTTAAAACAATATTTTGCATTAAGTAACGGTGCAGATTTACCTGATGGTACATTATTTAATATTACCGCAGTTGATTCATTACCAAATGCTGCACAAGTATCTCAATTTGCTGTAGGTACACATACGTATCGTTTAAATGCTAATGATGCCTATAGACAAGACCAAGCACCTTTAACATTGAAATTAAAGGTTGTAGATGTAAATCAACCAACAGGTGATCAACGTGTATTTCGTATTTCAACATTTAATGTCACAGATGAAGAGAAAGCACAAATTAAGCAAGCCTTTATAAACGCTAATAGAAGTCAACTTCAATTATCTGATAGCAATGTCGTCATTACTAATACACTTAACGGTTTGTCTACAAGTACAATTACGGTAAATATCATTAAAGATAAATTACAAAAATCATTTACATCAAATGCGACTAATATGAATTTCTTAAGATGGGTCGATTTCCCGAATGACTACACAGTAGGTTGGACAAGTCAAACGATTCCTGGTCGCCAAACAGATGGAGGGTTCCAATGGTCACAAGATCATAAATCATTAATTTATCGTTATGATGCAACAAGTGGTAGAACAATTAATGCTAATGATGTATTGAAACTTATTACAGCGAATACAACGATTCCTGGCTTGAGAACAAATATTATAGGTACTGAAAAAGCATTAGCAGAAGCTGGCGGAACACCAAACTATAATTCAGTAGGTTATTCTTTAACAGCTCCAGATGCTGCTGGCCAACGTGAATTCACATATAACGGTAAAATCATTCAAGCTTTAGATTTAGTAGAAACAAGTCGTGGTTATGGTGGTCAACCTATCAAGTATTCAAACTTAAGTTCTAATACAACCAATTCTTCATTAACCAATGTGAATGAATCTGCTAGAAATGGTGTACCAGCATTTACAATAGATCATGTGATTAAGAACAACACGATTACTGGTAATAATAGTCCTGTATATAGAGCACAATTATTCTTATCACCATATGGTCCACCAGCATATTTACAAGCGATTAATACTAATCAAGCAAACACAACAGACGTCATTAATGTGTATTTTGTACCGAGTGACAGTGTAAATCCAACATTAAATGTAGGAAATTACAATGACCATACTGTATACTCTGGTGAATCATTTACCAATACTATTACCGCGAATGATAATTATGCTTTAGGTAGTGTTCAAGTAGCACCTCAATCTCAAGTAAATGGCACAGTTAGCAATAATAATCAAACCGTAACTTTACAAGCACCAAATGTCACTTCAAGTAGTGATAAAACCGTTACGATAGTTGCAGCTGATACAAGTGGAAACACGACTAATCAGTCATTTAACGTCACAGTCAAACCATTAAAAGATAAATATCAAGTAACAACGAATGCAACAGTAGGAAATCCAATTCGTATTACTAATATTCGTGAAAACGCAGCAATTTCACAAGCGGATCAACAAAAGATTATTGATAGTATAACAACTATTGATATCGCAGGAACACGACCATATGCAAAAGCTGGTGCAAATGAGATTAGAAGTAAAGTTGTGACTGGTAATGTCGGAAGATCTAATCAATCACCTGTAGCAACAGTAACAGTGACTTATGCAGACGGTTCAACATCAACAATCACTGTTCCTGTCAAACATGTCATCTACAATGTCATAGCTAGCCCAAAATATACGATTCAAGGTCAAGATTTCCCAAATGGTAAGGGTGCATCACCGAATGATTTCTTTACATTAGAGAGTGGTGATCCTGTTCCAGATGCAACCATTACTTGGCTTCCAAACAATTCACCAGACAAGAATAATACGCGTATTGGTGAATCCATTACAGTTAGAGCTAACATCTTATTTGATGGCGAAACAACACCAATAGTTAAAGAATCATCTTATATGGTAGTAAGAACAATTCCAAAACAAGTCTTTGTAACGAGTAGGGTAACACCTATTCCTGGAATTGATAATCCAAACAATCCTAAAGATTATCTCAAACCAATTAATCATTCTTGGGATAATGATCAGCAAAATATGAGATTCTCCTTTGTTGGTAGTGGTAATATGCCACCAAACCTCCATATCGTAGGTAGTCAAACGAGAGTAGTTCGAGTTACTTATGCAAATGGTCAAAGTGAAAACGTTAGATTCTTAGTAAGTGTACGACCAGATCCACCTAGAATTGATTCTAATACAGTGTTATATAAAGCAGGTCTTACCAATCAAGAAGTCAACGTGAGCAATGTTTTAAATCAATCACCAGTGACTTTATTAAAATCCGATGGCACAAGTTTAGCGATTGCTCGTACAACTTATGGTCCAGGTCATAATGCAGTGGTAGTTGTATCTGATGCATTACCAGATGGTGAAATCAAAGCCAGAACAAGCTTAATAACTCGAAATATCACCTATACAACACAAAATAGTCAAGGTCAAGTTGAAGATGTCACACAAGATATAACAATCGATTCATTCGATAGTAACCCAGTACACGTAACACCGCAATTGCATGCAATCTCTGAAGGTGCACATTTCATCAAAGATGATGCACAAAATGATTTTAGTAGCGCAGCAAGATATATCGCCCATTTACCTCAAGGTGCTTCAGCTGTTTGGCAAGATAATGCTGATAACTGGAAAAATAATGTAGGGAACTTTACTAAAACAGCAGTCGTTACACTGCCGAATGGACAAGGTACTCGAAATGTAGATATACCTGTTACCATTTACCCAGTCGCACGTGCTAAAGCACCAACGCGCGAGGTACAAGGTGGTCAACTATCTCAAGGTACTGAAGCAATGCATTATATTACATTTGATCCTAATACCAACACAAGTGGTATAACAGCAGATTGGGCAAACCAAGCACAACCGAGTACAAACCAAGCTGGCGTTCAAAACTTAACCATTAATGTCACTTATCCTGGAGTAGCTACACCTGTTCAAGTACCAGTGAGTTTATACGTATATCAATTTGATTTTAGTCCAAATGCCTATACAACAACATTAGGTACAACTTTCGCACGAGGTATTGAAGCCTCTCAATATCAACATATTGTGAATCAAAACGGTTTACCAACTGATGGTTTCACATATCGTTGGAACCAAGCTACAACAGGTACAAATACTGAAAGTTGGGATGCATTAACTAAACCAAATGCTGCTCAAATATTAAATGCGAAATATGATGTATTTTATCAAGGACAACCTTTCGCAACGTCACAAACTGTACGATTTATCATTAGAAATGTGCAACCAACTGCACCTCAAATTTCCGAGTCAAAACAAGGTGTTATAACAATAGCACCAGGTGCAAACCAAGCCATTGATACTCGTACAGGGCAAGTTGATACGTACGCGGACCGCTTAGTCATTAAACACAATGGTCAAGTTATCACAACATTTGTTCGTAATAATAATACTAGCCCTTGGACTAAAGAAACTTCTGCGCAAAATGTGACTGGTATTGTAGGTACAACTAGCGGCATTACAATAGCACCAGGTACATTTAGTCCATCAGACAATGTTCAAGTCATTGCAACACAAGGTAACGGCGAATTAATAAGTGATGAACAACCGAGTCAAATATTTACAGTTGTAGCACCTCAACCTAATCAAGCTACATCTCACATTTGGGAAAACGGCAAAGTAGACATCGCACCTAACAACACACCAAATAACCTTGTTAACCCAACAACAGCGCTAGATATTACTTATATTGAAAATGTAGGTAATACTAACGAACAGACAAAAACATTACAAGTTGTAAAAGGGTCTAATGGACAATGGACAATTGCTAATAAACCAAGTTATATAAGCGTAGATAGTGCGACAGGTAAAGTAACTTTCGATGCAAATACGATTAAACCTAATAGTGATATTACTATGATATCTAAAGCTGGCTCAGGTAATTCAGAGAGTACAAACACAAATACGTATAACATACCAAATGCACATTCTGTCACTATTAATCAAATTGTGAAAGATTATGGTTCTAACGTAACACCTGAAGATATTAATAATGCTGTACAAGTTTTAAATAAACGAAATGCAACAATCAAAACAGGTACACCATTACCTGTTAATCTTGCTGGTGGTAGTACAACAAGCATTCCAGTGGTAATCACTTATGATGATGGTAGTACAGAACAAATTACTGAAACCATTTTTACTAAAGCTGACAAACGCGAGTTAATTTCAGCGAAAAATCATTTAGATGATCCTATTAGCACTGATGGCAAAACACCTGCAAGTATTACTCAATTTAACAATGCTATGACAAATGCACAAAATGAAATCAATACTGCAAAAGCTCAAGCAGACCAAGTCATTCAAGATCAATTTGCATCACCTGAACAAGTGACACAAGCATTAAACACTGTTCAAGCAGCGCAAGCAAAAATTGATCAAGCCAAAGCTTTACTACAAAATAAAGCCGACAATCATGAATTAGTGCAAGCTAAAAATGACTTACAATCTTCTATTGATCAACAGCCTTCACTCGATGGCATGACACAACAAAGTATTGATAATTACAATGCGAAACGACAAGCTGCTCAATCAGAAATCACAAAAGCACAACAAGTGATTGATAACGGAGATGCAACAGCTCAACAAATCGCAGAACAAAAACAAAATGTAGACAACGCTTTAGCTGAATTAAATAAAGCTAAAGCTGGTTTAACGGCTGATACAGAAGCATTGCAACAAGCAGCTCAACTTCTTAATAGAACTGGTACAACATCAGGAATGAGACCAGCTAGTATCACAGCTTACAACCAAGCGATGCAAGCTCTTAAGCCTGATTTAACTCAAGCACGTCAAAATGCTGATGCTATTATTAATAAGCCAATTCGAACTGTTCAAGAAGTTCAAGATGCTTTAAGACAAGTCAACCAAGTGAATGAACGTATTACACAAGCGATTAATCAATTACAACCTTTAGCGGATAATAGTGAACTTAAAACTGCGAAAGCTAAACTTGATGATGAGATTAACCAAACAGTATCTACAGATGGTATGACAACTGAATCAATCAATGCTTATCAACAAGCGAAACAAGCTGCTCAAACAGAATCAAAAGCAGCTCAACAAGTAATTAATAATGGTGATGCAACAGAACAAGATATCGCAAACGAAAAAGCAAAAGTAGAAGATAAATACAATACATTGAAACAAGCGATTGCAAACTTAACACCTGATGTCTCACCTTTAGAAAGAGCTAAAGCTGATCTAGAAAATGATATTAATCAAGTGACAAGCACAACAGGTATGACTGATCAATCAGTAGCCAATTATAATGAAAAATTAAATGCCGCAAAAGAAAATATAAAAGAGATTGATCGCGTCTTAAATAATCATCCAACTGTTGCACAAATCAATGACAATGTGAACCAAGCAACAAATACAAAAGATGCTTTAAATGACGCACGTCAACACTTAGTACCTGATAAAGCACCATTAGAGGCTGCGAAACAAGCGTTACAACAAAGTATTAATCAACCTACCAATACAACTGGTATGACACAATCATCTGTTAATGCTTATAATGAAAAACTTGAACAAGCGAAAGCCAAACTTGCTTCTATTACTCAAGTACTTAATGGTACACCAAGTGTTGCAGACATCAATTCAAATACGAATGAAGCAAACATTGCGAAAGATGCATTAAATCAAGCTCGTCAACAATTAACAGTTGATAAAGCACCTTTACAACAGGCCAAAACTGAACTAGAGCAAAGTATCAACCAAACAACTGATACAAATGGTATGACTCAAGAATCAGTTGCAAATTATAATCATAAATTAAATGCTGCGCGTGAAAAACTTCGCGATATCGAACAAGTATTAAATGGTAATCCAACCGTTGATGATATCAATACCAACACAAGTGCATCAAAAGATGTAACTAATGCATTAAACCAAGCACGACAACAATTAACAGTTGATAAGGCGTCTTTAGAAGCTGCGAAAGACGCTTTACAACAAAGTATCCAAGCGGCTGATAACACTGATACTAACGGCATGACTCAAGATTCTATCAATACATTTAACGATAAATTAAATGCTGCAAAAGAAAAACTTGAAGCGGTTAAACAAGTACTTAACGGTAATCCAATAGTTCAAGACATCAATACTAATGTCGCTCAAGCTAATAACGTTAAATCTGATTTAGATCAAGCTAAAGCGCATTTAACGCCTGATAAAGCACCATTAGAAGCTGCGAAAAATAGTTTAGAAACAAGTATTAATCGACCAACTGATACTGATGGTATGACAGCCGCTTCATTAGAGGCCTATCATCAAGAGTTAGGTAAAGCACGACAAACATTAAATGAATTAAATCAACTTATTGCTGGTCAACCAACGGTAGCTGATATTAAAGCTAAAGTGGCACAAGCACAAACAAATGAAGCGGATTTAAATCAAGCACGCACTAATTTAACTTTAGATCGTCAACCAACGTTGACTACATTACAAAATGCAACAAGTTTAAATGATGCTCAACGTCATCGTTTAGAAGAACAAATTAATGCTGCACCAAATCATGCGGCACTTGTAGCATTACAAAATGATATTAATCAATTAAATCATGCAATGACTAAATTAAGAGATAGTATTGCTAATAATGAACAAATTAAATCAGGTATTAACTATACAGATGCAACACCATCTATCAAATCAAGTTATGATAATGCCGTTGATGATGCAAAAGGTACTATTGATAGCCAAACACAACCAGTCATGGATCCAACGACAATCAATCAACAAGCTGAAACTGTTAAATCAAGCCAAGCTGCCTTAAATGGACAACAAAATTTACAACGCGCCAAAGATGAAGCAACTGCAACAATTGTAGGCGCAAATGATTTAAATCAAGCACAAAAAAATGCGTTAATTCAACAAGTTTCAAAAGCACAAAATGTTCAACAAGCTAATGACATTAAGCAAAATGCAGGTAATTTAAATAATGCAATGACAGCATTAAAACAAGGTATCGCTAATCACGACCAACTTATTCAAAGCGATAACTACGTCAATGCGGACCCTGAATTAAAATCGGCTTATAACAGTAAATACGATCAAGCAAAAGCTATCGTTGAAGGTGCAGGCCAAAGTCCTATTCTTACACCGAATGAAGTTAACCATGCATTAAAACAAGTCACATTTGCAGAACAAGCATTAAATGGTAATACCAACCTTAATAATGCTAAACAACAAGCGCTTACTGCTCTTGGTCAGTTAACACATTTAAATCAAGCACAACGTCAAGCATTAGAAACACAAATCAATGACGCACATCAAATTGATACAGTAAATAATGCAAAAGAACTTGCTAATAATATTGATGGTGCTATGGCAAACTTACAACAATCGATTGCGAATAAAGCGGATGTTAAACAAGGCGAGGATTATATAGATGCAGAGCAGCAAAAACAATTAAATTATAATGATGCTGTAACAAATGCAGAAACTATCATTAATGAAACATCACAACCAACACTTGATGTGAATACAATTAATCAAGCGATTAATAACGTTAACCAAACAAAAGATGCTTTAGATGGAGAAGAAAGACTTGACCAAGCTAAAACGACAGCAACTACAGCACTGGATGACTTATCTCATTTAAATCAGGCTCAAAAAGCGCGTTTGACTGACAATATCAATCATGCTAATCACATTGCTGATGTCGAACAGTTAACACAAACTGCGAACGATTTAAATCAAGCGATGTCTGACTTACAAACTGGTATCAATAATGAGAATGACATATTAAATAGTCAAAATTATCAAGACGCTTCACCAGATAATAAAGCGAATTACACATCTGCTGTCCAAGCGGCTAAAGACATTCTTAACCAAGCAGGTCCAAATAAAAATAAAGCGCAAGTCGAAGAAGCCTTAAGACAAGTTCAAAATGCCGAACAAGCATTAAACGGTACTCAGAATTTAGAACAAGCTAAACAAAATGCTAAACAACAATTAAATTCACTGACATCATTAACAGACGCTCAAAAAGCGCAATTAACGCAAGACATTGATAATGGTCAAACAGTTAGTGACGTTCAAGGTATTCAAAACAATGCTGACACATTAAATCAAGCCATGGACACATTACGACAAAGTATTGCTGACCAAACAACAGTTAAAGATAATGAAGATTATCATGATGCATCTCCAGATCAACAACAAGCCTATAATACAGCTGTCACAGATGCGGAATCGATTATCAATACAGCAACTCATCCTGAAATGAATGCTGATACAATCAATAGTAAAGCTCAACAAGTTACAACTGCCAAAACTAATTTAAATGGTGATGAAAACTTAGACGCGGCTAAGCAAGCAGCTCAACAATATTTAGATACATTAGGTCAAATTACAGATCAGCAAAAAGCGAATTTATTAAATCAAATTACACAATCACCACATATTAGCGACGTTAATCAAGTCAAACAAGCTGCTAATGATTTAAATCAAGCAATGCAACAATTACAAGCTGAAGTAAATCAAGCACCTCAAGTTAAAACAACTGAGAATTATACCGATGCCGATCAATCAAAACAATCTGATTATGAGCAAAGTATAACAGCTGCTAAAGCTATATTAGATCATGCAAATGGTCCTAATACATCTCAAGATAAAGTTGAAGAAGCTTTACAACGAATTGTGGATGCTAAACAAGCATTAAATGGTGATCAAAAATTAAATGATACAAAAACAAATGCACAACAATATTTAGGCACGTTAACACACTTAACTGATGCCCAACGACAAGCATTTGAAGCAAATGTTAATCAAGCGAATAATATTGCTGATGTAAATCAAATTAAACAAGAGGCTCAATCGTTAGATGGTGCAATGGATCAATTAAATACATTAGTGAACAATCAGCCAACAGTACAAGCAACTCAAAATTACTTAGACGCTGATCAACCTAAACAAACTGATTATGATATGTATTTAGATACCGCACAAGGCATTGTAAACCAACAATCAGGTCCTAATACACCGGATAAATGAAGTTCAAAATCTTATCAATCAAATCAATCAAGCACAACAAGCATTAAACGGTGAACGTAACCTTGAAGATGCTAAACGTAATGCAACGAATACGATTAATAACAGTCCTGATTTAAATAATGCTCAAAAAGATGCATTAAAAGCTCAAGTATCTAACGGTAAGCGTGTGGCAGATGTCAAAGCAATTGAACAACTGGCTACTGAATTAAACAACAATATGACAAGCTTAAAAGAAGCAATTGCTGATAAAAACGATACATTGACAAGCGGCAATTATATTAATGCAAGCGATGATAAACGCCCAGCATACTCAAATCAGGTCGCAAATGCAGAAGATATCATTCATGGTACAAATGGAGCTGTATTAATTCCTAGTGAAATTTCAAATGCTGCATCACAAGTTAATTCTGCTAAACAAGACTTAAATGGTGATGAAAACCTACGTAAAGCAAAACAAAATGCAACAACAGCTGTTGGTGGATTAACTTCACTAAATGAAGCTCAAAGAGACCAGTTAAAACAACAAATCTCACAAGCACAAACATTACCTGATGTTGATACAACAAAAAACAAAGCAACAACTCTCAATGATGCAATGCATACATTAAGAGATAGTATCGCTAATGTATCTAATATTAAAACGAGTCAAAATTACACAGACGCTAATCAAAATTTACAAGAGGCGTATAATAGACAAGTTGATAATGCTAATGGAATCATCAACCCAATAGCATCACCTACAATGGATCCTGATGCTATTACACAAGCTGCAACTCAAGTGACTACTGCTGAAAAAGCACTAAATGGTACTGAAAACTTAAGACATGCACAACAAGATGCCTTAACTCATTTAGATCATTTAAGTCATTTAACAGATGCACAAAAGGCTGATATTACACAACAAATTAACCAAGCCACACATGTAAGTGATGTAACAGCAGCTCAAAATAGTGCAAATGATCTTAACACTGCGATGGACCAATTAAACCAAGCTATCGCAAACCAAGTAGCAATGAAGCAATCCGTAAATTATACAGATGCTGATACTAATCTCAAAGAAGATTATTCAAATGCTGTTCAACAAGCGCAACAAATATTAGACAAAGCTCATGGTCCTAACACATCACAAACTAATGTTGTAGCAGCAATGAAAAAAGTTCAAGCTGCAGAACAAGCTTTAAACGGTAACCAAAACGTTGAACATGCTAAGACTCAAGCACTAGCTGATTTAGAACACTTAACATCATTAAACAATGCTCAAAAAGAAGCATTAACACAACAAATTAATGGTGCAACAACTGTCGCAGATGTAAACCAACAAAGCGACAAAGCTACTGAACTAAACACAGCTATGAGTCAATTACAAGATGGTATAGCTAACAAACAACAAACGTTAGACAGTCAAAACTATATCGATGCCGAACCATCAAAACAACAAGCTTATAATCAAGCCATTTCAACTGCAGAACAACTTTTAGATAAAGACCACGGTCAAAATCTAGATAAAGATGCTGTTGCACAAGCTTTAGCACAAGTAACATCTACTAAAGATGCTTTAGATGGTACACAGATATTAGAACAAGCAAAAACAAATGCTACCAACGCTGTTAATGATCTACCAAACTTAACAAATTTACAAAAGGATGAGTTAAAACGTCAAATTCAACAAGCTCAAAATGTAGCAAATGTTGATAACGTTAAAACACAATCTCAAACACTAGATCAAGCGATGCACGCATTACGTCAAAGCATTCAAGATAACCCATCAATTAAAGCAGGACAAAATTATTTAGATGCATCAAATAGCAATCAAAATGACTACAACACGGCTATTGATAAAGCAAATGCGATCATCGATGCTACAAGTCAACCTAACATGAGCGCTACTGAAATTAATCAAGCTGCAACTAAAGTAAATGAAACAAAGGCTGCGTTAAATGGTGCACAAAACTTAATTCAAGCTAAAGAAGCTGCTAAAAATGATATTGGCCAAATGAATCATTTAAACCAAAATCAAATTAATGCATTGAATGATCAAGTTCAACAAGCTAATGATATTGCAGCTGTTAATGCGCTTAAAGATTCAGCTACATCATTAAATACAGTAATGGGGCAACTTAAAGACAGCATTGCAAATCATAACGATGTTCAACAAAGTGTGAATTACACTGATGCTGACACTGATAAACAACAAGTTTATGATAATGCAGTTTCACAAGCCGAAGCTATTACGAATCCAACAAGTGGTACGAATGCCACACAATCTCAGGTTGAAGCTGCCATTGCTAAAGTAAATGATGCCAAACAAGACCTTAACGGTAATCGTAAAGTGGAAGAAGCTAAAGCTGCAGCTAAACAAGCATTAAACACGTATGCAAATTTAAATCATGCTCAAGTTAATACAGCTACTCAACATATCAATGATGCACAAACATTAGAAGCTGTCACAAAAGCACAACAAGAGGCAAATACGCTTAATAACACAATGGGTCAACTTCAACAAGGTATTGCACATCATCAAGATGTTGAACAAAGCGTGGATTATACTGATGCTGATACTGATAAACAACAGGCATACACAGATGCTGTTACAAAAGCACAAAGTATCCTTGACAAAGACCATGGAGATGATCTTACTCAATCTCAAGTTGAACAAGCTTTAGCAAACGTGAAGCAAGCACAACAAGATTTGAATGGTGAAGAAAAAGTTCAAGCCGCTAAAACTGCAGCTATCCAAGAACTAGGCACTTACTCAAACTTAAATCATGCTCAATCAAACACTGCTCAAGATCGTATCAACAATGCACAAACATTAGCTGAAGTAGCACAAGCTAAACAAACCGCACAAGATTTAAATCATGCCATGGGCCAATTACAACAAAGTATTGATCACTATCAAGATGTTGAACAAAGTGTAGATTATACTAATGCTGATACTAACAAACAATCTGCATATACGAATGCAGTGCATCAAGCACAGAATACACTTGATAAAGACCTTGGACATGATCTTACACAGTCTGAAGTAGAACAAGCGATTGAAAATGTTAATCATGCTAAACAAGAATTAAATGGTGAAGAAAAAGTATCAGAAGCTAAAACCAATGCACTACAAACATTAAATAATGATACGCATTTAAACCAACATCAACGAGAAGCTGCGACAAATGCTATTAATGGTGCTACGACGCTATCTCAAGTTGCTCAAGCATTAGAACAAGCAAATGCATTAGATACAGTAATGGGTCAATTGAAAGATAGCATCAGCAATCAAGCGTCTATCAAACAACAAATCAACTATTTAGATGCTGATTCAGATAGAAAAACAAATTATGATGATGCAGTTACAAACGCACAAGCGATTTTAGATCCAGTAAATGGTAATAACTTATCAAAAGAACAAGTAGAAGCTGCCATCAATCAAGTTAATACAACTAAAGATCAATTAAATGGTAATACTAATCTTCAAAATGCCAAAAATGAAGCTAATACACAATTAAATGCATTGGATTATATTAACCATGATCAAAGTGATCACTTAAGAGATCAAATTGGTTCTGCAACTTCAGTAGAGGCTGTGCATCAAATACAAGCAAATGCTCAATCATTAGACCAAGCAATGCAACAATTACAACAAGCAATTGCTAATCAAAATGATATCTTAAATAGCCAAAATTATGCAGACGCAAATCCTGATAAGAAACAAGCCTTTGATCAAGCATTACAAAATGCAGATAACATATTAGATAAAGCAACAGGACCAAATAGTGATAAACAAGCAGTTGAACAAGCAATACAAGCTATTACAAATACGGAACAAGCGCTAAATGGTGCACAGAACTTACATGATGCACAAACTCAAGCTATTCAAAGCATTGACAATGCACCACATCTTAATGAGCAACAAAAAAATGTACTTAAAGAAAAAGTAAATCAAGCACAAACTGTTGCAGCTGTTACAGATTTACAAAATAATGCTGATGCATTAAATACTTCTATGGAACAACTCAAACAAGCAATTGCAGATCACGATACCATTGTTGCGGACGGTAATTACACTAATGCAAGTCCACAAGAACAAGGTGCTTATACAGATGCTTACCAACGTGCACAAAATTTAATCAATGGTACACCGGACGTCATTATTAATCCTGCAGACATTAATACTGCAACTCAAAATGTTAACAATGCAGAGCAAGGATTAAATGGTAATACAAATCTTGCCAATGCAAAACAAGAAGCAACAAATGCTTTACAACAAATGACTGGATTGTCAGACGCACAACGTCAACGTATCCAAGATCAAATTGATCAAGCACAACAACTTCCTGATATCGATACGATTAAATCTAATGCAGGAAACTTGAACCATGCCATGACTGAATTACGACAAGAAGTTGCTAAACAACATGACGTTCAAGCAAGCCAGCCATATGTGGATGCTAATACTAGTAACCAAGATGACTACAATCATGCCATTACAAATGCTGAAAGTATAATTAATGAAACAACTCAACCTACATTAAATCCAGAGTCTGTGATGCAAGCATTGAATCAAATCAAAACATCAACTCAAGATTTAAATGGAGTAGAAAACTTAAATCAAGCGAAACAAACAGCTACTGGTGCATTACAACATTTAAGTCATTTAAATCAAGCACAAATTGATGCATTAACTCGTCAAATTGATCAAGCACCTGATATTGCCACAACGAACAAAATTAAGCAAAATGCTGAAAGTTTAGATAATGCTATGAATCAATTAAATCAAGCATTACAAACTAAAGCAGATACGTTAGGTAGTATCAATTATTCAGATGCAGATCAACCTAAGAAAGATGCTTATAACGATGCAGTAACACATGCAGAAAGTATCGTAGACCATAATAGCCAAAACAATGCATCACAAGATGACATCGCACAAGCATTAAAACAACTTAACGATGCTAAGGATGCGTTAAATGGTAATTCAAACGTTGAACATGCAAAACAAGAAGCTATTGAGCAAATTAATAACGCACAAGATTTGAACCCTGCTCAACAAGAAGCATTAAAACAACAAGTGAATTTAGCAAATACCGTTAATGATGTAAATCAGGATAAGGCTACAACAAGCGCTCTAGATCAAGCAATGTCAGCATTAAAACAAGGTATTGCAGACAAAGATCAAACAATTGCAGATGGTAATTACACAAATGCTAACCCAGATAAACAACAAGCATATAGCGATGCAATCCATCACGCTGAACAAATTATCAACGGTACTCCGAATGCAATCGTAGACCCACAAACTGTAACTAATGCTTTACAACAAGTGGATCAAACGAAGGGCGATTTGAATGGTAATGATAATCTGCACGATGCACAACAACAAGCATCTACAATGATTGATGGTTTACCAAACTTAAATCCTGCACAAAAAGCAGCTCTAAAAGAACAAGTGAATCAAGCAGGTCTTGTTCCAAGTGTCGATCAAATCAAACAAACTGCAAATGAATTAAACACTGCAATGGGTAACTTGAATCAAACATTACAAGCAAATACTCAAGTACCTCAAACAACTGATTACACTCAAGCTAGCACAGATAAACAAACGGCATATGATAATGCTGTAGAGCAAGCACAACAAGTTGTTAATGGCAATCAAGTGGTACAATTATCACCAGATGTTGTAAACCAAATGACGAATGCTATTAATCATGCAAAAGATGATTTAAATGGTGATGAAAACTTAGCTCAAGCTAAACAAGATGCAACAGCAAATCTCAATACATTACCTGATTTAAATCAACCACAACATGATGCACTTACAAATCAAATAGAGCAAGCACAGACAATTGAAGAGGTAAATCAAGTTAAACAACTTGCACAAAATGTGAATGATGCAATGCACAACTTAAAACAAGGCATTGCAAATAAAAACGATATTTTAGGTAGTGAAAATTATCATGACGCTGATCCGGATAAACAAACTGCATATCAAGATGCAATCAGACAAGCTGAATCCATCATAAATCAAACTGTTGATCCAACTTTAAATCCAGATGACATTACACAAGCATTAACTCAAGTCAATCAGGCCAAAGATAACCTCAATGGTGATACGAAACTGACAACTAAAAAGCAAAATGCTACTAACGATGTCAATGGCATGACACATCTTAATGACGCACAAAAACAAGCACTCACAACTCAGATTGAACATGCGCCAAATATAGATCTTGTTAACACAGCTAAACAAACTGCTGAAAATCTGAATAATGCAATGGATCAATTAGAGCAAGCGATTCATAATAAAAATCAAATATTAGCTGATGGTAATTATTTAAATGCTGATCAAGCTAACCAAGATGCGTTCAATCAAGCAGTACGTAATGCAGAAAATGTATTAAATCCACAACAAGGTACGAACGAAGATCAAAGTACAATCGAAGCAATGACTGATAAAGTAATGCAAGCGATTCAAAACTTAAATGGTAATTCAAACTTAGCTCAAGCTAAGCAAGAAGCAAATCAAGCATTAATGCAATTACCTCACTTAAATGACGCGCAACGACATGATTTGGAAACACAAATTACAAATGCACCATTAGTTACTGATGTCGATGCAATTAAACAAAATGCTCAAACATTAGATCAAGCAATGGAACACTTAAGAGATAGTATTAAAGATCATCAACAAACACTTAATTCTGAAGATTATCATGATGCAACTGCTGATCGTCAAAATGACTATAACAATGCCGTGAATGATGCTAATCAAATCATTAATGCAACAACACCAGTTATGAATCCAACTGATATTAATGCAGCTGCTAACCTTGTTAATACGAATAAAGTAGCTTTAGATGGTGATGAAAACCTAACTCACGCTAAACAACAAGCGACACAAACTATTGATCACTTAGATCATCTAAATCAAGCACAAATACAACATTTACAAGATGATATTGCTCAAGCGACTGACATTAATGCCGTAAATCAACATGTTCGAGACGCTCAAGCGCTAGATTCTACAATGAATCAATTACAAAATGCAATTGCTAACCAAAATGACGTTAAACAACAAAGTCAATTTGTTAATGCTGATCCGGATAAACAATCTGCATATTCAGATGCTGTTGCTCATGCTCAATCTATTATTGATCATCAACGTGGTCCAAATGCAACTCAACCAGAAGTTGAACAAGCATTAACTCAAGTTCAACAAGCATTACAAAACTTAAACGGCGAACAAAGATTACAAGATTCTAAATTACATGCTCAACAAGCCATTGATGGACTAACAGATTTAAATGATCCACAAAAATCAGCTTTAAAAGAACAAGTGAATCACGCACCACTCATCACGGATGTTCAACAAATTGAACAACAAGCAGGTACACTGAACCAAGCTATGCATGACTTACGTCAAAGTATTGATTATAATGCAAAAGTTAAAGCAAGTAGTGCGTACATTAATGAGGACCCTACAGAACAACACAATTATGATCAAGCAGTCCAACATGCTCAAGATTTGATTAACGAACAACAAGCCACATTAGATACAAATGTAATTAATCAAACAACTGAAGGTGTTAATAATAGTAAACAAGCACTTCAAGGTGTAGCTATGTTGCAAAGTGAAAAAGATCATGCTAAGGCACTCATTAACCAATTACCTCATCTTAATGATGCTCAAAAACATATGGAAGATGCTTTAATTGATAATGAAACAACACGTACCGCTGTTAAAAATGATGTAACCGAAGCACAACAACTTGATCAATATATGGATGCGTTACAACAAAGTATTGCCGATAAACAAACAACATTAGATAGTAGTCCATACATCAACGCAGATCCTAATAAAAAGCAAGATTATGACAACGCAATTCAAAATGCTGAAAGTATTATTGCTGGAATAACTAATCCAACAATCAATAAAGATAATGTAAATCAAGCGATTGAATCAGTGAATGCTACTAAACAAGCGTTAAATGGTGTTGAAAAACTAGCTGAAGATAAACAACATGCCGGTGAAACAATGAATCAATTTAATCAATTAACACCAGCACAACAACAAGCGCTTAATGATGCAATTACGAATGCAAAGACAAGAGATGAAGTTGCTCAAAAAGTAGCGCAAGCAGAAGCACTTAACAATGCAATGCAAGCATTAAAAGAGAGCGTTAAGGACCATCAACAAGTTGAAACGAGCAGTCAATTTACAAATGAAGATCCAAAACAAAAAGATGATTATAATCAAGCGGTTCAACATGCACTAGATATTATCAATCAAGCTACAAATCCAACGTTAGATCAATCACAAATTGAACAAGCAACTCAAGCGGTTATTAATGCCAAAGATCAATTACACGGAGAACAAAAATTAGCTCAAGATAAACAACTGGCAAACGAAACGATCGATCATCTACAAAATCTAAATGCTGCACAACGTCAAGCACTACAAGAACAAATCAACCAAGTACCTACTCGTGACGAAGTAGCTCAAAAAGTAGCGCAAGCAGAAGCTTTAGATCAGTCAATGAAAGCATTGAGAGACGCGATTCAAGATCATCAACAAGTTGAAAATAGTAGTCCATTTATTAATGAAGATTCACCTGAACAAAACGCTTATACAAATGCAGTACAACAAGCGGAAGCATTAATTAATCAAGCTGATCATCCAACATTGGATAGAACACAAGTTCAACAACTTACAGAAGCTGTTACAAATGCGAAAAATCACTTACATGGCGATGAAAAACTCCAAAATGATAAACAACTTGCAGTTAATAATTTAAATCAACTTAGTGGTTTAAATGACGCGCAACGTGACGCATTTGAAAGTCAAATCAATCAAGCACCAACGCGTAATATGGTCGCAGAATCCATATCTCAAGCAAATGCATTAAATCAAGCAATGGTTTCATTAAGAAATGCAATTCAAAATGAACCACAAGTTGAATCTAGTAGTCAATTTATTAATGAAGATACACCTGAGCAAGAAGCGTATAAACAAGCCGTTTCAAATGCCAAAGCAATCATCAATGAAACAACAAATCCTATCATGGATAAAGCTCAAGTAGATGAAACATTACAAGAAGTAAACGACGCTATCGCCAATCTACACGGTGATCAAAAACTTGCTCAAGCACAACAACAAGCAATCATTGGTTTAGATGGACTTAACAATTTAAATCATGATCAACTTGAATCTGCGAAAGATGCGGTTAACCAAGCGCCAACAAGAAATGATGTTGCTCAAATCGTCCAATCTGCAAATCAACTTGACCAAGCAATGGGAAGACTTAAAGATTGAATGAATCAAGCAAATAGAGAAAGTGTTGAGCCTAATTACACAGAAGCATCAACTGATAAGCAGGATGCATTCAACTTAGCGTTAACAAATGCATCACATATTACAGATACACAAACAGGTCCAAACGCAACTCAAACAGAAGTTGAAAATGCAATAACATCGTTACAACAGGCGATGAACGATTTAGATGGAAACGCACGTGTAACTAATGCAAAAGCACAAGCTATCCAAGATATTGATCGACAACCACATCTCAATGATGAACAAAAATCAACGATGAAAGACCAAGTTAATCAAGCAACTACGTTAAAATCAATCGAACAAATAGAAGATAAGTCACATCAATTAGATCATGCTACTGATCAATTACAACAAGCGATTGATGAACACAATCATGTAACAAATACTGTTGACTTTACACAAGCTGATCCTGACAAACAAGCTGCATATAATCAAGCAGTAGCACAAGCACAACAACTTGTATCTCAAAATGCGACACAACAAGAAGTTGAACAAGCGATAACAGCGATTGAAAATGCTAAACACGATTTAAATGGTGATGAAAAGGTTACAGAAGCAAAAGCAAATGCAGCTCAACACCTTGATCAATTAACTGCTTTAAATCAAGCACAACATCAAGCGATAATTGATAGCATCAACAATTCTAACGATGTGAATGACATTCAAAATATTGTTAACGAGGCTACTACGTTAAATCATGCTATGAATGAACTTCAACAAGCGGTTAACGATAATAATGAACCAACGAAACAAAGTGGTAATTATATTAATGCCGATACACAACTCAAACATGATTTTGATGAAGCTATCACAAATGCTCAACAAGCATTAGATCATCCAACTGGATCTAATTTAACAACTGATCAAATCAATCAACTTAAAGATGCGATCAATCATGCGAAAGATGCATTAAATGGTAATCAAAGATTAAATGATTCCAAATCTGATGCATTAAATAAATTAGATCAATTAACACATTTGAATAATGCTCAAAAACAAATGGCACAACAACAAATTAATTCTGCTAGCACGTTAAACGATGTGACTCAAGCAGTTCAAAAAGCGGCAACTTTAGATCAATCAATGAATAGTTTAAATCAATATGTTCAACGAACAGAAGCGCCAGTGAAAGCAAGTTCAAATTACATCGATGCTGATGAGGCATTAAAAGCGAATTATAACACTGCTTTAGATCGTGCAAATGATGTATTGAACAAAGCTAAAGGTAATGCATTAACGAATGCTGAAGTAGAGGCTTTAAAACAAGCGATCATTAATGCTGAAAATGCCCTTAATGGTGATCAAAATGTTACTAAAGCTAAAGGTAAAGCAGATCAATTTATCGATAGTTTAGAAAATTTAAATCCAAATCAAAGAAACTTAGCACATCAATTAGTTGCTCAAGCTGATGATTTAGATACCCTTAATAACATCATTAATAATCAAATTGATTTAGATGATGTGATGAAAGCATTGAAAGATATTGTAAATAATGATGTTCCAAATAGTGAAAATAGTATTAATTACCAAAATGCAGATGATGATACTAAAGCGAACTTCACTCAAGCTAAAGATCAAGCCATAAAATTATTAAAAGGTACTGATGATGAAGTTGGAGATACAAACGATATCCAAGGTGCAATTCAAGCACTTAAAGATGCTATGAATCAACTGAATGGCGATGCTAGATTACAAGATGCTAAAAACAAAGCAATTCAATCTATCAATAAAGCATTAGCAGATAAATTAAATGATATTGATAATGCAAATGCGACTGAGCAAGATAAGATAGATGCTAAAAATAAAGCCGAAGCACTGGCTAATCAAACAATCAATAATATTAATAAAGCAACAACGAATCAAGCAGTTGATAATGTTGAAAATATAGGTAGTCAAGCTATTGATCAAATTCATGCTAATGAAATACCGAAAGCTCAAAATGATGCTAAGCAAGATATTAATCGACAAAGTCAAGATTTATTGGATACAATCGACCATAATCCAGATCTATCTAATGCAGAAAAAGAAGCATTAAAAGATCAAATTCGTCAATTACAACAACAAGCGAATGTTGATATTACAGGTGCTACAACTAAAGAACAAATTCAAAATGCCAAAGATCAATTCAATAATGCATTAAATCAACTTAAAGATTTAATTCAGTCTAAAGTAGATGCTAAACAAGCGATAAAAGATATCGCTAACGCAAAACGCGATGAAATTAATAGCAATCCAAATCTTACAGATGATCAGAAAGCAAAAGCATTAAAAGAAATCGATGATTTTGAAAATAAAGCATTGATTAATATCGAAAATGCAAGAACAAAAGATGACATTTCAAATGCATTAACTAAAGCCATTGATCAAATTCAAAATGCACCTATTTGGGAAGTAGATCAACAACCAGTCACACATGAATTACCAAAAGCATCAGCTCAACAGGTATTAGTTAATGGTGAAATTATTGTCCAACGTGACGAAGTGATAACTGACGAAGATGTGCTTAAACATATCAACTTAAGTGATCAAATTAAAGCTAAAGTATTAGACACACCTAATACGACAAACATCTCTGATGATTTAGAGGCACGCGTTGAAATCACTCTAGCTAATGGATCAAAAGTGATTGTTCATGTGCCAGTTAAAGTAATTGAACAAGCGTTAATAGTAGCTAAAAATCAAGCCATTAAAGATATAGAAGATCTAGCCCAAAATAAAATTAACGATATTAATAACAACACTACTTTAACAAAAGCACAAAAAGATGCTGCGATTGCTGAAGTGAATAAATTAAAACAACAAGCCATTGACAATATCAATAAAGCAACGAATCAAGAGGACGTTGATCATGCTAAACAAAGTGGTCAAGACCAAATTTACCACTTTAACCCTAATGCATTTACAATTGATCAAGCGAAAGTTAAAGCACAAAAAGCGATTGAAGACGCAATCAAACAAAAAACAGATGAAATTAACGCTAGAAAAGATCTATCTGATAAAGAAAAACAAGATGCAATCAAACAACTTAATAAGTTGAAAGACAATGCTATCCAAGCAATTAACAAAGCAACATCTTTATCTGAAATCCATAAGCAAAAAGATCAATATCAAGCAACAATTAACCAATTCAAACCTGTTGCTAACGACTTAGCGAAACATAAGAACAATGCCATTTCATCTATTCATCAAGTTGCTCATCAAAAATCTAGAAGTATCCAAAATAGTCCTTTTGGAACACGTAGCCAAAAACAAGATGCATTAAATAAAATCTATGATATCTTAAACAATACAATTAGAAATATAGATAATGCCCAATCACATCAAGCTGTTGATCAAGCGTTAAATGAAGGTATCGCACGTATTCTATCTGTTGAAATAGTAGGATGGAATTCAAATAATCCGACTCAGTCAACACATACTCGTCCAAACTTGTCAGATTTAACAAGCGCACTTAACATTAACCAATTAGAAACATTTATGGGTACTAACGGCAATGCGACAGACAGTCTAAAAGATCTTGTAACAAATGAACACGCGAAGAAAGACACTGACGAACCAAATGACGACTTCAAACACCATAAAAATTCAAATGGATTCGTAGATTTATTAAAAAATACACTTGGATTTGTAGGTATTTCAAGTTTATTAGCGGGATTCTGGTTCATATTAGCGAAACGTCGTAAAAAAGAAGAGGAAGATGAAACCGTAGATCTTCATTCACAAGAAACTAAGAAGAACAAACACCTAATCGATGACGTCGACCACACACCATTGTTAGTAGCTAAAAAGAAAAAGAACAATGAAGAAGAAAGCAATAAGAAAGTAACTGAATCATCTAAAAAGAAACACATACTAAAGGGAGATGATTCACACGTTGCACCACTGATTGCTAAAAAGAAAAGAGAAAGCAAAGAGACATCAACGAATACAAAAGGAAAAGAGAAAGCAAAGAGACATCAACGAATACAAAAGGAAAAGCACCAACTAAAAATAAAAAAGTCGTCGCTTCCAAAAAGAAGAAAAAGAAATCTAAAAAATCTTCTAAACGTAAAAAGTAATCGTTCCTCAAAATAAAGGAGCACCGATTGAAATCACTTCAATCGGTGCTCCTTTTTATTATTTGGCTTTTAATATTTTATATAATGCTTGTTGTGCATGTTGATTAGCTTCTTTATTTTGATCTCTAGGTACCCATTTTACAAACAATAAATCAAAGTCTTGCTCTAAAATCTCTAATTGTTCAAAATAAGGTTTGAATTTAGCATTTTTAACAAATCCTGCTTCTACACTATCTGCAATTAACTTTGAATCAGTGTAAAGTAGGGCATTATTCACTTTTAGTTCTCTAGCATGTTCTAATGCATGGATACAAGCTGCCCATTCAGCACTATGATTATCCATTTCTCCTAAATCATGAGTAAACACGTGATGTTGATCTTCCTCTTTAATAACAATAGCACATGCACTTCTTCCAGGATTCCCTTTAGTCGCAGCATCAAAATTAATTTTAGCCATATCTACACCTACTTCATTTATATGTTCTAAACTAGTCTCATCATCTGTACTTTAATTAAATCACAATAATAAGTACAAATTCATCCAATTTCAATTATTATAAATAAAATCGCTTTACTCAATTAGAATATTAAGCAAAGCGATTGATATTTAATAGGTAACTTAAAAACCTTCATCTAACTTAGTAATTTTACCTTTACGGTAGAATGATTTGGCAATGTATCCGAATGGTACATTAAAAATAGTAGATACAAGTTTTAAAACATATGTCGTTATAAAAATTTCAAAAACTGCCATACCAGGTAAACTACCTATAAATGCGATGGATACAAATAATGCTGTATCAATGATAGAGCTAATTATTGTACTTCCATATGCTCTAATAATGAAAGTTTTATCTGAACTAAATAGCTTTTTAATTAATGAAAATATAAATACATCCACGTGTTGACCAATGATATAAGCAACAATTGAACCTAAAGCAATTCTAGGTACAACATCAAAGATGGCATGAAAAGCATTTTGTGCAGTATCTTCTGGGGATGGAATAAAATGTAAAGACATTTGCATGACGATAATCATAACCAGTGTTGAGGAAAAACCTAACCAAACTGCACGTTTTGCGACCTTTCTTCCGTATATATCATTTAAAATGTCCGTCGCTAAATAAATAGAAGCAAACATTACATTACCTAAAGTAGCTGAAATGCCAAAAATTTCTACAGTTTTGATAACTTGTATATTTGCGATGATCGTACCAATCGCAACCCATGCTAGTAATCCTTGTTTCCCAAACATGCGATACATCGCTACCATTAAAATAAACGTCACTAAAAACGTTGCAACTCCAAACAATTCATTATACATATCATTTCCTCCTAAATTTTGTTAATGCGGGTGTTTAGAAACCGCTAAAATAACTTAACCATTTTACTCTAAAACAGTATTTTATGCAATCCGTTTTCCAAATCCACGAAACGTTAAATTCTATGAATATTGAAATATCAGAAAGACAAATTGATTGTTGTTCAATCATGGATAATAAATGCTATAATATCGACATGTGAATTAATGAGTCTAAGACAGTAGATAAGACGAACTTGGCACAAAAGAAATGTCATATGCGCTACACTAATGTCACGAATTCTTTATTTGCGACATAAAAAAATTCTATAGCTAAAGGGAGTGGAGAGTATCCTTACTTATTCCGAACAACAAGCTATAAATCAAATTGATCAATTATTGACTACGTATTGTCATCAATGTCCATTAAAGTCGCATATAAGAAAGACTGAAAACAAGACACAGGCACATCATTTTTGTATCAATGAATGTTCAATTGGTAAACAAATTAAACAAATAGGAAATGAACTTCAATAGGAGGTTATTGTTATGGAAATTGTTTCAATCTCAGAAACACCGAATCACAATACAATGAAAATCACTTTAAACGAAACACGAGAAGACATGAAATCGAATACGTATACATCAGCAGAAGAAGGTCAACCCGAATTCATAAATGCCTTATTTGATATCGAAGGTGTGAAATCTATTTTTTATGTCATGGATTTCATTTCAGTTGATAAAGAGGATGAAGCAGATTGGCAAACGCTAATCCCTCAAATAGAAGATAAATTCAATCAATAAGTAAATCTGATTGCATGGAGGGACAGAGACTATGGAAATTTTACGTGTAGAACCTACACCGAGTCCTAATACGATGAAAGTCGTCTTGACAGAGAAAAGGAAAGATAATCAATCTAATACTTATACAACTATTAATGATCAACAACCACAATTTATCAATGACTTATTAGAACTTGATGGTGTGAAGTCCATTTTCTATGTTATGGATTTCTTAGCAATCGATAAACAGCCTAAAGCCGATTGGGAAGACGTCCTACCTTTAATTACTTCTACCTTAAATAAGGAAGAACATTCACAACAAGAAACACAACCAGATGAACACTTTGGAGAAGTTAAAGCTGAGGTGTTAATGTTTAAGGGGATACCATATCAAATCAAACTATCCACTGGACATGATGAAAAGCGTAAACAATTACCTGAATTTTATGTAGATAGTATGCTTAAAGCTCAAAAAGATAGCGATAACGTAGTATTTTTAAGAAAATGGGAAGACTTTGGTATTCGATATGGTGATATCGACGATGTTATGAATGACGTATATGAAGAAACATTAGCACTATATCCAGAAGAACGAATTCAACAACTCATTACAGAAGCATTAGAAACAGATATTGTCATTCCAGAAAGCCAATATCATCGTGTTTCGCTTGAAACGTATCAACAAGCTTCAGACTGGAAAGAAAAATTAAGAATGTTGAAATCATTCCCAACACCGACTTTTGATGATATTCCTTTATTAGACGCTGCATTAAATGAAGAGAAGGTGCCACTCCGTCGTGAAGCGATTGTGTTATTAGGAATGATTGAAGATCGTCAAATCCTACCATATATATACAAAGGATTACATGATAAAAGTCCAGCAGTACGACGTACAGCAGGAGACTGCCTAAGCGATTTAGGATTTAAAGAGGCACTACCAGAAATGGAACAAGCACTTGACGACCCTCAAAAAATCGTTCGTTGGAGAGCAGCTATGTTTATATTTGATGAAGGAAACGAACAACAATTAGTTAGTCTTAAAGCACATGCCGATGATCCAGCGTATGAAGTAAAATTACAAATCGAAATGGCCATTTCTAGAATAGAAAAGGGTGATGAAGCACTCGGCTCTGTTTGGAAACAAATTGCGAATAGAAATAAATCCTAATCAATGAATAAAGGAGAATATCAATATGAATGCATATGAACAATATATGAAAGAACTCGCTCAACAAATGCGTTCTGAACTAACAGATCACCAATTTGAAAGTTTAGAAACGAGTGAAGCTGTTGAATCATACATGAAACAAGTCAATGATAATGACACAACTTTCGTCGTTATCAACTCTACTTGTGGTTGTGCTGCCGGATTAGCACGACCAGCAGCCGTTGCAGTTGCAGAACAAAACGAAGCGAAACCAACAAATAAAGTCACTGTATTTGCCGGACAAGATAAAGAAGCAACCGCAACAATGCGTGAATATATTCAACAAGTACCATCCAGTCCATCATTTGCATTATTTAAAGGTCAAAATCTAGTCCATTTTATGCCAAGAGAGCATATCGAAGGTAGAGATATCAATGACATTGCAATGGACTTAAAAGATGCTTTTGATGATCATTGTGACGTAAAATAATCAAATTTCATCACATATTAATGATAATTATAGGGTAGTAAGAGTAGTACAGTTTTCTTAGAACACTTTGAGGTGCGAAGCTGTGCTACTCTTTTTGTATTCTTTTTTGACTAAATAAATTAAATTTTACACATATCTGGCTTACTACTTTTTTCAACGATTAAATCTCAGTATAATAAAATTAATGTTAAATGTTGGTAGTCATGCCAAAGATACATCAATACACACTATTAAGAAAGGATGTCATCATTATGCTCAATTCATTTGATGCAGCTTACCACGGTCTCTGTGAAGAAATTCTAAAAATAGGAAATCAAAGAGATGATCGTACACATACAGGAACCATTTCTAAATTTGGACATCAACTAAGATTTGATTTGTCTAAGGGATTTCCATTATTAACCACTAAAAAAGTATCTTTTAAACTCGTTGCAACAGAATTACTATGGTTTATTAAAGGAGATACAAATATAAAATATCTTCTTCAATATAATAATAATATTTGGAACGAATGGGCTTTTGAAAATTACATCAACTCAGAAGACTATCATGGACCAGATATGACAAACTTCGGACATCGTTCTCTACAAGATAGTGAATTTAATGAATTATATAAAGCTGAAATAAAAAAATTCAAAGAAAATATTTTAAACGATGATACATTTGCACAAAAATACGGTGATTTGGGCAATGTATATGGTAAACAATGGAGAGATTGGGAAGACAAAGATGGTAATCATGTTGACCAACTTAAAACTGTGATTGAACAAATCAAACAACATCCTAATTCAAGACGACATATCGTGTCTGCTTGGAATCCTACTGAGATTGATACTATGGCGTTACCACCATGCCATACGATGTTCCAGTTTTATGTACAAGATGGAAAATTAAGTTGTCAATTATATCAACGTAGTGCCGATATCTTCTTAGGCGTACCATTTAATATTGCAAGTTATGCATTACTTACTCATCTCATTGCTAAAGAATGTGGTCTCGAAGTTGGTGAATTTATTCATACTTTTGGTGATGCACATATTTATTCTAATCACATGGATGCAGTCGAAACACAATTATCTCGAGATAGTTTCAATCCACCACAAATTAAGATTAACACTGATAAATCAATATTTGATATTAATTACGAAGACATAGAATTAATCAATTATGAATCACATCCAGCTATCAAAGCACCTATAGCTGTTTAGTATTTAAAATATTTTTTGTATCTTAGTATAATTATGAGAAATTTTTCAATTTTTATCATAAAATTATCAGTATCAACGACGTTATTGTAACGAATTGCATTCAATTTATGTTACATTAAATTTATGAAACTGATGTATTAATGCCCACATACCAAGGAGGACAACGAAATGACATTATCTATTTTAGTCGCACACGATCAACAAAGAGTCATAGGGTACCAAAATCAATTACCATGGCACTTACCTAACGACCTTAAACACGTTAAACAATTAACGACAGGCCATACGTTAGTAATGGGCCGAAAAACGTATGAATCAATTGGAAAACCTTTACCCAACAGACGAAATGTGGTTTTGACTAAAAATAAGTCATTTCATCCCGAGGGTGTGGATGTCATTCATTCTTTTGAAGAGATTCAACATTTAGAAGGCCACGTATTTATTTTTGGTGGTCAAACACTATTTGAAGAAATGATCGATAAAGTAGACGATATGTTTATTACTGTGGTAGATGGAAAATTTCAAGGTGATACATTCTTTCCTCCTTACACTTTTGAAGAATGGGAAGTTGAGTCATCAGTTGAAGGGAAACTAGATGAAAAAAGTACAATTCCACACACATTTTTACATTTAATAAGGAAAAAGTCATAGGAGGAGTTATTTATGGTTAAGCAAGTTATCGTTACGGATTCTACATCAGATTTACCCCAAAGCTATTTAAAGGAGAATTCAATTAATGTTATACCTTTGAATGTTACGATTGATGGTAAATCATATATTGATCAAATTGAAATTACTTCTGAAGAATATATTGAATATATGGAACAAGATGCTGATGTTAAGACAAGTCAACCTGCTATCGGTGAATTTATCAACCTATATGAAGAACTTGCAGGAGACGATGTAGAGATTATTAGTATTCACATGTCATCTGGCTTAAGTGGTACATATAACACTGCATATCAAGCGAGTGAAATGGTAGATGCAAATGTAACAGTCATTGATTCTAAATCAATTTCAAATGGTTTAGCATATCAAATTAAACATATTGTTGAATTGATCGAACAAGGTACATCTACAACTGACATTGTAAAAAGCGTTAAAGAATTACAAGAAAACACTAAGTTATTTGTAGTCATTGGACAATTAAATCAACTGATTAAAGGTGGCCGTGTAAGTAAGACTAAAGGACTTATTGGTAATATCATGAAAATCAAACCAATAGGTACTTTAAGTGATGGCAAATTAGAATTAGTACATAACGCGAGAACTCAAAATACTAGTATTAATTATCTAAAAAAAGAAATTTCAGAATTCATAGAAAATCATAAAATTAAATCAGTAGGCATCACACATGCAAGTGCATTAGATTTTGTAGATAAAATTAAAAGCACTTTTACAGAGGCATTTAATTGTCAAGAATACGATGTTAATATCACAACACCTGTTGTCACGACGCATACAGGAAAAGGTGCTATTGGTTTAGTTGTCGTTCGAGAAAAATAATAATCGCTTTCAATGTCTTAAAGCCTTTGAGCGTTTATCTTTATTTCTAACTAATAATATCGTAAATTATTAACAAGAATAGGAAGGAGGCAATCAAATGGCTTATGCGACATTAGCTGGTGGTTGTTTTTGGTGTATGGTTAAACCATTCACATCATATCCTGGCATTGAATCAGTAGTCTCTGGATATAGTGGTGGTCATGTAGAAAACCCTACTTACGAACAAGTATGTACAAATCAAACAGGACATGTAGAAGCTGTCCAAATTACTTATAATCCAGAAATAACTTCATTCGAAAATATATTAGATGTTTATTTCAAGACATTTGATCCAACAGATGATGGCGGTCAATTTTTCGATCGTGGCGAAAGTTATCAACCTGTCATTTTTTATCATGACGATGAACAGCGTAAAGCTGCTATCTTAAAGAAACAACAAATTGATGAACAAGGTATATTTAAGAAACCGGTTATCACACCAATCAAACCATATAAAAATTTCTATCCTGCAGAAGATTATCATCAGGATTACTATAAGAAGAATCCTACACACTATGAACAATACCAACGTGGTTCAGGCAGAAAAGCATTTATAGAAACACATTGGGGGTCTCAACATGATTAAAAAGAACAAAGACGAACTTAATGATATGGAATATCTTGTTACCCAAGAAAATGGTACCGAGCCACCATTTCAAAATGAATATTGGAACCATTTTGAAAAAGGTATTTATGTAGACAAACTATCAGGCAAACCACTATTTACATCAGAAGAAAAATTCGAATCTGATTGTGGATGGCCAAGTTTTTCAAAAGCCATTGATGATGACGAAATCATTGAATTAGTAGATAAAACGTTTGGTATGATTAGAACAGAAGTACGTTCTGAAGATGCTAACAGTCACTTAGGCCATGTGTTTAATGATGGACCAAAAGAAATGGGGGGATTGAGATATTGCATTAACTCAGCAGCAATTCAATTTATTCCTTATGATAAATTAGAAGAATTAGGTTACGGTGACTTAATACAACACTTTGAGAAATAGGAGTGAAATACTATGTTTAAAAAATTATTTGGCAAAGGTAAAGAAGTAGATAAGAATATTCAAATTTATGCACCATTATCAGGAGAATATGTGAAAATCGAGGATATTCCAGATCCAGTATTTGCTCAAAAAATGATGGGTGAAGGCTTTGGTATTAATCCAACTGAAGGTACTGTAGTATCTCCAATTGAAGGTAATGTAGATAATGTATTCCCTACAAAACATGCAATTGGATTAAAAGCAGAGAATGGCCTTGAATTATTAGTGCATATCGGGTTAGATACAGTTCAACTTGATGGAGAAGGCTTTGAAGTGCTTGTAGACAGTGGAGATACAGTTAAGGTTGGAGATCCAATTATTAAATTTGATGTTGAATACATTAGAAACAACGCAAAATCAGTCATTTCTCCAGTCATTATTACTAACTCTGATCAAACAGCATCAATTCATTTTGAAGATGTCAACGCAGTTGTTAAAGGCGAAACAAAAGTTATTGATGTGACTATGAACTAATGAAGAACTATTCATTTTATCAATTTGCTATGACAGTTAGAGGTAGAAAAGATGATAAAGGGCGCTTAGCTGAACAAATTTTTGAAGATTTAGCATTTCCGCGTCATGAGAATGATTTCAATACTCTGTCTGACTATATAGAAACGCATGGAGATTTTACATTATCTATGTCTGTGTTTGATGATTTATACGAAGAATACACTGAATGGTTAAAATTTTAGCATACACATTTAAAGAGGTCGGGACGTAAGCGTTTAAGATTTGAATTGCTTAAAATGATAAACAAATATGATAATACCATATTTGTTGAATCGTGATAGCAAATCTTTCAAACCTACTTTATAGATACCATTGAATCGGTTTCTAGAGCATTAAACCTTATTGTCTCAACCTCTTTTCTTTTATACTTTTAAATTGCATCTTAAAATCAATTTATCATGTGCTTTAATCATTGATATTTCAGTTGATTTTCTAAATTAATCCATACATACTATAAGTACCTTTTTTGGAAATCAAATTGCTAGTTAAATAAAATGCAACATACTAGAATAATAATGTAATAAAGATGTTTCAATGTAAGACATCTATTTGAATGGTCACCATAGATTAAGGGAGTGATTATGTGACGAATGATAAAGACGAACAAATCGAACAAGATCAACAAGATTTAAAACAGCAGAAAACAAAAGATAAAGTTCAAAAGAAAATTCATCTTAAATTATGGCATTTGATTATACTCATTATTGGCATTATTTTGATTACTGTAGCAATTACCGTTGCAGCTACATTGTTAATCAGTCATCAAATGAGTGGTCTGAATAAGGAACAACGTGCTAATTTACATAAAATTGAATATGTCTATAAAACATTAAATAAAGATTACTATAAAAATGAAAAATCCGATAAACTTTCTCAAGCGGCAATAGATGGGATGGTCAAGGAATTAAAAGATCCTTATTCAGAGTATATGACCAAAGAGCAAACCAAATCATTCAATGAAGGTGTGTCTGGTGATTTCGTAGGTATCGGAGCAGAAATGCAAAAGAAAAATGATCAAATCAGTATTACGAGTCCAATGAAAGGTTCTCCAGCAGAAAAAGCTGGCATCAAACCAAAAGATGTGGTTACTGAAGTTAATCACAAATCAATTAAAAATAAACCATTAGATGAAGTTGTAAAAATGGTACGTGGTAAAAAAGGTACCAAAGTCACATTAACGATTAAACGTGGTTCAGTAGAAAAAGATATTGCCATTAAACGTGATACAATCCATGTTAAAAGTGTTGAATATGAGAAAAAAGACAATGTTGGTGTTATTACAATTAATAAATTCCAAAACAACACATCAGGCGAATTGAAAAATGCGATTAAGAAAGCGCATAAACAAGGCGTTCGTAACATCGTATTAGATTTACGAAATAACCCTGGAGGATTATTAGACGAAGCAGTTAAAATGGCAAATATATTCATCGATAAAGACAAAACAGTTGTTCAACTTCAAAAAGGTGATGACAAACAACAGCTTAAAACCGAAAACGATCCTTTAAAAGAAGCCAAAGATATGAAAGTATCTATATTAATCAATGAAGGTTCAGCAAGTGCCTCAGAAGTATTTACTGGCGCCCTCAAAGATTATCATAAAGCTAAAGTATATGGTTCTAAGTCATTTGGTAAAGGGATTGTACAAACGACACGTGAATTCAACGATGGCTCATTATTAAAATATACTGAAATGAAATGGTTAACACCTGATGGTCATTATATTCACGGTAAAGGGATTAAACCCGATATCGAAATTGCTACACCTAAGTATCAATCATTAAGCGTGATTCCTAATGATAAAACGTATAAGTTAGGAGATAACAATAAACATGTCAAAACAATGAAAATAGGTTTAACAGCGCTTGGTTTCAAAGTAGATAATGAAACTAAATCATTTGATACAAGTTTAGAGTCAGCAATTAAAGCCTTCCAAAAAGACAATGATTTAACTGTTAACGGTGAATTTGATAAAGAAACAAATGATAAGTTCACTCAAAAATTAGTCGAAAAATCAAATAAAAATGATACTGTTTTAGACCAACTACTTAAGAAGTTAAAATAAGTTTAAAATGATTAAAAAGCGTGAATTTAAAGATGAGAGTATTTAACTAATAAACATAAATACAAAGAGGTGTTTTAGATTATGATTAGATTAGCAACGAAAAAAGATCTTTCTAGAATTGAAATATTAGTAGAAGAAGCAAAAGAAATAATGGAGAAATTCAACAACAATCAATGGGATGATAAATACCCTGTAACTGAACATTTTGAAGAAGATATCGAATCTGAAACACTTTATGTATTAGATGTTGATAATGAAATTTATGGCTTTATTGTCATCGACCAAAATCAGTCAGAATGGTATGATGAATTAGAATGGCCAATTGATCGTAAAGGGGCATACGTAATCCATCGATTAGCTGGTTCACAATCATATAAAGGTGCAGCAACTGAATTATTCCAATTTGCAGTTGATTTGACAGAAGACCATGGTGTCCATGTCATTTTGACAGATACGTTTGCGCTTAATAAACCAGCACAAGGATTATTTGAAAAGTTTGGATTTACTAAAGTGGGCGAAGCCGAAATTGATTACCATCCATTCGATCGTGGTGCACCATTTTACGCATATTATAAAAACATATAAGAATAGAGGTTATATTTATGACTAAAATCGCATTTACTGGAGGCGGAACGGTTGGACACGTTTCAGTCAATCTAAGTCTGATTCCTACTGCATTAGACAAAGGGCATGAGGCGTTTTATATTGGTTCTAAAAATGGTATAGAAAGAGAAATGATAGAATCACAATTACCTAATATTGCATACTATCCTATTTCGAGTGGTAAATTACGCCGCTACCTATCATTAGAAAATGCGAAAGACGTATTTAAAGTTCTAAAAGGGGTACTTGACGCACGTAAAATTTTGAAAAAACAAAAGCCAGATTTACTATTCTCAAAAGGTGGTTTTGTGTCTGTACCTGTTGTCATTGCGGCACGTTCGTTAAAGATTCCTACTATCATTCACGAATCAGATTTAACACCTGGCTTAGCAAATAAAATTGCATTAAAATTCGCTAAGAAAATCTATACAACGTTTGAAGATACATTAAACTATTTACCAAAAGATAAAGCAGATTTTGTGGGTGCGACAGTACGTGAAGATTTAAAACAAGGAGATCAACAACGTGGTTATCAATTAACTGAATTTAAGCAAGATAAAAAGGTTTTACTTGTTATGGGTGGTAGCTTAGGCAGTAAAAAATTAAATGATGCTATTCGTGAAAACCTAGAAGCTTTATTACACCAATATCAAGTTATACATTTAACCGGTAAAGGGTTAGTTGACGATTCAATTAAAAAAGAAGGCTACGTACAATTTGAATTTGTTAAAGATGATTTAACAGATTTACTTGCGATTACTGATACAGTAGTAAGTCGTGCAGGATCAAATGCTATTTATGAATTCCTTACGTTACGAATTCCAATGCTATTAATACCACTTGGTCTTGATCAATCACGTGGCGACCAAATTGATAACGCGAAAAACTTCGAGTCTAAAGGTTATGGTAAAGCCATTCCTGAAGAAGAATTGACGCAAGTAAGATTGTTAGAAGAGTTGAATCACATTGAAACAAATCGTGAGGATATCATTAAACAAATGCAGACTTATAAAGAAAGTTACACTAAAGAAGATTTATTCGATAAAATAATCAATGATGCTTTAGACAATTAGGGGGACAATGTAATGAGTCGATTAAAACGAATTTCATTACTTATCATTTTTACTTTGATATTTGGAATCATAGCATTCTTCCATGAATCACGCTTAGGTAAATGGATAGATAATGAAGTTTACGAATTCATTTATGCATCAGAAAGCTTTATTACAACTTCAATCATGCTTGGTGCTACCAAACTAGGTGAAGTATGGGCTATGGTTTGTTTATCATTAATGCTTATCGCATATTTAATGTTAAAACGACTAAGAATTGAAACTTTATTCTTTATTATCGTGATGAGTTTATCAAGCATATTAAACCCCGTTTTAAAAAATATCTTTGATAGAGAACGACCAACATTATTGCGCTTAATTGATATTACTGGTTTTAGTTTCCCGAGTGGACATGCAATGGGATCAACATCTTATTTCGGTAGTATCATTTATATCTTGAACAGAACGGATTCTGGACTATCAAAAGGCATTTTAATAGGGTTAGCAGCTTCACTCATTTTGATGGTTTCAACATCACGTGTGTATTTAGGTGTACATTATCCAACTGATATTATTGCAGGAATCATTGGTGGCGCATTTAGTATTGTATTATCAACACTAATCTTAAATGAGCAATTAACAAAATAAAATAAGACAGTGAAGCACCACATTTCAACTTAAGGAAATGTGGTGCTTTCTTTTATCATTAATTGTCATCATTAGCGGAACTAAAAAAGCAGTAAACCTCAAGTGTCTAAAGGTCTACTGCTTTATTAAAACGTTTTTCAACGTTAGTCTTTTACGGGCATATAAAAGGGGATTATATGAAAATGACCAATCCTTAAGAACGAAATATATGTGGGGGGGGAAAGTTCTTTTTGGTATTGATAATCATTTTCAACTATTATTATACACTAATGAGAATCATTGTCAATTAGAAACAATAAAAAATGATAAACTTATTTTATGATCATTAACTACCAACGATTTTAGCTATTTTTAATACTGGAAATAATAATAAAAATACTTCTCAATACCGACTATGTAACGATTGAAAATATGATAAAATTTAGTTAAGAATACAATTAATGGGTTATACACAAAGAGGCAAAGGCATATGAATTAAGTCATCTAATTAATCATTGACATGTAGATTCACAACATTCACGAAATCAATGACTAAGTTTCGAAATCAGATGTCTACATTCAACATCAATGAATATATTAAAGATAAATACATCAATCATATGTTAAATGAGTTTTATTTAACATTGTGCATAACCATATTAAGAGGTGCAAAGATGACAAACATTTTAATTGTAGAAGATGAAAAAAACTTAGCTCGATTTATTGAACTTGAACTAACACATGAAAATTATCAAGTCGATATTGAAAATGATGGTGCTACTGGTCTAGACAAAGCACTGAATAAAACTTACGATCTCATTATTTTAGATCTAATGTTACCGAATATAAATGGTTTAGAGATTTGTCGTCAAATTCGTCAACAGCAAACAACGCCTATTATCATCATTACTGCTAAAAGTGATACTTATGATAAAGTTGCTGGTTTAGATTATGGTGCTGATGATTACATTGTTAAACCATTTGATATCGAAGAATTACTTGCTCGTATTAGAGCCATTCTTCGTCGTCAACCTAAAAAAGATACTATTAATATTAACGGTATCATTATAGATAAAGAAGCTTTTGAGGTTACAGTAGATGGCACTCAATTAGATTTAACTAAAACTGAATATGACTTATTCTACGTGTTAGCAGAAAATAAAAATCACGTATTACAACGTGAACAAATTTTAAATCATGTATGGGGATATAATACTGAAGTTGAAACGAATGTCGTAGATGTCTATATCCGCTATTTAAGAAACAAACTAAAACCCTTTGGTAAAGATAAAGTCATTGAAACAGTACGCGGTGTAGGGTACGTGATTCGATGATGAAACAACGGAAACTCAAATATAAATGGATGTTAATCACCACATTTATCACTTTTATCACTATCGTTTTATTCTGTCTGGTAATCATCTTCTTTTTAAAGGATGCCTTACATGATAGTGAATTAGACGAAGCTGAACGTAGTTCTGACGATATTATCAATTTATTTCATGCCAAACCCTTAGATGAAATATCGGCCTTAGATTTAAATGCTTCGTTAGAAAACTTTCAAGAAGTGACTATTTTTAATACTAAAGGAAAAAAATTACTTCAAACAACAAATGAAAATTTGCCATCTGTACCTTCTAATATAGGCCTTTCTCACCCAGAAAGAGTCAAAATCATTAAATATAAAGGCGTTGATTACTTAGCAATCACAGAACGTATCCATACTCAAAACTTTAATGGATATAGCGTATTAATTCATTCATTAGAAAATTATGAACATCTTGTACAATCTTTATATATTGTAGCCATTGCATTTGGCTTAATAGCAACATTTATCACTGCCATTGTAAGTTATATCGTCTCATCACAAATCACCAAACCCATTGTGACCATGTCTAATAAAATGAATCAAATTCGGCGTGACGGTTTCCAAAATAAATTAGAGTTGACGACAAACTATGAGGAAACTGATAATCTCATCGCTACATTTAATGAGATGATGTTCCATATCGAAGAAACGTTTAATCAACAACGACAATTTGTAGAAGATGCATCCCATGAATTAAGAACGCCATTACAAATTATTCAAGGTCATTTGAATTTAATTCAAAGATGGGGTAAAAAAGATCCAGCCGTGCTAGAAGAATCACTAAATATTTCTTTAGAAGAAATGAACAGAATCACCAAATTAGTTGAAGAATTATTATTATTAACTAAAGACAATGTTAAAAATGGCCAAGTTGAAAAAGAACTCGTAGATATCAATTCTGAAATATTATCTAGAGTTAATTCTCTTAAACAACTACACCCAGACTATACGTTTGATATTGAACTAGATGAAAAACCTTTAAAACTTAATATGAACCGTCATCAATTCGAACAACTCATTTTAATCTTTATAGACAATGCGATGAAATATGATGTTGAAAATAAATTAATTCAGATTAAGACTCAACTTAAAAACAAACAAATTAGTATAGAGATTACTGACCACGGTTTAGGTATTCCAAAGCAAGACCTAGAATTTATATTTGACCGTTTTTACCGTGTAGATAAATCTCGAGCTCGCAGCCAAGGTGGTAATGGTTTAGGTCTATCTATTGCTGATAAAATCGTTCAATTAAATGGCGGATTTATTCAAGTAGAAAGTGAAGTTGATCATTACACAACCTTTAAAATCATATTTTAAAGACATCAATTAGAACGAAAATCCTTTGTAAATCATACATTTTGTGTACCTAATTAAGCTTTTAGTTTACATCTTTATGACCAACATTTTAATATTATGAAATTAATGCAGAACCAAATTTATCTTGGTTCTGTTTTTTTACAATAATAGGTAAATCTACTTTAACAAAATTTGAAATAATGCTATTATTGTCTTGTAAGCGTTTCAACATTTTTGTGGAGGGTGTAATATGACAAAGGACAAGAGAGAGGTTACAGAGGCACCTGTAAACTTCGGCGCAAATCTAGGGTTAATGCTAGATTTATATGATGATTACCTACAAGATCCATCATCAGTACCCGAAGATTTACAAGTCCTATTTAGTACAATTCAAACAGGGGAAGCTCATATCGAGGCTAAACCAGCCGCTAATGAGGGTGGTTCACAATCTGGTGACAGTACAATTAAACGTGTCATGAGATTAATCGATAACATTAGACAATACGGACATTTAAAAGCAAATATATATCCAGTCAATCCTCCAGAGCGTAAAAATATTCCTAAATTAGAAATAGAAGATTTCGATTTAGATCAAGCTACTTTGGAAAATATCTCAGCTGGAATCGTATCAGAACACTTTACTGATATTTATGATAATGCATATGAAGCTATTGTTCGTATGGAAAAAAGATACAAAGGTCCTATTGCGTTCGAATATACGCATATTAATAACAATAAAGAACGTGTATGGTTAAAACGTCGTATCGAAACACCATATAAAGCAACATTAAATAATAAACAAAAAACTGAATTATTTAATAAATTGGCTCATGTCGAAGGTTTCGAGAAATATTTACACAAAAACTTCGTTGGTGCAAAACGATTCTCTATTGAAGGTGTCGATGCTCTAGTACCAATGCTACAACACACGATTACACTAGCTGGCGAAGCTGGAATCAAAAATATTCAAATCGGTATGGCGCACCGTGGTCGTTTAAATGTACTGACTCACGTATTAGAGAAACCATATGAAATGATGATTTCAGAATTCATGCACACTGATCCTATGAAGTTCTTGCCAGAAGATGGTAGCTTAGAATTAACTGCTGGTTGGACTGGCGATGTGAAGTATCACTTAGGTGGCGTAAAAACTACAGATTCATACGGTATTGAACAACGAATCGCTTTAGCAAACAACCCAAGTCACTTGGAAATTGTAGCGCCCGTTGTTGAAGGTCGTACACGTGCTGCGCAAGATAATACACAACAAGCTGGCGCGCCACAAACTGACTTCCATAAAGCTATGCCAATCATTATACATGGTGATGCTGCATATCCTGGTCAAGGTATTAACTTTGAAACAATGAACTTAGGTGATTTAAAAGGCTACTCAACTGGTGGATCTTTACACATCATTACAAATAACCGAATCGGTTTCACAACTGAACCAACAGATGGCCGTTCAACAACATACTCAACAGATGTTGCTAAAGGTTATGATGTTCCGATTTTACATGTTAATGCTGACGACGTAGAAGCAACGATCGAAGCCATTGATATCGCTATGGAATTCCGTAAAGAATTCCATAAAGATGTAGTCATCGACTTAGTAGGTTATAGACGTTACGGTCATAACGAAATGGATGAACCGTCAATTACAAATCCATTACCATATCAAAATATCCGTAAGCATGATTCAGTAGAATTGGTTTATGGTAAAAAGTTAGTAGATGAAGGCATTATCAGTGAAGATGAAATGAATCAAGTCATTGATAGTGTTCAAAAAGAAATGCGTGCAGCACATGATAAGATTGACAAATCAGATAAAATGGACAATCCAGATATGGAAAAACCAGAATCCTTACAACAACCACTTAAAAGTGATGATAAGGAATTCTCATTTGATCACTTAAAAGAAATCAATGACGCGATGTTAACTTATCCTGAAGGGTTCAATGTACTGAAAAAATTAAATAAAGTACTTGAAAAACGTAAAGAACCATTTGAAAAAGAAGATGGCTTAGTAGATTGGGCACAAGCGGAACAACTTGCTTTCGCAACAATTTTACAAGATGGTACGTCTATTCGTTTAACTGGTCAAGACAGTGAACGTGGTACATTCAGTCATCGTCACGCAGTATTACATGATGAAGAAAATGGCGACACATTCACACCATTACATCATGTACCAGACCAAAAAGCATCATTCGATATTCATAACTCACCATTATCAGAAGCAGCTGTTGTTGGTTTTGAATATGGTTACAATGTTGAAAATAAAGGAAGTTTCAATATTTGGGAAGCACAATATGGGGACTTCTCAAATATGGCACAGATGATGTTTGATAACTTCTTATCAAGTGCACGTGCAAAATGGGGCGAACGTTCAGGTTTAACATTATTCTTACCTCATTCATTTGAAGGGCAAGGTCCAGAACATTCATCAGCACGTCTTGAAAGATTCTTACAACTTGCAGCAGAAAACAATAGCACTGTAGTGAACTTATCAAGTGCAAGTAACTACTTCCACTTACTACGTGCTCAAGCAGCAAGCCTAGATACTCAAGAAATGAGACCATTAATTGTTATGTCACCAAAAAGTTTATTACGTAACAAAACAGTTGCTAAGCCAATTGATGAGTTTACTTCTGGTGGTTTCAAACCAATCATTGCTGAAGATTATGAAGCTGATAAAGTTAAAAAAGTAATATTAGCTTCAGGTAAAGTATTCATTGACTTAAAAGAATATTTAGCTAAAAATCCTGACGAATCTGTATTACTTGTAGCAGTTGAAAGATTATATCCATTCCCTGAAGAGGAAATTCAAGAAATTTTCGATCAACTACCAAATCTTGAATCAGTATCATGGGTTCAAGAAGAACCTAAAAACCAAGGTGCATGGTTATTCGTTTATCCATACTTAAGAGCACTAGTTGGTGATAAATACGATTTAAGTTACCATGGAAGAATCCAAAGGGCAGCACCAGCTGAAGGTGATGGAGAAATCCATAAACTTGTTCAAAATAATATTATTGAAAGTAGCATTACTAAATAAATAGGGGGAAATTCAAAATGCCAGAGGTTAAAGTTCCAGAATTAGCAGAATCAATTACAGAAGGTACCATTGCAGAGTGGTTAAAAAATGTTGGAGATAGCGTAGATAAAGGCGAAGCTATTCTTGAATTAGAAACAGATAAAGTTAACGTAGAAGTTGTATCAGAAGAAGCAGGTGTTTTATCAGAACAACTTGCTAATGAAGGCGATACAGTTGAAGTAGGTCAAGCTATCGCAGTTGTTGGTGAAGGCAGTGGTAATGCATCAAGTGGTTCATCAGATAATCAAACTCCACAAAGTAATGATGAAACTAATAAAGATGATCAACAATCTAAAGAAACTTCTCAACCATCAAACGATACTCAATCATCAGATCAATCTCAAGATGATTCAGCTAATAACCAACGTGTGAAAGCAACACCTTCAGCACGTCGCCATGCTCGCGCTAACGGCGTTGACTTAAGTGAAGTTGCTGGAAAATCAAATGATGTTGTTAGAAAAGAAGATGTAAACAACAGTCAAAATCAAGCTAAACAATCATCACAAAATGACAACAAACCTTCTGGTAATGAAGCTAAAAAATCTAGTGACAAACCATCTAAACCAGTTATTCGTGAAAAAATGTCACGTAGAAAGAAAACTGCTGCTAAAAAATTATTAGAAGTATCTAATAATACAGCTATGTTAACAACTTTCAATGAAGTTGATATGACAAACGTTATGGATTTACGTAAACGTAAAAAAGAACAATTCATCAAAGATCATGATGGTACTAAATTAGGTTTCATGTCATTCTTCACTAAAGCTGCAGTTGCTGCACTTAAAAAATATCCAGAAGTCAATGCTGAAATTGATGGCGAAGACATGATTACTAAACAATACTATGATATCGGTATTGCTGTATCTACTGACGATGGTTTATTAGTACCATTCGTAAGAGATTGCGATAAGAAAAACTTTGCTGAAATCGAACAAGAAATCGCTAATTTAGCTGTCAAAGCTCGCGATAAAAAATTAGGCTTAGATGACATGGTTAACGGTTCATTCACAATCACAAATGGTGGTATCTTCGGTTCAATGATGAGTACACCAATTATCAATGGTAGCCAAGCTGCTATCTTAGGTATGCACTCTATCATCACTCGTCCAATTGCAATTGACAAAGATACTATTGAAAATCGTCCAATGATGTACATCGCATTAAGCTATGACCACAGAATTATTGATGGTAAAGAAGCAGTAGGATTCTTAAAAACAATCAAAGACCTAATTGAAAACCCTGAAGATTTATTATTAGAATCTTAATTTAAACGACTAACGTTGAATATAATTTAAGAACCAACGGTGATATGAATCACCGTTGGTTCTTTATGTATTAAATAATACTTTAGTAGTATATAATTTTAATAAAATGATGGTTTATGATTTATATCATTATTTTTATAATCGGGTTGTATTATTTATTTTCTAAATCAGAATATTTATAAACACTTGCTTAAATAGTCTAAAAAAGCCAGTAAATGGGTCAATATAAACATCATTTACTGGCTATTTCTATGTTTTAACATTTAAAACTATAGGGTAACTTTTAGTATAAGACGATAATCTCTATAATTGCTAAAATAATAAATACAATAAATGCAATTAAGAAATATTTAAAATTAGGCTTTTGCTTATTCTGTAAATTCGTAAAAACTTGTATACCTGAATAAGCAGCGATTAAAACAGTAATTGCAAATACTATCCACATCGTAGACATGTGTATGCCTCCTTACTTTATCTCTATAATTATATTTTAATACACTTTGACAACAATACCAAAATGAATTTTAACTTAATTTTAAAAAATTAATTACAACCAAACTTTTCACAATACAATTTAAACTTTTATCCATTCATATGATCCATCATCGTAATAGTTCATCATATAAATCATCGTAAAAATACGTTATAATAATAATGTAACGATAAATGATTAGGGGTGTCAGTAAATGAGCGGACTTAGAAGTGTCACGTTAGGTACTAGTGACCTATCTAAAACTAAAGATTTATTTGAAAATATATTAGGTTTTAATTCATCTAAAAAGGGTGAAAATGCTTTAAGATTTGGCGATGCCAATTTAAGTCCTGGTACTCGTATACATTTTGTTGAAGTACCTAAAAGTAATTATCAAAACTTACATATCGATAGCGTTGGATTAAGAACTCCATCAGACTCAGGTCTAGATGAATATCAATCTATTTTTACCAATCATCAAATGTCTTATAGCTCAATTACTGAACTCAATGGTAATAAGCACTTTAACTTCAATGATCATAATCAACAATTATTTGATATCTATTCAAATGAACATAACACAGGCGTTCCATTAGGTATGCCATCATTTGAAAGTACTGTCAATCCGCTACATCAAATTCAAGGCTTAGGCCCTGTGATTCTTAAGGTGAATGAATTGCCTATCACAGCATCTATCCTTACAAATGTATTTGGATTAAATATATTTGCAGAATATCATCCATATGAAGATTCAACACAAGCCATCCAAGTATTTAAAATTGGAGAAGGTGGTCTTGGTGGTGAATTGCATCTATATGAAGCAGAGACAGAAATCAATAATGAAGATGTAGGTATGATTGAACAAATAGAATTTTCCACTCAAAATAAGTCGGAATTTGAAAACGCTAAACAAACGTTAGATGACATAGGTATACCTTATCAAACGTTAGAACAAGATGATTCTGATTCATTACGTATTACTGAAAAAAGTGGTATTTCATTCATTTATACACTGGAAAAATAAACTTATTAAAATAACTATAGAGGTAGGGAATTAAAGATGTTACACGAAACATGGAAAGAGCGTACACCAATTAAAAAAGTAGAAGTTACAAATACAGATGCGAAGAAGTTCACTGTATCTGATATGCTAACTGTTGGTAAACAATATGATGTCATTAATGAAACTGAAGAATATTATCAAATCATCGATAATTCAGGTTTAGTTGGTGGCTATTACAAAACATACTTTAAAGAAGTTTAAAATCGTTGCAATCAGTTTAGACTATCAAACAAGTATATAAAGATAACAGTCAACAAGACTAAGACAATTGGAAACCCAAACCCACATGTCTTAGTCTTTTTTCATATTGATAAAAAAGGAGCATATTAATCATGGTACAAGCACAATATAAAAATGCGGACGTTTCAGTTTTTAATGATGCAAAAGCATTATTTGATTTAAATAAAAATATTTTATTAAAAGGGCCAACAGGTTCCGGTAAAACGAAACTGGCAGAAACATTAAGTGAAGTGGTAAATACGCCTATGTATCAAGTTAACTGTTCAGTAGATTTAGACGCAGAGAGTCTACTAGGATTTAAAACGATTAAGACAAATGAACAAGGGCATCAAGAAATTGTATTTATCGATGGGCCCGTTATTAAAGCTATGAAAGAAGGACATATTTTATATATTGATGAAATCAATATGGCTAAACCGGAAACATTGCCTATCTTAAATGGTGTGTTAGATTACCGCAGACGTATAACTAATCCATTTACTGGAGAAGTCATTCAAGCAAAACCTGGCTTTAACGTGATTGCCGCAATCAATGAAGGCTATGTAGGTACGCTACCAATGAACGAAGCACTTAAAAACCGATTTGTTGTGATTCAAGTGGATTATATCGACGGCGATATTTTAAGTCATGTTATTAAAGAACAAAGTCGTTTACAAGATGATACAACTATCCAAAAAATCATTAAATTCAACGAAGATTTACGTACAATGACCAAACAAGGTCAGATTTCAGAGGAAGCTGCAAGTATACGTGCACTCATTGATTTAAGTGACTTAGCAACAGTTATGCCAATCGAACGTGCCATTAAACGTACAATTATAGATAAACTTGAGGATGAACGAGAACAGCAAGCCATTATTAATGCAATAGAACTTAACTTTTAGAGAGGGATAATCATGAGCGACCGTTTCATTAAATTTAACGACGAACAGTTAGATGTTAAACAAGTAATGATGTTACAAGACTTAGCTCGTTTACTATTAAAAAACGAACAAACACAAGTTAAAATTCAAAAATTCCCTTATTATAATCCATTCAGTAATACACTAATTACAAGTTGGTTCTGGTCTCACCGTCCAAAAGCAGTTGAAGCTGCTGGTCTCAAAACAGATGTTATGTTAGCGGCCTATGGTTATCAAATGATGGATGTAGATATCGTTAATGAGGTGTTGCATAATAATGAATTTAAACACCCTAAATTTTTCCATCAACTTTTCAAACTATTAGAAGATATACGTATATTCAATGAGATTAAATTACAACGTCCAAGCACAATAAAATATATAGATTTACGTTTAATTACAAGACTTACATTTACTGAATCACAAATTAATGTTTATAAAACTAAAACACTATATACTGATTTATTATTTTTATATTTAGAGCATGCTTTTATTGAACAAAACTTCTATGACATACCATCCATCCATCCAAAATTTGATGACGTTTTAGTTAATATGTATCAATATTTGCCTAACTTCTTTCAGAATCAAAGTTCTGAAGACAATATGTATTTAGCTGAACGCATATTATATCAAGTAGATGATTTATTAAAAGAAGATATGTTAAATGAATATTACTATATTCCTAAAAATCTATATGAAAATATTCAACAAGACTTGTTTGAAGATCTAAAACGAACAGATGCTGCTAATACAGATGGTAAAGATCAGTCGCAAGAGGAAAATGATGCAGTGACAGCTGAAGCAGAAACCAAAGCTGCTGATAGTTCTTCTGAAGGTGGCGCTTATCTCGAAATGGAACTACATGAGGGTGAAAATAGTGAAGTGATGGCTGACAATGATACAGCTAGAGAAGGGGATTCATCCGATGATATGACCGATATGATGACTAAAAAAGGTAAGGGGTCACAAAACACGCTAGATCGTGAAGAAGGCGGCTTTATTGGACAAAATAGCGCCTTTGCATTAGAAGGCATTAACCAAAATGTTGATATTAAATGGAAAGTCCCTGATATTTTACCTGAATACATCCAAGCTTATGAAGATGTTAAAAATGATGTGCAATTTGAAATTAAGGATTTAATCCAAATTATTAAAAAGACGATCGAACGCGAACATCAAGATGAGAGACATAATCTCACTAAAGGTCGACTACAGAAGAATTTAATCAATTGGTTTATAGATGATCAATATAAATTGTTCTATAAAAAACAAGATTTAAGCCAATCATTTGATGCTACATTTACATTATTAATCGATGCTTCAGCAAGCATGCATGACAAAATGGATGAAACGATTAAAGGTGTCGTACTCTTCCACGAGACGTTAAAAGAATTGAACGTCAAACATGAAATATTGGCCTTTAACGAAGATGCCTTTGATTCAGATGATACGAAGCAACCTAATATTATAGATGAGATTATCCATTACGACTATTCAACATTGAAAAAAGATGGACCGCGTATCATGGCTTTAGAACCACAAGATGATAATCGTGATGGGGTTGCCATTCGAATCGCGAGTGATAGATTAATTCGTCGCAGTCATCATCAGCGATTTCTCATTGTGTTTTCTGATGGGGAACCTTCTGCATATAATTATAGTCAAGATGGCATCATAGATACGTATGAAGCTGTTGAAGATGCTCGTAAGTTTGGTATAGAAGTCTTTAATGTATTCTTGAGTCAAGATCCAATTACCGAAGATATTGAACAGACGATTCATAATATTTATGGTCAGTATTCAATATTTGTTGAAGGTGTTGAACATTTACCAAGCTTGTTATCACCATTATTGAAAAAACTATTACTTAAATCTTTTTAAAAATATGTCTATTTGCTAAATTTAAATCAACTAAGTTTTTAAATTTTCTGAAATTATATAGACTTATGAATTATATCTATGCTAGAATGTTTAATGTTGCATATTTAAGGACAAAGGAGCAGCATTATGAACAAGAATACATGGATTGTAGGGTTCACACTTTTTGCCATGTTCTTTGGTGCAGGTAATTTAATCTTTCCAACGAACTTAGGTTTAGATAGTGGACACTTTTTCTGGCCTGCGATTCTCGCATTTGCACTAACTGGTATAGGATTGCCTTTACTTGGCGTTGTCGTTGGTGCACTTGATAAACAAGGTTATATTGGTGCATTTAATAAAATATCACCAGTTTTTTCGATAATATTTTTAATAGTGATTTATTTAACTATAGGACCATTATTTGCTATACCTCGTACAGCTTCAACATCATTTGAAATGACTGTCACACCGATAGCACATACGAATGGCAATTTAGCTCTATTTATATTTACACTTATTTATTTTATTATCGTATTATATTTATGTATTAATCCAAATAAAATGGTCGATCGTATCGGTTCATTACTTACGCCACTATTACTGATTACTATTTTAGCAATGATTGTTAAAGGGTTTATCGATTTTAGTGGCCATACATCAAGTCATGGTAATACAGAACTTTTTAACAGTAATATTGGTAGTTTTTCTCAAGGGTTTACACAAGGTTACTTAACAATGGATGCTATTGCTGCTATTGCATTTTCAATGATTGTAGTGAATGCGATTAAGGCAACAGGTGTCAATCATGCTGATAAGATATTTAAGCAAACCTTAATGGCAGGTTTAATCGCTGCTGTCGCGTTAATCTTTATCTATATTTCTTTAGGATTTATCGGCAATCACATTGATATTTCAGATGCCAAGTTAAAATCACTTGCTGCTAAAGATCAAAATGTAGGTACATTTTTATTAACGACAATGGCATCTACAGGCTTCGGAACTTTCGGTAAGTATTTATTAGGTATCATTGTAGCATTAGCTTGTCTAACAACTGCATGTGGTTTAATAGTTGCTGTAAGTGAGTATTTCCACAGAATTATTCCTAAAATTTCGTATAAAACATTTGTCATTATCTTTACTATTATTAGTTTTATTATTGCGAATCAAGGTCTAAATGCTGTGATTACAATGTCACAACCCGTACTTAGCGTCATCTATCCTGTGGCAATCACAGTTGTGTTACTCATATTGATAGCAAGATTTATTCCGACAAAACCTATTACACAACAAATCACTGTTATAGTTGTTGCTATTGTATCTATCTTGAGTGTGATTCATACACAAGGATGGTTACAACTGAGCTTCATGGATCATCTATGGCTAAAAGATTATTCATTAGAATGGTTCCCAATTGCGGTCATTACTACCATCATCGCATACATTATTGGTATATTTATCAAACAACAACCTATCGTTTATCAAAAAGAATAGATAAAAAAGCTTCCCTAAAGTAAGTAGGGAAGCTTTTTTAAGATTCTTTTCGCATTGATAATAAATGTTGCTTCAAGTCATTTTCAAGACCAGATAATTCTTTTTCAGCAGCTTGTCGTTTTTGACGACCTTCATGTTGAATTTGTAATGTTTGTTCTATCGTATCAATAATATCACTTTGTGTTTGTTTCAATGTTTCAATATCGACGACACCACGTTCATTTTCTGTTGCCGTTTCAATTGCATTTTGTTTCAACATTGATGCGTTTTGAGTTAATAAATCATTCGTTGTATCTGTGACTGCACGTTGTGCTGATACTGCATTACGTTGTCGCATCAATGTCAACGCAATAGCCATTTGGTTCTTCCATAATGGAATACTTGTTAGAATTGAACTTTGAATTTTTTCAGCTAATGCCTGATTTACATTTTGAATCATTCGTATTTGTGGTGCAGTTTGAATAGCAATTTGTCTTGAAAGTTGTAAATCATAGATTCTCTTTTCTAATCGATCCACAAATTGCTCCATGTCTGCGACTGCTTGAATATCCATTTGATTACCTGTTGTTTCAGCTTTCTTCTGTAAATCAGGAATGATATGTTGTTGTATATCTTGCTTTTTACGTTGTGCTGCTGCAATATAAAGTGTCACATCATCAAAATATCGCTTATTTTGATCATATAACCCATCTAATAAATCAATATCTTTCGTTAAGTTACCTTTATGCTTTTCCAATTGAATGGTAATTCGATCAATCTGCGAACTCACTGATTGCATTCTAGAGAATACCTCATTAATAGAAGCTTTGGTTCTTCTAAAGATACGTTTTATCCTAGATTGTTTATTAGGATCTAAGTCATTAGGGTTCACAGATTTTAATTTACTCATCAATTGGCTTAATGAGTCTCCAATAGGTCCAATATCTTTCGATTGAACATCATCCAACATTTGATGTGAAAACTGTGACATATTTTGTTGCAAGTTGGTACCAAAAGATAATAAGCCATCGTGATCAAGTGGTTTTATTTGTTCACTAATTTCATTAATCCTTTTTTGATCAGCTTCAGTAAATTGATGTTCAAAATCTTCAACAACCGTATTCGGTTGCTCAGATTGTTGATTGATATATTGATCAAGAGGGTGTGATGGGGTACGTTCATGTTCATTTGCCATATCCATTTACTCTCCTTATCTATATTATTTTTTTCGACGCTGTTGTTCTAATTTATTTAATTCCATTTCTACATCTAATCGTTCATAATCGTCTTCATTGAGTTGTTTTAAATCTGCTACTAACGTTCGTTTGACTTCGTCTAATGTAATTCTTGTTTGTTCTAATTTCTGCTTTTCTACGGGAGACTTTCTAGGCATTTTAGTTAATCTCGTATATGAATCTACTAAATTCAAGGCATTATCAATATGCGAATAAAAGAATCCTTCTACTTTAAAAAACATTCCTGGACGTTGTCTTACACTCATATAAATCGAGCGAGAGATTCTATAAATGTCGTTAACCTGTCTAAAATCTTTAATAGAACGAATATTGATAAATGATTTGAAAATCAAACGTATTTTAGATTGGGCTTGGTTTAATTGACTTCTAACATATCGATATTCTCTTCGAGTTAATCCTATTTCATTTAGATATTTACGTGAAGTCAAGCGCTGAGTAGGGAAGTAAGACACGACAAATCCTCCCAAACCGATGAATCCGTCTATAATAAAAGACAAATCAAATCCAAAGATACTTACCATCCAAGCAATCATCGCTACCGGTATGCCTACCATGGTCCCCAAAACTCTTGAAATATTATATCTCAACTGCCATCTTCCTTTTTAGTATTGATTTAAATTGTTTTAAAATCAGTTAATGATTCGTCTAAATCTAAGTCTTCTATCTGATAGTTAGTTACATGTGAGGCTGGAGAAGCACCTTCAATAACACTATTTATAAATGATTCTAAATTGTCTTTTTCTCCTTGAGCATATATATCAACATAATCTTCAACATTTTGCACTGTACCTACGACGTGATGTTGATTGCCTAGTCTCTGCGTATAATATCTAAAGCCGACACCTTGTACTGTGCCAAATACTTGTATATGTTTACGTTCCATTATTATCACCTCATATCACTATTATAAGGATAAAGACGTAAAAAAACTAATATTTGCTATATCGTCTATCAGTCAAAAGTATGAGTCTTCTAACTTGATTTTGATATACAACCAGTTAAAATTATCAATATAGAATTTTAAAAAGAAGGGGATACATATGTGGACGGTTGCAAAAATTAGAGCTGACTATGAAGGTTGGTGGTTGTTTGAAGATTGGCCAGAGAAGATTGTTAAACAATCCGAGTTTTCTACATATGAAGACATGTTAGATGTATACTGTAAATTAATCAAAGATTGTAACGCATATTACGACAATTGCGTAATGGGGAAATATAATATGTACGCATTTTACAATAATTGTGATTTAAATTTCTGTGAAGATTGTGATGAGGATTTACAAATATTTTATAGTTTTATTGTTTTAAAAAATAATGAAGTTTATTATAATCTTCCAAAAATAGTTTAAATGATAATTTCCTATAATTGTATTGCAATTTTGCATTATTTAAATTATAATATCAAGTAAGCAATAGTTTTATTCCATATTGCAAAAAATATTTGCTATTATCGTTATGAGTAATTAGGTCATGTATTTTTTGTAATATGCGAATAACGCATATTGAATGAATTTTAGTCTTGGAGGTTTCAGATTATGAAACAAGGTACAGTTAAATGGTTTAACGCTGAAAAAGGATTCGGCTTCATCGAAGTTGAAGGAGAAAACGACGTATTCGTACATTTCTCAGCAATTAACCAAGATGGTTACAAATCATTAGAAGAAGGTCAATCAGTTGAATTTGAAGTAGTTGAAGGCGACCGCGGACCACAAGCTGCGAACGTTGTAAAACTATAATAAATAGATTGTAATTAATTGACTTTATTAACTAACACCTTACCAAGATGTAAGGTGTTTTTTTATGCGATTCATTCAATGTGCTATGTGATGATATAGGATACTTTTTAGACTATCATTAAAAACGTGACTTTTAACTCTCAGTGTTAAGTCACGTTTTATTTATGTTTAAATACTAAAGCATCATTTAGAGAGATGAACTCTCAAGATTAAAAAAATGGCTATAACAACGAGTTCCATTAAACTAATTGTTATAGCCTTATAAAATGCCATACGAGATTAACTTTTATTATTTAGTATCGTTAATAATAAGTTGTCTTAATGATTGACGTTTAATCACTTCACGAGCTTTTCCATCTTTGATAAAGAACACTGAAGGTTTTTGCATTTGATTATAATTAGATGCCATTGAATAATGATATGCACCTGTTGATAATATTGCTAAATAATCACCACGTTGTACAGAACTTGGTAATTTTGCATTCTTAATGATAATATCACCAGACTCACATAATTTACCCGCAATAGTAACTGTATCATCCGCTTCTTCTTGGCGATTTACTAATAAAGCTTGATACTTAGCATCATAAAGTGCTGTTCTAATATGATCACTCATACCACCATCTATAGATACGTATTTATTAATTTCTGGTATCTCTTTAATCGTTCCCACTTCATACAATGTTATTCCAGCTTCGCCAACGATAGAACGACCGGGTTCAATACCTATTTCAGGTGTTTCCATATTTAACTGTTGTGCTTCATTTTTGATTGCATCAGTGATTTCAGCAATGCTGCTTTCAATAGGGAAGCTTACATCTCCCTCAACATATTTAATACCAAAACCACCACCAAGATTAAGTAAATCAACATGAATTTGTTGATCATTTAACCAATTCATAACTATTTTTGCAGTTTCAATAAATGCTTCTGTTCCTTCAATTTGTGAGCCAATATGAATATGTACACCTTTTAAATGAAGATGGTTAGTTTGTTTGATTTTATCAATTGCTTCATTAGCTAAGCCATAGCGTATCGATAAGCCAAATTTACTATCTTCTTGTCCTGTTTGGATAAATTCATGTGTATGTGCTTCAACACCTGGGTTAACTCTTAAAACTACTTGTACTGTTTCACTTGCATATCGATCAATTAAATCGATTTCTTCTAAAGAATCTATGACAAAATATCCAATATGATTTTCTAAAGCGTATTTAATTTCATGCTTCGTTTTATTATTACCATGGAAGTGTATACGACTTGGATCAAAGCCAGCTTCTAATGCAGTATACAATTCTCCTTCAGATACAACATCGAGTTGTAAATCTTCCTCTTGGACTAATTTAACCATTTGTATACAAGTAAATGCTTTAGAAGCATATGAAATATTATATTTTAATCCACTTTGTTGAAATGCTTTATGATAACGACGCATTTGATTTCGTATTTGTTCTTCATCATAAACAATCGTTGGGGTACCAAAACTTTGTGCAACTGTTTTAAGACTTGTACCTCCCATTGTTAATTCGCCGTATTCGTTATATTCTACTGTCATCTTTATCTGTACTCCTTTATAAGAGAATCGTGATTCATAGCGCTCAGTTGTTCTGAATTTGCTCCCACACCCTTAAAGGTATATTCATCAATGCGCATACTTTCATTATATAATACAACTTGATCTTGTGCATGTACGTGTTCATCAACTTCTACAAACATATGGCTCATCATTAGGGCACGAATAGGGTAGCGCTTACCGTTTATCAATGCTTCATGTTGTGCTCTTGCTCTTAATATACCGTCACCATAACCAACATCTACCACAGCAAGCTTAGTATTGTCATGTTGTGTTTCAAATGCCCAACTATAGCCACAATAGTCACCATTTTGAACTTCTCTAATTTGTATGACATTCGCTTTTACAGTCAATGCTTGTTGAATGGCTGATTCATTCAATCCACTATATGGACGTGAACCATATAAAGCAATACCCACTCTAGCATGTGTATGGTGGGGGAGAACGACTTGTCCTTCTCGATAATAGCTTGCACTATTTTGAGAATGTATATAGTCGAATTGATACCCTTCATTTAATAATGTATGTAAAACATTCAACCATGCTGAACGTTCTACATCATATTCAGTTACACCAAATTCATCAGCATAACCAAAATGTGTCCATAAACCAGAAATAATCATGCGTTTAGGGTTCTTATTATGTTGATGATCTTGTAATACCTCTTGAATCTCTTCTAGTGTTTTAAATCCAGAACGATGCAGTAAATTTTCAAACTCTAAGTGCACATGAATATCTCGTAAATCTTCTTTATGCTCGTAATAATACTTTAAAGAAGGTAAGGTCATATGAATATGATAATCACGTACAGTATCAAAATCATATACCGCATTCATAAGAAACACCGTTGCATCTGGTGCTAATTCACGTACACGAACCGCTTCTTTAAGTGACGTCGTACTAAATGTATTGATACCTGCACGTAAAAATTGCCTTACCGCAAATTCTAAGCCATAGTGGTAAGCGTTATTTTTAACAACGGCCATAATGGGTTGTTGATTTTTCACTTTCTTAGCATTGTTATAAAATGCTTCTGTATCGACTGACCAAATTGCTGTCAATGCTTACACCTCTTTATAATTTAATAGTAGTTGTTCATAATAATTGGCTACGTCTATTAATACCTTTTCATCAAAATTTAAATGAGACGTATGTAATCCTGTCACATAACCTTTATCTTTATTGCGAGTTCCAACGAAGACGAAGTAAGCAGGTGCTAATAATTGACCATAGAAACTAAAGTCTTCACCAAATAAGAATGGTGTTGGTTTGTCGATGACTTCTAGATTTGCATTTTTAAGTGCCTGTTCAACAGGTTCGCGTAATTTCGGACTATTCATTGTAGGTGGATAGCCTTCCTCAAATTTTACTTCACACGTCACATTAAATAATAATGATACACTTTCAGCAATTTTTTGCATTTGATTTTTTACAATAGTTAAATCATCGACATCATATGTACGAATTGTTCCTTCTAAATAGCCATTACTTGGTACTGTATTGATAGCTTCACCAGCTTCAAAATGACCCATATGTACTATATTTCGTTTTAATCCATTCAAATGAAATTGTTGTATTTGACCCACTTGTGTTAAGACGTGTTGTAAGGCTTCGCCACATGAATGACCTTGTTCTTTATCAGCAACGTGACTAGATAGTCCTGTTAAATAGAATCGGTACTCTGTCGCACTTGCCGTAATTTCTTCGTCTCGAATGACAACTGTGCCTTCATCAGAAAAAGGATTAACGTGAATACCAAATACAGCTTCAATAGGGTAATTATCAAAAGCCTTGGCTTTTATAAGACGATGTGCACCACCACCTGTTTCTTCTGCAGGTTGGAATATAAATACAATATTGTGAGGGAGAGTACCTTTATCTGCCATTGCTTTACAACGCTTAACAAATAACATCAGTGCCGTCGTATGACCATCATGGCCACATGCATGCATCACGTTATCATTTTGGCTACGAAACTCTACATCATTTTCTTCAAAAATGGGTAATGCATCTATATCTGCTCTATAAGCGATAGTATGCTGACTATTACCTTCAAGATATGCAATCGCACCTGTTTCCAATGGACGTTCAAATGGTACGCCTAATTCTGTTAAGAAATTAGTAATGTACTGAGTAGTTTCATATTCATGTAAACTTAATTCAGGATGCTGATGTAAATGTCGACGGTGTGTTGTTACAAATTCTAATTCATTCATCATTATCATTCCTTTCACCATAAAAATCCCAAAATATATACTATTAAATATCATGATAATAAAAAGTCGAAACAATGAGGAGAGGCAATGTGATCATTTGAACGGTAGGGCGTTAAACACACTCACGTTCAAGTTCAAACCATAGGCCACTCCTTTGTTTCAACTGCCGTATTATTATAATAATTTAATCATTTAATTTGCGTAATGCTGATACAATTTCACGTTTAGAATCTTCGACTTCAGACGTTTGCTTGATCACTTTAGCAGGTGTCCCGGCAACAACTGCTCCTGCAGGTACATCTTGCGTCACAATAGCGCCAGCTGCTACAATCGCACCTTCACCAACTCGAACACCTTCTAAAATAACTGCATTTGCACCAATTAACACATTATCTTCAATGACAACAGGTGACGCACTAGGTGGTTCGATTACACCAGCTAATACTGATCCTGCACCAACATGTACATTTTTACCAGTTGTCGCACGACCGCCTAGAGTAGCATTCATATCTACCATTGTACCTTCGCCAACAACAGCACCAATGTTAATTGTTGCACCCATCATGACTACAGCACCATCTTCGATTACAGCTTGTTCACGAATGAAAGCACCTGGTTCAATACGTGCATTCGTATTTGTTAAATCTTTTAATGGGATGGCTGAATTACGACGATCCATTTCAATTTCAATATCCTCAAATTTGTTTTGATACGACTCATAAAATGGTTTCCAATCATCCGCTTCACAAAAGATCACTTTAGAATGATCTGAACCAAATACTTTAAATGATTCGGGGAAGTTGACGCCATCAAATGTACCATTGACATAAACTTTTAAAGGCGTTGATTTTTTTGCATCACTAATATATTGAATAATTTCTTGTGCTGATAAATGTTGTACCATAATTTTGCTCCTTTAGTTATATTTTATAAATTATCAAATGTATAAAAACCGTTTTCTTTATTGATTAATTTTTCAGCTGCACCAATTGCACCATTCGCGAAAATGTCTTTAGATTGTGCTTTATGTGAAATCGTAATTGTTTCATCTGTTCCAGCAAATAACACATCATGTTCTCCAACAATCGTACCGCCACGAACTGTATGGATGCCAATTTCGTCTGGTGTACGTTTCTCAGTTTTATAATGGCGATCATATACTGGAGTTGTTTTATCACGTAATCCTTCTATAACATCATATAACTTCACTAATGTACCACTAGGCGCATCCACTTTCTTATTATGATGTGCTTCTGTCAGTTCAATATCAAAATCTTGTAATAGGGGAACTGCAGCTTCTAAAATTTTAGTAAGTGCATGAACACCATAACTCATATTTGCACTGAAAAATACTGGCATCTTTTTACCTAATGCTTCTAATTTTTGTGTGATTTTCTCTTTTTCACCAGTAGTCGCAACGACTAATGGCAATTCAAATGATTCATCTAATAGGGGTAATAATAAATTAGGATTAGAAAAATCAATTGCTACATCTGCTTCTTTAGCATCTGCAATATGTTCAAATTGTTGGTATGGTGATGAATCACTATTCATCGGTTCAATAACACCGACAATTTCGTGGCCTTTTTCTTCAGCTAATCTAGCAACACGCTGGTTCATAGCACCATAGCCAATTAATAAGATCTTCATTATTTTTCACCTGCTTTAAATGTTTCGTAAGCTTGCTCTAATGTTTGACGATCATTATCCTCAAGTGGTACAAGAGGCAAACGTAATTCATAGCTTCCAAATCCTTCATAAGCCGTTAATGCTTTAATTGGAATAGGATTAACATCAACTGATAACGCGTCTAATAATTGGCCAATCGGTTCAAATGCCTTTGCCAATGTGTCCCCATCTTGTTTAGCATCATATAAGTGTTGAAATGCTTTTGGAATGACGTTAGCAATGACTGAAATCACGCCATTACCTCCACGTTGATAAAAATCAACCACATTGTCGTCATTACCACTATAAATGGCAAATTCATCTTGATTCACACGTTTTTTAACTTCTTCAAAATAATTCAAATCATTTGTCGCATCTTTAAGCGCTACAATATATTTATTTTGACTTAACGTTTCAACTGTTTCTGGTTCAATCGTCATATTCGTACGTGAAGGTACATTATATAAGACAACAGGTAATTCAACTGCATTCGCAATTGTTTCAAAGTGTTGAACTAAACCACGTTGATTTGTTTTATTGTAATAAGGTGTAATTAGCATCAATGCATCTGCACCAAGTTGACGTGCACGTACAGACGCTTGAATAGATTTTTCAGTATTATTTGTACCTGTACCTGCAATCACAGGAACTTGTTTGTTAACTAAATTCACAACTGTTTCTAAAACATGTTCTTTCTCTTCATCGTTTAGTGTAGGGCTTTCAGCTGTAGTTCCATTTACAATAATCGCTTGTGCATTATTTTCTAATAAGAATGTAACGTGTCGTCTTAATGCATCATAATCTACTTCATTATTTACAAATGGCGTTGTTAATGCGACGCCTACACCTTCAAACATGTGTGTCATATTAAAGAACTCCTTTCAATTTTAAAACTTGTTCTAAAACTTGAACGGCATTCAATGCTGCACCTTTAAGTAGGTTGTCTGATGTACACCATACGTGGAAAGTATTGTCTAATGTGTCATCTCGACGAATACGACCAACAAACACGTCGTCTTTACCTGTTGAGTGAATTGCTAAAGGGTATTCATTTTTAGCAGGATTATCTACAAGAACAACACGATCATCTTTATCGAATAATTCTTGAATTGCTTCAACGGTAGTATCTTGTTTTAAAGTAACATCCATTTCAACACTATGGCTATCTTGAACTGGCACACGTACACAAGTTGCAGTCACTTTTAAATCTTTGTCATTTAAAATTTTACGTGTTTCATCTATCATTTTTTGTTCTTCTTTTGTATAACCATTTTCAAGGAATACGTCAATATGTGGTAATACGTTATTATAAATTGGATGAGGATAAGCTTCTGGTGCTTTACCATTTGCACCTTCAGATAAATCTCTCTTACCCTTAACTCCTGATCCTGAAACCGCTTGATATGTCGTATAAGCTACTCTTGATAATCCAAATGCATCTTGCAATACTTTTAATGGTACGACTGATTGAATCGTAGAACAGTTTGGATTAGCAATGATGCCTCTTGTAAAGTGGGGTTCGTTAACCTCAGGTACAACTAAATCAACATCTTCTGTCATACGCCATTGACTAGAATTATCAATGACAATAGCGCCAGCTTTTTCAAATAGTGGGGCGAAGTGTTCACTTGTACCACCACCAGCACTCATCAATACATAATCAAAGTGTTCACTTGCTGCTTCATCTGTAAGTTCTTGTACTGTATACGTTTGCCCTTGAAATTCGATTGTTTGACCAGCTGAACGTGCTGAAGAAAATAGAACCAATTCATCAAAAGGGATCTCTTTTCGATCTAAAGTTTCTAACATTTTTGTTCCAACTAATCCTGTTGCACCAACTACTGCTAATTTTGTCATGTCTAAGTCACTCCGTTTTAAATATTATTAATATTGTGAAAAATTAAGTTAAAATCAATTATATATCAAATGCACCGTACAATTCTTCCACGGCTTTTTCACCATTTTCAGCATCAATGACATAAGAAATACTGATTTCAGAAGTGGTTGTTTGGTAAAAAGGTATCTTCGCATTGATTAATGTAATAAATGCTTTAGATGCTACGCCTGACATATCTCTCATACCGGATCCAATTAATGAAATTTTGACATATGCTTCATTAATTTTGAAATCCAATGCTTCAAAATCGACGGCTAATTGCTCTAAAATAGCTGTGATTTGATGTGCATCTGTATCTTTTATACTGAAGGATAATTGTAGTCCTTCGTGGTTAACGATTTGTGAAATCATATCTACATTGACAGAACCTATTTCTAGCTCTGTGAATAGTTGTGTTAATAATTGATTATCTGGTAGGGGATAAGTGATCGTTACATGCATCATGTGTTGATCTAATGCAACCCCAGTAACTGCTTTTTTCTCTAATAAATCACTTCTAGACATAATCCATGTTCCTTTCACATTTGATAATGTTCTTCCTAAATATAATGGTATATCATAATTTTTTGCCAACTCTACGCTACGTGTCTCAAGTACACCAGCACCTAATGCGCTCATTTCCATTATTTCCTCGTATGATACATACTCCAAACGTTTGGCATGACTCAATATTCTTGGATCTGTAGCATACACACCATCAACATCTGTGTAGATTTCACAAGGAATCTGATTACTTGCTGCTAAAGCTACTGCTGTCGTATCAGAACCGCCACGGCCGAGTGTAGTTAATTCATGATCCTCGTTGATACCTTGGAATCCAGCTATGACAAGTACATCGTACTTATTAAAAGCTGTTTCAAAGGTTGATGGGTCAATTTCAGCAATTTTACTTTTTAAATGATGACCAATGGTCTTGATACCTGCTTGATATCCTGTCATTGCCTTTGCACTAATACCAATATCATTGAGAACCATTGATAAATATGAAACAGTTTGTTGCTCTCCTGTAGTTAACAGTAGGGCGAGTTCTTGCTCTTTTGGTGTTGATGTTAATGTGGACACATTTTCCATTAATTGGTCCGTGGTTTTGCCCATTGCACTAACCACCACAATCAGTTGTTCACCTTGTTCAACACGATTTTTTAGCATACCTGCTATATTTTTAATTTTTGTAAAATCACTGACGGAAGAACCGCCAAATTTCAAAACACTTCTATTCAATATTTGTCCTCCTCAGTTAGTAGGGAGACACATCCATTCAATAAAAAAGAACAAGTCTGGAATGCGACTTGTTCTACATTTATGTACAAGTGATGCACTCCATTATTGTGAAATAATGACAAACTCTTAGCTCTTAACCAAAAAGTCCAACAAATGATACCTGCTATTATCATTCGTTTCGGCATTGCCCCCTTTCAATATTAGCTGTTAGCAGACAGTTGCCTAATATTTACTCATGTTTAATGCGCCTCATCAAAATCTTATTCAATTGATATGTTTTTATTATACATATACCACATGTGACTGTAAACCGATAATTGCGATTTTTTAAAATAAACAGAAAATTTAGAGCCACTTTTTCAAAAAATATAGTGGCTTTTATTCAATCGTTGCTAAACGATTGTAAACCTTTTAGTGCATTTTAATAGTTAGTATCTCTTGTGCACTCGGATAACAAAACGAGTGTATTCCTTAAAATATAAATAACTAGAGTAGTAGGGGAATGTTCATTATATCTGTATATAAAAAGCGTATAAATACATCATCAAAATGTATTCATACGCTCAATCGAAGTCATTTATTGTAATACTCCTGTTTCTTTTAAGTATTCTTCATAAGGAATTTCTTTAGAAACGGCACCAGATTGATTTAAATCAATCACACGGTTAGCAATTGTATTGATAAATTCAAAGTCATATGATGTAAAGATCAATGAACCTTTAAATGATTTCAAACCATCATTGACTGCTGTGATACTTTCTAAGTCTAAGTGGTTGGTAGGCTCATCAAGTAACAATACGTTAGCACTTGATAGCATCATTTTACTTAACATACAACGAACTTTTTCGCCACCTGATAACACGCTTGCTTTTTTCTTAACTTCTTCACCACTAAATAACATACGTCCTAAGAAGCCACGTAAGAATGTTTCAGTTTGTTCATCTTCTGGTGCATATTGACGTAACCAGTCAACAAGATTCATATCCACACCATCAAAGAATTCAGAGTTATCTTTAGGGAAGTAACTTAATGAAGTTGTTACACCCCATTTATAAGATCCTTCATCAGGCTCCATTTCACCAGCTAAGATTTTAAGTAATGTTGTTTTAGCAATTTCACTATCACCAATTAAAATAGCTTTATCATTAGGATTCATTGTAAATGAAATGTTATCTAATACTTTTTCACCATCAATTGTTTTTGATAGGTTTTGAACAGTTAATAAATCATTACCAATTTCTCTTTCAGGTGTGAATTTAACATATGGATAACGTCTAGATGAAGGTTGAATATCATCTAATTCAATTTTTTCTAATTGTTTCTTACGACTCGTTGCTTGTTTTGATTTAGAAGCATTCGCTGAGAAACGCGCAACGAAATCTTGTAATTCTTTAATTTTTTCTTCTTTTTTCTTATTTTGTTCTTGAGCCATTTTTTGAGCTAATTGGCTTGATTGATACCAGAAATCATAGTTACCAACATATACTTTGATCTTACCAAAGTCTAAATCTGCAATATGTGTACACACATTATTTAAGAAGTGACGGTCATGGGATACTACGATAACAGTATTTTCAAAGTTGATTAAAAAGTCTTCTAACCAACTAATAGCTGGAATATCTAAACCATTGGTAGGCTCATCTAGTAATAATACATCTGGATCGCCAAATAAACTTTGGGCTAGCAATACTTTTACTTTTTGGTTATTTTCAAGTTCAGACATTTTCTTGTCTTGTAATGAAGCATCGATACCTAATCCTGAAAGTAGGTTAGCTGCATCTGCTTCAGCATTCCAACCATTCATTTCAGCAAATTCGCCTTCAAGTTCAGCAGCACGAATACCATCTTCATCACTAAAGTCTGGTTTCATGTAGATTTCATCTTTTTCTTTCATTACTTCATATAAACGTTCATGACCTTTGATCACAACATCAAGTACACGTTCATCTTCATATGCGAAGTGGTCCTGTTTTAAAATCGCTAATCTTTCATCTTTACCTAATGACACATGACCTGTTTGTGAATCTAACTCACCAGATAAAATTTTTAAGAAAGTAGATTTACCTGCACCATTTGCACCAATTAAACCATAGCAATTACCTTCAGTAAATTTAATATTTACATCTTCAAATAGCTTACGATCGCCAAAACGTAAACTTACATCAGTTACTTGTAACATGCATTTGCTCCTTTTTTATATCGTTATTCTAACGGAAGAATTATATCATATTATAACGATAGTTTCGACCACCGATAACTTGTAATGATAGATTACATGACTCGTGTTATACTATAAAAGAATAAAAGACTCGAAGGAGAATATAATGGCACTAGAAAAAGATATCGTAGGTTCTATAGAATTTCTTGAAGTGACTGGCTTACAAGGATCAACATATATGTTAAAAGGACCCAATGGAGAACAAGTTAAACTCAATCAATCCGAAGTAAATGAAGAAGACGAATTACAAATAGGTGAAGAATACAGTTTCTTTATTTATCCAAATAGATCAGGTGAATTATTCGCAACACAAAATATGCCTGATATTACGAAAGACAAATATGACTTTGCAAAGGTGCTTAAAGTCGATCGCGATGGCGCACGTGTTGATGTTGGCCTACCGAGAGAAGTATTAATACCCTGGGAAGATTTACCAAAGGTTAAAACATTATGGCCAGAAGCTGGAGATCAATTACTCGTGACATTAAGAATTGATAGTCAGAACCAAATGTTCGCTCGTTTAGCAAGTGAAGGTATCGTTGATAACATGTACACACCCGTTAACGACGATAGTAAACAAAATGAAATGTTAGAAGCTAGACCATATCGTGTTTTAAGAGTGGGGAGTTTCTTATTAAGTACCGAAGGTTATAAAATTTTTGTTCATGAATCAGAACGTAAAGCAGAGCCAAGATTAGGTGAATTAGTTACCGTTCGTATTATTGGTCATAATGAACGCGGTGAACTTAATGGTTCATTTTTACCTTTAGCTCATGAAAGATTAGATGATGATGGGCAAGTCATTTTTGATTTACTTGTGGAATATGATGGCGAATTACCTTTTTGGGATAAATCGAGTCCCGAAGCTATCAAAGAGGTATTTAATATGAGCAAAGGTTCATTTAAACGTGCCATTGGTCATCTATATAAACAAAAGATGATTAATATTGAAACTGGCAAAATCAGCTTAACAAAAAAAGGTTGGTCTCGTACGGAAGACGAACAAAATTCTTAATACAAAAACGCATTTCTTCTATTAATATAGTCGAATCATATCACCATAGCGCTTATTGAATGAAATATTTCAATAAGCGCTTTTTTTGTAATATTTTAAGTATCCAAAACCATCATTTTTATATTTTGCAATTTTAACAACCCAAAAATTATATTATTTTTCAAGATCTCTAACTTTAAAAACACTGTTATATCAGTGTTCAAAGCATATTTACAATTCAATTCTCATTCTTAACAAAACATTTACATTAGCTCTATTATTAATTAACAATAAACCTTTAGTATTAGGACTGTAAGAAATACATATAACATTTGGGTTATTTATATTAGGAGGATGTTTCAATGAAAAAGTGGCAATTAGTCGGTACGACTGTATTAGGAGCTTCAGTACTTTTAGGCGCTTGTGGCGGCGGTAACAATGGCGGTTCAGGCGAAGGTAAAGATGTAAGTGGAAAAGTAAAAGGTGACGGGTCATCAACAGTCGGTCCAATCATTGAAAAATTAAACGAAAAATTCGCTAAAGATTATCCTAACGCTACAGTATCATCTGGTACTTCAGGAACTGGTGGCGGATTTGAGAAATTCATTTCAGGTGAAACAGATTTCTCAAATGCTTCAAGACCAATTAAAGATGAAGAAAAGAAAAAGTTAGAAGATAAAGGCATTAAATACAAAGAATACAAAATTGCACAAGATGGTGTAACAGTTACAGTAAATAAAGATAATGACTTCGTTAAATCATTATCTAAAGATCAACTTAAAGAAATCTACTCTGGCAAAGCTAAAACATGGAAAGATGTTAACTCTAAATGGCCCGATAAGAAAATTAAAGCTTTCTCACCTGACCAATCACATGGTACATTCGACTTCTTTACTGAAGAAGTAATGGACAAAGGCGATATCAAAGCTGAGAAAAATGCTGATACAAACGTTATCGTTCAATCAGTTGAAAAGAATAAAGAAGGTATCGGTTACTTCGGTTATAACTTCTATCAACAAAATAAAGATAAATTAAAAGAAGTTAAAATCAAAGACGATAAAGGTAAAGACACAGAACCAACTAAGAAAACAATCCAAGATAACTCTTATGCATTAAGTAGACCATTATTCATCTACGCTAAAGAGAAATCATTAAAAGATAACAAAGCTTTCCAAGAATTCATGAAATTCACACTTGAAGATAAAGGTAAAGCAGCTGAGGATGCTGGTTATGTAGCCCTTCCTAAGAAAGACTACAAAGAAGAGCTTAAAGATTTGAAAAAATACATTAAGAAAAACAGCAAAGACTCTGATAAAAAATCTGATAAAAAAGAAGATAAATAATTAATAATAGAGTTTGGGAATACTAACGAAAATCATTGCAAAGTGGTTAAAATCAATAACCACTTTGTCTGATTTTCTTTTCAGGTTATAAGTCATATTACAAATCATGAGTCTAGCTCATCTATAGCCTGAAATATTCCCACTCTTTTTTTTATAATTGGGAGATTTAATAAGAGAGAGGTTTTTAAATGGCTTCAAAAACAAATATTAGAGAAATGATTGCTAAGAACAATGCCAAAAAGGGTGGTACAAGCGATAAAATCGTACCGATTATTTTGGCTATCATTGCAGCGATTTCAATTTTAGTTACATTAGGGATTTTATTTACTTTACTTACAGAAACAATTACGTTCTTCACACGTGTACCAATTACAGAATTTTTATTCTCTACAGATTGGAACCCATTCTCTGCTAAACCATCATATGGTATTTGGGCATTAATCATAGGGACGTTAAAAATCACAATCATTGCTGCATTATTCGCCGTTCCAATCGGATTAGGTGCTGCTATTTACTTAAGTGAATATGCGACTGACAAAGTTAGACGAATTATCAAACCAATTTTAGAAATTTTAGCTGGTATTCCTACTATCGTATTTGGTTTCTTTGCATTAACTTTTGTCACACCAATTTTAAGATCAGTATTTCCACAGTTAGGTAGTTTCAACTCAATCAGTCCCGGATTAGTCGTTGGGGTTATGATTATCCCACTTATCACAAGTATGAGTGAAGATGCAATGGCATCAGTACCGAATAAGATTCGTGAAGGTGCATTGGGATTAGGTGCTACTAAATTAGAAGTTGCAATTAAAGTTGTGTTACCAGCAGCAGCTTCAGGTATTTTAGCTTCAATCGTATTAGCTGTCTCAAGAGCTATCGGTGAAACAATGATTGTATCTCTTGCAGCAGGTAGTACACCTACAGCTTCACTTAACTTAACTGGTTCTATTCAAACAATGACTGGTTATATCGTTCAAGTTGCGACAGGCGATGCTACTTTCGGATCAGACGTTTATTACAGTATCTATGCAGTAGGTTTCACGCTATTCATTTTCACATTAGCAATGAACTTACTATCACAATGGATTTCTAAACGTTTCAGAGAGGAGTATTAATATGGCGACAACTACTAATACATCAAATAGCAATAGCAAAACATTAATCGATCAAAAGCAAGTCGATAAAAATATTTCGAGTCGTATGACCAAAAATAAAATTTTCAAAGGTATATTTTTAGCCTGTACATTAATTGGTTTAATCGTATTAGCAGCTTTATTAGTTGATACATTAATTAAAGGTGCTGGGCATTTAACACCATCATTCTTTACTAACTTTTCATCTTCCACACCGTCAATGGCAGGGATTAAAGGTGCATTAGTTGGTACATTATGGTTAATGATTACTATTATTCCAATATCAATCGTATTAGGTGTAGGTACAGCAATTTATCTTGAAGAATATGCACGTAAAAATCCATTCACGAACTTTGTTAAGGTTTGTATATCAAACTTAGCAGGTGTACCTTCAGTTGTATTCGGTCTATTAGGACTTACATTATTCGTTCGTGGTATGGGCGTTGAATCATTATCACTTGGTAAATCAATCATTGCCGGCGCATTAACAATGTCTTTATTAATTTTACCAGTCATTATCGTGGCGGCACAGGAAGCGATTCGTGCTGTACCTAACTCAGTAAGAGAAGCTTCTTATGGTTTAGGTGCTAACAAATGGCAAACGATTTATAAAGTGGTATTACCTGCAGCTTTACCAGGTATTTTAACAGGCTTTATCTTAGCGCTATCTCGTGCATTAGGTGAAACAGCACCTTTAATCTTAATTGGTATTCCTACAATTCTATTACGTTTACCAAGCGGTATTATGGATCAGTTCCAAGCATTACCAATTCAAATATATAACTGGGCAAAAATGCCTCAAGAAGAATTCCAAAATGTCGCATCAGCAGGCATTATCGTATTATTAGTAATCTTATTATTAATGAATGGACTAGCTATTTTCTTCCGTAACAAATTCAGTAAGAAATTTTAAGCTAACGTCGTTATAAAAACAGGGAAACGTTATTTACGATTAAGTAGACATTAAATCAACTTAGTTAATTAGAAGGAGTTTTAAATTATGGCTAATACAAAAGTCGAAGAAAACAAAACATTAGATCAATTGAAAGACAACTCAAATCAAGGCGTATCTACTATAGTAACTACACAAGATAAACACGATCCGATTTCTGATAGTGAACGTAAAATCGTTTATTCTACACAAAATTTAGACTTATGGTATGGTGATAATCATGCGCTTCAAAATATCAATTTAGATATTCTTGAAAACAATGTAACTGCCATTATCGGACCATCAGGTTGCGGTAAATCAACTTACATTAAAGCTTTAAATCGTATGGTTGAACTAGTTCCATCAGTTAAAACTGCAGGTAAGATTTTATATCGTGATCAAAATATCTATGATGCAAAATATTCTAAAGAAAAATTAAGAACGAATGTAGGAATGGTATTCCAACAACCAAACCCATTCCCTAAATCTATATATGATAATATTACGTATGGACCAAAAACACACGGCATTAAAAATAAAAAGATTTTAGATGAAATTGTAGAAAAATCACTACGTGGCGCAGCTATTTGGGACGAATTAAAAGATAGATTGCATATGAATGCGTATGGATTATCTGGTGGACAACAACAACGTGTTTGTATCGCTAGATGTTTAGCAATTGAACCTGATGTTATTTTAATGGACGAACCAACATCAGCTTTAGACCCTATTTCTACATTGAAAATTGAAGAACTTGTTCAAGAATTAAAAGAAAACTATTCTATCATCATGGTTACACATAACATGCAACAAGCTGCTCGTGTTTCTGATAAAACAGCTTTCTTCTTGAACGGCTATATAAATGAATATGACGACACTGATAAAATTTTCTCAAATCCAGCTGATAAGCAAACTGAAGATTACATTTCAGGACGATTTGGTTAATATATGGCAGTGATTAGACAAAAATACGAAGGCCAACTAGAAGACTTAATCAAAGATTTACGTCGTCTAGGTCTTCGTGTTTATTTTAATATTGAAAATGCATTAGTGTCGTTAAGTGATGATAAGAGAACTTTCGCAAGAGAGACAATTGAAAAAGATAAAGAAATTAATCGTTTAGACTATGAAATTAATGAAAAAGTCATCATGCTTATTACAAAGCAACAACCTATAGCGACAGACTTACGCATGATGATGGCAGCTTTAAAGATTTCTACTGACTTTGAACGTATGGGTGATAACGCCGCAAATATCGCTCATATTCGACTCAGAGTTAAAATAACTGACCATTATGTCTTAACAAGATTAAAGACTATGGGCAAATTAGCTATGCTAATGCTTGAAGATTTAAATACAGCTGTCAAAAATGAAGACATTACATTAATTAAAGAAATTATTGAACGAGATCAAGATATCGATGATTTATATATCAACATTGTCAATACGACATATTTAATTGATAACGATCCGTTTGTAGCAGGTCAAGCTCACTTAGCTGCTAGAAATCTAGAACGTGTCGGAGATCATATTAGTAATATTGCTGAAAGCGTGTACTATTTTCTCACAGGTGAACACTACGAAGCAGGTCGCTAAAATTCCTATTTAACCCAAATTTAAATATAACTGACTGATCTTCGTAATTGTTAGAACCTAAATATATAAAAATCCCCTAAATGATAGCACTTAGCTACATTTAGGGGATTTGTTTTACTTATGAATTAGCCTCAATTTCATCAGTAAGCGCAATTGCTTCATCTACCAATTCAGATATATATCGTATTGTGTCTTTCAATGGTGCTTCTGTTGTGATATCAACACCTGCTTGTTTTGCTAATGCAACTGGTGATAAACTACCGCCTGACTTCAACGTATTTAACCAATCATTAACAGCTGGTTGTCCTTCAGTTTTTATTCTTTGTGACATGACAGTACCAATTGTTAAGCCCGCTGAATAAGTATACGAATATAGCCCCATATAATAATGCGGTTGTCTCATCCAAGTTAACTCCGTACCGTCTGTCATTTCAACCGCATTACCAAAGAATTGTTGATAAACATTAAGCATAATATCATTTAACACTGGCGCTGTTAATGATTCTCCATGATCTACTTTCTGATATACTTCACGTTGATAAGCCGCTTCTAGCAAATGCGTCACCATATTATGATAATACGTACGAGATAGTATAGAACCGATGACCCAACGTTTGAATCGTGGATCTTCGCTATGGTTGAATAAATAATTTGCCATTAACATCTCGTTCATTGTTGATGGTGCTTCCACAAAATACATTGAAGCTTCAGATTCTAAGAAATTCTGATTTTGTTGTGCTAAAGTGAAATGACCTGCATGGCCTAATTCATGTGCCAAGACAAATGTTTCAGCCATCTTTCCAGTCCATGAAATAAAGACATAAGAGTGTGTGAAATAAGGACTAGCACAGAACGCACCAGTATCTTTACCTTTATTTTGAGCGAAATCTATCCAGCGATTTTGGTATGCCGATTCAATCATAGAATGGTAATCGTCGCCAAGTACATCAAGTGCACCATAGATATAAGATTTAGATTCATCAATGGAAATTTCAGGTTCATAACTAGGATCGATTGAAACCTTTAAATCTTCAAAACGCATTTTTTCCAATCCATGTACACGTTGCAGTAATTTAGCATATTTTTGCATGACAGGTGCTAAATCACTCATAATGACATCAATTTGTCTATCAAACATATCACGTGTCACTTCTTGTTCTTGTAATAAATAATCAATCACTGAGTCATATCCTCTTAAATCCGCTTCAATTTTTTCTTGTTGTATTTGCATATTATAAGTGGCAGCTGTTGTATGTTGATAACGTCTAATCGCATCGCTAAATGCCTTAAAACTTTTCTGCCTAAATTCAGGATCAGCATGATCCTCGTATTCATTTTCAAATGTTGCATAATCCATTGGATACTCTATGTTGTTATGTTTAAATGATTCAAATGCAATATCTAACATTTTAATAGTACCGTATAAATCATAAGGTTGATTTAAAGTAGGGGATAGACTTGCTAATGTTTGTTCAACTTTAGGATCTAATTGATACGGTTTGCGTTCAATTAATTGTTGAATGTAATGTGGATATTGTGTTTGAGATTTCAGTTGCTGTAACGTATCATTACTCAAATTTAATATTTCTGATTCGACAAAGGATAATCGACTTGCGATTTTACCATAAGACGTATTTAATTTAGCATTTAATGTCTGTGCAGCTTCATTAGTTGTGTCTACACTTAAACGTAATTCAGCATAATTGCCTAATCGATCAATTTGTATTAAAAGTGCTTCATAATCTTTAAGCGCATGTTCAATCGTATCAATTTCTTTTAATTGACCATTATAACGCTTATTAAAAGATAATGAAGAGGCTAGCGTCTCATCTAATATTTGGTAAAAATCTTCATCATTTTGGAATAAATCCTTTAAATCCCATGTTTCAGTACTAGGTATATCTTGTCTATTTGGTAAACCTTGTGTCAATATGATTCACTCCCTGTTTGTAATCAATAATTTTATTATACATGAGTTAAATTCGAAACGCAGTTGATACATATCAATCATACATCCGCAATTAAGTCGGTTATTAATCATTTAGAAATACTACTATAGTAGGTTTAGTTAAAGTAAATTAAATAGTATAATAATGTTATTATTATTTAAAATAAGGAGAATCCATTTATGACTATTTTTGATATGCTGAATTTTCTATGGATTTCTATATTAGCAGTTATCATTTTAACTGTTTTCTGCACTTTAGTCTTACATAGATGGTTTATTGCAGCAGTTATTTCTTTTGTAGTATTAGGTGTATTAGCGTTCTTAATTCCTAATTTCCAAGATATTACATATCAACCATTACTAGGTTATGCTGCTTTTATGGCGATTGTGAGCTTAATTATCAGTTTCCTATTATGGTATTTCACACGTAATTGGAGACGTGAAAGAAAGAAAAAGCAACTCGAAAAAGATATGCGTCGATATGAACAATTTGAACACGAACAAGATGTTAACCAATTTCGTCGCCGTTAATATATAACGATTATAGGCCCAATTCTGAAATAATTTGACAGAGTTGGGTTTTACAATTTAAGTTTTCACTTATACCTTAAATATCATAGACAACTAATGGAGAGATACATATGAATATAATTAAAATAATCACTTCAAAGTGTCTTCAAATGATTGTAGTATTGTTTATCTTATCTACAATTACTTTTATTCTAATGAAATTATCTCCCGGTAATCCAGTAGACAAAATTTTACATTTAGACACTGCACAAGTTTCCAATGCTCAAATCAAAGCGACCGAAGATAAATTAGGCCTAAATGAATCATTATTGGTACAATGGTGGCATTGGATAATTCAAATATTACATTTAGATTTAGGGGTAAGTTACCAAACCAACGAGCCTGTTAGTCAAGAGATTGCAACATATGCGCCTCCTACATTAATCATTACCTTGGGGACATTAATGATGTCAATCATCATTTCAGTGCCATTGGGTATACTTGCAGCAATCAATTATCATCGTTCTATTGATCGCATGATTAGAATTTTCACCTCTTTATCTGTTAGTTTGCCTGCATTTTTCATAGGTATACTACTATTATATATATTTGATTTAAAATTAAACTTACTTCCTCCAGCAAGTGATGGCCAATGGATATCATACATTCTACCTATCCTAACTATGAGTGTCGGTATGTGCGCCTATCTCATTAGATTAATTAGATCTAATTTGTTGGATTTATATCAAAGTCCTATCGTCCAAGCTTCACGACTAAGAGGAATGCCAGAAAAGTATATTTTATTACATGACCTTCTCAAGCCAGCTTTACTGCCAACTATACCACTCATTGGTCTTTCTGTAGGTAGTTTAATAGGTGGCACAGTCGTTATTGAAAATTTATTTGAAATACCTGGTTTAGGCGCGTTTTTAGTTGATAGTATTCGCTCAAGAGATTACCCAGTCATACAAGGTATCGTCTTATTTATAGGTATATTAGTCATTTTGATTAATACATGTGCTGATGTACTAAGTATATGTTTAGACCCTAAACAACGATTAACACAACACTCATGGTTAAAATCGTCTCAATCATATAATGATAAGGAGGCGACACATCATGAAATTTAAAATCAATCGTTCGAATTGGATATTTTATGTATTTTTCATATATGTTTTAATCATTGTTATGATGCAATTTTTTGTTCATGACGATGCTGCTTTAAAAGTGCATTTATCTCAAACATTTGAACCTATGAGTACACAACATTTATTAGGTACAGATGATTACGGTAGGGATTTATTCACTCGTCTCGTAGTAGGTGCACGTTCTACGTTATTTATCACGGTGCTTACTTTAGTATTTACTGTCATTATTGGTGTACCTCTAGGACTACTGTCCGGCTATAAAAAAGGCTGGATAGATATGATCATCATGCGTATGATTGATATCGGTTTAAGTATTCCAGAATTTGTCATCATGATTGCACTCGCAAGTTTCTTCCGTCCAAGTATTTGGAATCTAGTTATTGCTATCACCATAATTAAGTGGATGAATTACACACGGGTGACAAGAGGAATTGTGAATACAGAAATGCATCAATCATATATTCGTATGACACAACTTTTCAAAGTACCTACATTAACGATTTTATTTAAGCATTTATTACCAAAAGTATTACCATCCATTCTTGTATTAATCATTGTGGATTTCGGCAAGATCGTATTATACATTAGCTCTTTATCATTTTTAGGATTGGGGGCACAGCCGCCATCACCAGAATGGGAGGCAATGTTGCAAGCAGGTCGTGATTTTATAACCTCTCATCCGATTATGATCATTTCACCAGCGACTGTTATCGCTATGACAATATTAATCTTTAACTTAACAGGTGATGCACTACGTGATCGACTATTAAAAGGAAGAGGTGACTAAAATGAATATCATAGAAATTAAAGGACTCACCATCAACGATTCAAACGGTCAACCACTTTTAAATCGTGTTGATTTATCCATTAAGAAACAACAAATCAATGTAATCATTGGTGAAAGTGGGGCGGGTAAAACCGTAACTATGCGTTTTATATTGAATCAATTACCTAAAGATTTTCAAATCGAATATGACTATTTCTTGTTTAATGGGCATGCTGTGACACATTTAAATGATAAGTTAGGAAAAGATATTGGCTATATTTCTCAAAACTATACACAAAGTTTTAATGACCATACCAAGTTAGGTAAACAACTCATATCAATTTATCGTACACATTATGATGTATCTAAACAGATTGCTAATACTAAAGTAAAAGAAGCACTCACATGGGTCAATTTACCAAGTGAAGAGATATTAACACGCTATAGTTTTCAATTATCAGGTGGCCAACTAGAACGCGTTTATATTGCGAGTGTACTTATGCTTGATCCTAAACTTATCATTGCAGATGAACCAGTAGCATCATTAGATATGGTAAATGGCCTACAAATAATGGATTTACTAGAACATATTGTTAGAGACCATCATCAAACTTTATTAATCGTTACACATAATATGAGTCATGTTCTTAAATATGCAGATCAAATTGATGTTATTCAAAATGGACAAATTGTTGATAGAGGTAATCGTTCTTATTTTGAAAGTAAACAATCGACACCGTACGCTCAACGGTTATTTCATTTTAGAAGTCATATAAAGAGGGGATATCATGATTAAATTAGACAATATCTCATTCCATTATCATAAACAACAATCCGTATTAAACCATATCAATTTAACAATCGATGATAATGAAATAGTTGGTATTTTAGGTGAAAGTGGATCAGGTAAAAGTACACTTAGTTCACTTTTATTACATGAATTAAAACCAACAACTGGTTCCATTCGTGTCGATACACATGATATTTTACCCGTATTCCAACATGCGTCTGAAAGTTTCAATCCTAAGTTAACCATTCAACAATCATTAGCAGAGCCGCTCTTGTATTACAAAAAACAATCTACTCAATATCAACATATTGACCAAATCATTCAAGATACGACGTCATCATTTAACTTGCCATTATCATTACTTAGCAAGTATCCATATGAATTAAGTGGGGGGCAATTGCAAAGATTTAATTTGCTACGAACATTATTAGTTAAACCAAAAGTATTAATATGTGATGAAATTACTTCAAACCTAGACGTTATCGCAGAACAACATATGTTAGATATCCTAACTGAAAACTATCGTAAACACCCATATACCTTAATCATAATTTCACATGATCTATCTGTAATACAACGTATTTGTCATCGTATAATTGTATTAAAAGATGGGGCGATCGTTGATGATTTTAATACCGATCAACTGTTTAGTCATCAAAGGCATCCCTATACCAAACAACTTGTAGCTTTATATGAATCAAATTAAATTATGTGATAAAACTATACCAAAGAAGCCCAAAGAAAACTTTTATTCAAAGTAACTTTGGGCTTCTTTATATTGAATTTATGAATCAATTATTTTTTATTTTCAAAGGCGTCTTGAATATGTTCAAGTTGATCTATTGTAAGTTGATGACCACCTTCACCAAAATACCAAGCATTAGTTTCAAATTGATATACGTTATGATTTTTGATTGCTTTTATATTTTTAATGACCTTATTATTTAGTTCTTTAGGTAAATGCTGATCATTGCCATCTTTTGTTCGATTAATCACAAATAGTTTGTCTGGATTGATTTTATTTAAATACTCATAACTGATTTGATTTCCTGCAGAATTAGCTTTCATGTTATTGTCCGCATGTTGTATACCTAAATCTTTATTCAAGAAACCACCAAATCGACCAGTTTGTCCAAAGGCTTTCATACCTTTATCATCTACAACTAGTAGCAATACTTTGTCCTTATTAATCATACGTTTTGTCTCATTTACTTTTTCTTTTAATTCTCGATTAAGTGTGTTGGCTTTATCTTTTTTATCGAAGATTTTACCTAAATGTTGGGTTGTTGTCTCTATAGAAGAAATGTAACTATCATTATTAGGACTGACAAATAAAATTTGAGCATCGGGCGCAGCTTTTTTCATTTCATCGAGTGTTTTTGTATGAGCTTGCCTAAAAGAGGCTAAGATTAAATCTGGTTTAGATTTTGCTAAATTATCGTATTTAGGACGTCCTGGATTGCCTAAATTAATATATTGATCACTTTTAAATTCATTTAAAGCGTGGGGGAGAAATGCATTCCCTTGATCTTTAGCAACTGCTTTTACATGACTTTGTAATCCCATTTGTTGCATGATGTCTAATGCACCATAATCTAAGACAGCCACTCTTTCAGGATTTTTTGGGACCTTAACAGTTTCTGATTTCTTTACACCACGTGAGTGGGTATTATTTTTATCTTTAAACTCATAAGTATTTTTAATACTTACAGTGTCCTTTGAATTTTGATTAGATTGATCTGACGTTTGACTACATGCAGTTAGCGCAATACTAATGAGTAAAATGATAAGTAGTATATATGTATTTTTCATAATGATCCTCCTTATCATTATTTTAAATGAAATTGAGAATCATTATCAATTAATGTTATTACTTTTTATTTACCATTTATCCAATTCGTTACATATTGCTTCATTAGTGTCGTCGACTAAAGTAATTTGCGGATTATTAATAAACGTCGTATGATCCATATGTAAATTCGTTACAAAATAGCCATGAGATGCATGTTCTAGCATTTGAATATCGTTATGATCATTTCCAAATGCGATATAATCGGTTGTAGCTCCAAGGATTTTTTGAATTGTAGTATGTTTATCAATACCTTGAGCTGTAATATCAATATAACTTTCATTTAAATGTTGTATTAGCTCTAAGGAATGAGATTTTTCAGCTAATATAGTAGCAATTTCTTCAAAATCATCTTGTCGAATATCTAATATGATTGCTTTAATAGGTTGAACAATGTCATTCATATCTAAAGCCTTTGCTGTATGGTTAGGATCAATGCGTTGAAATAATTCATACGTTGCATCTAAGTTAGTTGAATAATTATATTTATCATCTAATATATACTTTAATTGATATGCATGAATAATATCTTTAATTAATTGCAAATCATCCTGTGTAATAGATTTAATCACTTCAATCTGTCCATTTTGAGAAATGATTGAGCCATTACCACCAATAAGTGTAAAATCTTTAAATTCTGGTATAACTGGTAGCAAATCTCTAATTGGACGTGCAGTTGCAAATATGACTTGATGTCCGAGTTGCTGTAATTTAAAAATGCGTTCTTCAATACGTTGATCAACGTGGTAACCATCAAATGAAATGGTACCGTCAATATCAAAAACAAAATTCATAAACAAAACTCCTAAATGTTAATATTAAAAATATGGATAAATTATAACATAGCAAATATATAATGAAGAATAGGGTCCCCTATATCGGATATCTATAACTTCCTATAATATATATTATGTAAACTAAAATCTAAAAATCAATATAGGTCTATTATTCATGTCTTATAAACAGTTATAACTAATTAAAACGAATCCGTTCACATTTTGATTGATATAATCATTCGTTACTAAGACTTGTATTCTTAAATGTTCATTTCCTTAAACTCATATGTCAATCTAACGATACGTTAAACGATACGTTAAATGATCAGTATATTTAACCTTAAATCCAATATAATTCTTAACTTAGTCTTTGAAATACTTAATGTTATATTAGCAATGTATTTACATCTAATGACCAGTTATCCATCAAAGTAACTCTCGATGCAACTGAGACACTCTCACAGCATCAATATATTGTTTAACATGTTATACATATTAAATCTATAACATGTGTAAACGTTTATTTGTATTATTTATGAGTTTTTTCAAATTATCCAATCATCAACCATTTGATTAGAATATAGTTGCTATTTGATACCCAGTAAATCATTTTTACTTTATGACTTATTTTAAGTACTCAAAATAAATACAATAAGCATTTTATAAGTTATTTATTAGAAAATTCTCTATGACTATCATTGTTAAGGCTTTTGGTTATGCTATGATAATTTTAGTAGGGTGCAATATGATTTTAAATTAGATTTTTATATAAATTATTTGTAGAATTTCACTTTATAAAAAAAGACATAAAAAAGGCTGAGACATTTATCTCAACCTAGTCATATCAATATAATTGCTATGTTTATTACTTTTTGACTTTTCTACGAATACGGTCTAATGTAGTGAATAACCAATATTTAACTTTGTTAATTGGCTTATAAAAATCTCCTATTAACTCTTCAATTTGAACATTAAATCCACGTTTAAAGCGATAAACACCATAGTCCTCACTATTTTCAGTAAAATCACCAGATAATCCATAGAAATTGTAACGATCATAACCATTATCGAAGCAATAATTAATCATGAACCAATGCATCATGTATGGTCCCATGTATTGATTGAATTTTTCTGATGAACCACCTGAGAAGTAGTTGACTTCATAAGCATTTGCAAAGTAAACACCAGAAGCAAGATTCAATACTGAGCCATCAGTTTGACGGATTTCACTAGCTTGTAGCATTTCTTTTTTATCATGCTCAATTTGCTTGTCTAATTCACTTATTTTCTTCAATTGCTTATCACTTTTGTTTTCTTTAGCCATCATTTGATCACGACGGTTTTCTTTATCATTTAATGAATGCTGTAATGACTCAATGTATTCATCTAAATCAATATATGCTAAAGGTACTAAGACCTTATCACCGAAATGATCAATGAAATTATAGAAATATTGATCGGTTTTTGAAGCAAATCCTGTTCTTTCTTCAGTTTCACGATATAGTTCTAAGAAAAGATCAAATTCATCCCTACTTAGAAATCTCACTTTCACTCCGTAGTTTATCGCTTTATTAATATTTCTTTTACGTTGACTATCGAATTCTTTCTTCAATGAAGCAGGTGTTTTGCCCTCTAAGTTTAAAACACCCATCCATCTTACTTGACTGAAGCTATCATAAGATGTTGTGAAACCATGATGTTCATAACCGTGAGATTTAAATAAATTAACAAGTGCATCGTTTTTCTCATGATTATCAAGTGGTTTAATATCTTTATCATAAATTTGATAAATCCAATATGGATCCATTTTGACATATAAACATTGATGTTGATGTAAATATTTATCTAATTCTCTCAAATAAAAATCAACTAACCCTAAGTCAGAGTAATCCATGACTGGACCACGATTTGAGTAATACACATAACTACCCATAGTTGGAATTTTTGAAAATAGACTTGCTGCAATGACCTTATTGTTTTCATCTTTAATACCTAATAATACAACCTGAAAACCATCCGTTTCACGAGTAGCTATATTTTCTTTTACCTGAAAATAATGACTTTCTAATGATGGATTTTGTACAAAGTTCTCAAATTCTTTAACTGTCAACTCTGTAAATTTCATAATTAGATAATTCCCTTCCTAATAAAAATTTATTATTTATGCTTATTTTTTAAGTAATTTTTTTAATGTCGTATAAACAGTGTACATAGGTTTATTAATTGGTTTAATGAAATCTCCTACATATTCTATAACATCAGCATTATACCCTTTTTTGAATTTAATTACGCCTGCGTCTTCTGCATCTTCTGAGAAATCTCCACTAATGCCATAGAAATTATAGCGATCAATACCATGGTCTAATGCATAATTAATCATCGTCCACTGCACTGCATAACTACCTGCAAAGTGGCGATATTTATTTGAAGTACCACCTGCATAATAAACAACTTCAAATGGATTGATGAAGAAATAACCAGCTGAAATGGGTAATTCATTGCCATGTTCGGCTTGGAGTTGTTGTGCTTCATCTATTTTTTGTTGATTAGCTGCTAATTGTTGTTCTAGATTCGCTTTCTTATTATGTGATTTCTTATTTTCAGGACGCTTTTCAATATCTTTCAGCGCTTTGTTTAAATCTTTAGTTAACGTTGCTTTTTCATTGTTTAGTTCTTCAAGATATTCATCAAAATAAATATATGCTAAAGGCACTAAGACACGATCCTTAAAGTGCTTATATCGATCATAATAATAACTATCATCTCTATCTAAGAATTCTTTTGACTCTGAAGTATCTTCCATGAATGATCTAAAAATAGGTAACTCATCTTCTGATAAGAATTTAACTTTCACACCATTTTTTTGTACTTTTTTAGTATTACGTTTACGTAAATTATCCATATCGTTTAAAACATCTTTGGCCGTTTTATCTTTTAGATTCAATACTGAATGGTATCTTACTTGTAGTATTGGATCGAAACCATTGTGGAAACCTTCATGTTTAAAACCTAATGTTGACAATTTATCAAATATCCAATCATTTCCAGCATTTTCAGTAATCTCTCCATCATGATTGCGATATTGATATGGAAGATATGGATCGACTCTTAAATATAAACAATGATGTTTTTTTACATATTTACTTAATTCATTAAAGAAGAAATGAACTAATTCTTTGTTATCATAATCAATGACTGGTCCTCTATTAGTATAGAAATATTTAAAAAATTTCATCACTGGTACTGCAGTTAATAAGCAAGCTGCAATCACTTCATTGTCGTTATTTTTAATTCCAACAAGATGTGACTCTGTCCCTTCAGCTAGTTTTAATTCATAGTTACCTACCATTTGCGTAAAATGAGTATATGGCATTTGGTCTGTAAAATCGCCAAATTCTTTAGCGGTTAAGTTTGTAAACTTCATAATCATAACTCCTATTGTATTTATCTCTATTTTTTCTCTCTATTTTAGAATTCGAATTGAGTTCATACCATGCTTAATTCAAGCGTTGTTACTATTTATCATTATTATTTACACTGAAACTGTACGTAACAACATTGATATTATCAAACTAATTGTAACAATCTAAGTTGTTTTTTATTTTTCATGACTTTAATTAGTTAAATGCAATGACTCATCAAATACTTAGTCATACAACTTAAATTGAATATACGTAATAATAGTATGAGCCGAACTTTTATCAACTCATACTATTATCGTATTATCACCTATTATTTTAATGCATTTGCAAATCTAATGCCAATGACTTCCCTTATAACAACACAATTTTATACTAATCAAGTAAAATCAATGTCAAATCGTGTAATAATTTACATATATCCTTCCCGTTTACATTCTATTTAAATTTTAATTAATTTTTCTAATTTAATGCGTGCCTTATAGATTTAAGATAGTTGATATTTTCTTCTGTAGTATCATTAGCAAATCGTTTAACGATTTCACTACCAATGACCACGCCATCTGCTATTTGTGAAATATCTTTCACATGTTGCACATTTCTAATACCAAACCCAGCTACGACTGGTACTTTTGCAAATGTCTTAATTGTGTCTAATTTAGACTTTAATTCTGGGTGGAATGTGCCATCCTTACCTGTAGTCGCATTCATCGTTACGGTATAAATAAAACCTTCTGCATTTTTGGCAATCAATTTCATTCGCTCTTCAGATGTTGTCATTGCAATGAGTGATATTAATTTCACATTATATTTATGAGCTTGTTCTTTTAATTGTTGTCCAAGTTCAAAAGGTAAATCAGGAATAATAAGACCATACACACCTGCACGTTCACATGCTTTAAAAAATAATGTTTCTCCATAATGGCATACAATATTGTAATATGTCATTAATACATACGGACAGTCGATGTCATTTTGATGCAATTCAAGTTCCTTAAAGATATAATCAATGTTAATACCTTCTTCAATCGCTTTTCCCCCTGCTTCCATGATTGTAGGACCATCTGCAACTGGATCTGAAAATGGCACACCTACTTCAATCATATCTGCACCATTTTGACAAAGTAATGTCATATTCTCTATCAATTGATGGTTTGCCATAATATAAGGTATAAATAATTTATTCATTGATCTCACCTCTTTGTTGTGTATATTGACGTATCGTTTCCATATCTTTATCACCACGACCAGAAACGATAACGACTATAATTTCATCCTTATTCATAGTAGGTGCTAATCGCTCTACGTAGCTTAATGCATGTGCACTTTCAATAGCAGGAATAATGCCTTCAGCTTTAGTAAATCGAATTAATGCTTCCATCGCCTGTTCATCACTTGCATCTGTATAAGTGACGCGTCCAATATCATGATAATAAGAATGTTCTGGTCCTATTCCAGGATAATCTAAACCAGCTGAAATGGAGTGTGCCAATTGAACTTGACCATGTTCATCTTGTATTAAATACATTTTGGCACCATGTAACACACCTGGACTTCCTTTACCTATAGCTAATGCATGTTTATCAGTAAGTTTACCTTTACCAGCTGCTTCAACACCATATAATTTCACATCATCTTGGATAAAAGGATAAAACGTTCCAATTGCATTTGAAAACCCACCAATACAAGCAACAACCGCATCAGGTAAACGTTGTTCTTTATTCAATATTTGTGTTTTAATCTCTTTACCTATCACACTTTGAAAATCTCTAACAATAGTTGGGAAAGGGTCAGGTCCAAGAGCGGAACCTAAAAGATAGTGTGTATCTTCAACATGACTAACCCAATATTGTAGTGCTTTATTTACAGCATCTGACAAAGTACCTTGACCTTCCTCGACAGAAACTACTTTAGCGCCGAGTAGTTCCATTCTAAAAACATTTAATTGTTGTCTTTGGATATCCTCTTTACCCATAAAAACAATTAAGTCCATATCAAATAATGCTGCAACTGTTGCACTTGCTACACCATGTTGTCCTGCCCCAGTTTCTGCTACTAATTTACGTTTTCCCATACGTTTAGCCAATAACGCTTGTCCTAATGCATTATTAATTTTATGAGCTCCTGTATGGTTTAAGTCTTCTCTTTTTAAATATATTTTTGCGCCACCTAAAGATTCTGAATATGCTTTAGCATAAGTTAAAGGTGTTTCTCTACCTACGTATTCTTTTAAATAATTCTGTAATTCATCTTGAAAAGTCGGATCATTTTTTGCCTTTTTATACGCTTGTTTTAATTCTATGATTGCTGGCATTAATGTTTCAGGGACATATTGGCCTCCATAAGACCCAAAAAATCCTAAGTCATCTGCGTCTGTTTGAATATGTGTATTCATTGTTTATTCTCCTTTCACAATGTTAACGATTGTTTTCATTTTTTTGACATCTTTATGATGCTTGATTTCAATGCCAGAGGCTACATCATAGCCACTGTGTTGCAATGATAAATGTTGAATATGTTTGATATGTTGATCAGTTAATCCTCCTGCAATTAAAAATGATATACCTTTGATATTATCTAATAGATGCCAATCATAGGTTTGCCCCGTACCTCCAAATTGGTCTGAAGGGGTATCAATAATAAAAAAGTCTACAACTTCTTTGTAATAAACTATTTGATCTTGCAACTTTTGATGTGCAGGCAATGCTTTAATAACTTTAATATGGGGATATTGTGATTTTGTCCATTTCATGATTTCTATCGGTTCATTGCCATGAAATTGAATTGTGTTGATATTTGTATGTGTCACAAGATTTTGAATTTGTGTTTGATCTGGATTGACTAATACTACTACACGGTCAATATATCTAGGTACGAGTGTGGTTAATTGCTGAATTTGATTCATGTCGCAATGGCGACGGCTATTTGGAAAATGAATAAACCCAATCGCATCTATAGGCAATTCAATCGCTTTAAGTACATCTTCTTTACTTTTAAAACCACAAAATTTTAAATACATGATTTCACCTTTTTCAACTTTAATTGTGGTAAAAATTGACTTAAATCGTCGCATTTCATTAATGTTTCACTAATAAGTAACCCATCGATACCGGAGTGAACAATTTTCTCTACATCTGATTGATTGTGAATACCACTTTCAGAAATATAGTGAAAGTCATCTTTTTTATGTGCTAATATCTGATTTGTGTGGGCTACATCTGTCACAAATCGCTTTAAGTCTCTATTATTAACACCTATGATTTCTGGTTTAAGCTCGTAAGCTCTTTGCAGTTCTTGACTATCATGAACTTCTACTAATACTTCTAAATCTAATTGACAGGCATAGTGATATAAACGATGGAGTTGTTCATCCGTTAAAATATTAACAATGAGTAGAATGATTGATGCACCTGCTGCTTTAGCTACATCAATTTGAATTTCATCTATCACAAAATCTTTACATAATACGGGTAATGACGTTTGTTTAGATAGTTGTTGTAATCGTTCGAAACTGCCACCAAAATAACGTTCATCCGTTAAGATAGAAATGGCATTGGCTCCATAAGTTTCATAATCTTTAATTTGTTGTGTCAAATTACGTTCAGGTAATTGCTTTACAGTTGGACTTTTCGATTTAATTTCTGCAATAATAGATAATTCTTTGTCATTTACTAAACTCGATTTCAAGGTGTTCTTTTTAGATGGTTGATTACATTGAGTATCTTTATTTATAGTTTTAAGTTTTTCATGATAATAATGACTAGATAATAATTCTTTTTTATATAATACAATTTCGTCTAATATTGTCATTTAATTCTCCACCATTCTTAAATATTGTTTCATAGCTGTTCCATCATCTATGAGTTGTTGTGCAAGTTGAACACCTGTTGCAATATCATTCACCTTTTCTGATACGTATAAAGCTATGCCCGCATTGAGCACCACTACATCTCTCTTACTCGAATGATCTTGGCCGTTTAAAATATTTACCGCAATGGCTTTGTTTTCTTCTGGTGTGCCACCTTTTAATGTGTCGTTAGCTGCGTTTTTTAAGCCAAAGTCTTTAGCATTAATCGTATAATGTTGAATATCTTGGCCAGCATTGACTTCATATATTAAATTGTCACCAGATAAACTTGCTTCATCCATACCACCAGCACCATGTATTACGACTGCTTTTTTACGTCCTAAATCTTTTACAGTTTGTGCCACATTTGCCAATTGAGATCGATCATAGATACCCATAGTTTGATATGTTAGTTTGAACGGGTTAATTAAAGGTCCCACAAGATTAAATATGGTTGGTTTAGTTATCATTTTTCTAATAGGTTGAATATATTTCATAATTGGATAAGATTCTGTCGCACTTACAAATGCTAAATGGTATCGATTTAATTATTGGGTCACATCTTTAACTGGTGTGGTTTTAATATTTAATTGGTCTAGCAAATCTGTACTACCGGAATTTGAAGTGATACTTTTATTTCCGTGTTTAATGATTGATGAACCCGCACTAGCTACGACAAATGAAGCGGTCGTTGATATATTAAAACTTCCCGAACGATCACCACCAGTTCCACAAATACACATCGAGCCTTCATAAATAGGTTGTTCTTTATACATCGTTTTGATTAAACTTTGAGCTAAAAATGTTAATTCAGTTTGTTGCATTTCTTTTTCTGTATATGATTTCAAAGCCTTATATTTGATTTGATTTTCAATTTGAGGATTAATCATTAAATCGATAAACGCCTTCATATCTTGTTGGTTTAAATGTTGTTGCTGTTCTAATTGTTGTAAAATTACCATCTAATCATCCTTTACTACTAAGTTAATAAAATTCTTAATTACATCTTCTCCATACTCCGTCGCGAATGACTCTGGATGATATTGAATACCAAAATGTAAATGATTGATATGTTCAAATGATTGTATGCAATCAGATGTCTCTCCTGTCACGACTAAAGTGTCTGGAAATTGCTTCCTATCACTGACGAGCGAATGATATCTCATGATATTAAATGTACTTGGTAAATTGGTATATAGTATGGAGGGCTTTTGAAGAATGACTTGATCTACCTTACCGTGCATGACGGATTTACCTTGTATCACTCGACCTCCGTAATAACATGTGAGTGCTTGAGCACCCAAACATACGCCTAAAATCGGCTTATCTTTATATTGATGAATAATTTTAAGTAATAAATCATTGTCTAAAGGATGTCCTGGCCCTGGTGAAATAATGACACCTTCTACATCTTGATGTATAACTTGCTCATCATCTGGATATAATACTTTGACTTTATTTTGATTCGATATACATTGGGCTACTATATCTACTAAGTTATAGGTGAATGAATCATAGTTATCTACGATTAATATCATGGCGACACCTCCAATAAACTTTTAGCTTTTAGTTTAGTTTCTTCTAATTCCTTATATGGCTCTGAATCATACACAACACCACAGCCAGCTTCTACATTGATATATGTCTCATCTACCATCATCGTTCTTATAGCTAATGCTAAATCTAAGTTATGATTACAGTTAATATAACCAATACCACCGCTATAAACGCCTCGCTTATGTGGCATAACTTCATATATTCTTTGAATAGCTCTTAATTTAGGTGCACCAGATACAGTTCCTGTAGGTAATAGACTTGCGATTACAGACATAGGTGAAATATTATTCTTAATTTCGCCTGTTACTTCACTTACAATGTGCATGACATGTTCATATTTTTCGATTTCCATTAATTTCTTGATATGTGATGTGCCCGTTTTACAGATTCGATGAATATCATTTCTACCTAAGTCAACGAGCATACTATGCTCACTTTTTTCTTTTTCATCGTTAATGAGTTGATGCGCATTGTTTTGATCTTCCTCTGGTGTTCGTCCTCTTCGTATTGTTCCAGCAATAGGGTTTGTGACAACTGTTCCATTTTGAACTTTAACAAAGCTTTCAGGTGAACTGCCAATGATTATTGGTTTCTCCATATTGATGTAATACATATATGGACTCGGATTTTGCCTTTTAAGATTTTGATATAACTGGAACGATAATGCTTGTAATTGATTATTAAAGTGATGTTTGTATCGATAAATACGTGATGGAACAACTTGGAACATATCCCCTTCTGTTATTTTCTTTTTTAAATCACTCACTATATTCATAAAATGTTGTTCACTCACGTTTGCTTCGATTTGTTTATCTTGAACTTGAAATGAAACTTTGGGTTGATATACTTGGATTGCTTTAAGATCCTCAATACGTTCTTTGACTCGTTGTATTAATACGTCTTGTTTAACTTGAGAAAATAAATTTGTACTAATGATGTAAAGTTCATCCTTGTAGTGATCAAATACATAAACATCTTCAATCATATAGAATTTGACGTCATGTTGAGGATGATCTTCTAACTCAATTTGCTTTAATATTGGAAATTCATGTCTTACTAAATCAAAGCTACAAGTGCCAATAAAACCTGAAATAAAAGGTAATTCTTGTAGTGTTTGATCTTCAATGTCAGCATAATAACTATTCACAAATTCCTTTAAGTATTGATAAGGCTTTTCTGTTTTAGTTTCTTTCTTTTGTTGAGTAATAATTTGAAGTTGTTTATTGTCTAATGTGACTTTGCCATAACTATCAAAAACGACAATAGAATATCGCCCTTTTAGTTTTTCTTGGCTCGTGCTTTCTAATATGATTTTGTTGTGCTTAAGTTGAGCTAATGTTTCTGGTGTAATATTGGCCTGTAACTTTTCATAATATAGTTCCAATTCAATTCACTCCTTTATTATTTCAGTTTGCTTAAACTTTATTGAAAGTGATTTTGGTTTGTTAGGTATACTTAATTTTTAAAGTTTAAAGTAATGCTTCGATTGTTAAATATAAAAAATCAGCCTCCTATAAAAGGACGCTGACGCGTGGTACCACCTTAATTAACGCAATATTCTTAATATTCGGAATATTGTACGTTCACTCTTTGTTAATATTTAGTTGTTATGGTACAAAACCCAATTTCATTTATAGTGGTATTAGTTCTCATCACCCACTAACTTTCTGACACTACCTTACTATAAACTACTACATTTTGTACGAAATAAAAGCACCACGATACGCGTAAAATCAATAAGGACGCGTTACCGTGGTGCCACCTTAGTTAACAAATATTTCTTGTTCACTTTAATGCTATTTAATTTTATATTCGAAAGCCCAATTCACTAAATATGATGTGCTAATTTTCATTACCCATTAGCTTTCTATTTGCTACAGTTCATATTCGCTACTTTATCTTTCGAATTGTTTAACAATTCTAATTATTTAGTATAATACATCTCTTAAATATTTTTGTCAACGCTAAATCTTATTTTATTTGTTAATTGGAGACATACAATACGCATATAATAAATTTTGAGTTGCTTCAATTGATTCAATATGCGTTCTTTCTAAAGCATGCGAGGACTCTATGCCTGCTCCAAATAAACCATGTCTTATATCAGCTCCTGCTCTTAGTGCTGTAGTAGTATCAGAGGTATAATATGGGTATATATCCACTTTATATGGAATATCATTCATTTTACATAGTTGCACAAGTTGTGAACGAAGCCCTTTATGGTAAGGTCCAGAACTATCTTTTGCACAGATAGATACGGTATATTCATCTGAAGATTGACCATCACCTAATGCACCCATGTCCAATGCGATAAAATCTACAATATTTTCTGATAATGAAGCATTTGCGCCATAGCCAATCTCTTCATTATTTGAAATATAAAATTGAGTTGTGTGTGGTAGCTTAATATTTTCTTCTTTAATTTTTTTCAATAATTCTATAATCATTGCTACGCTTGCTTTATCATCTAAGTGACGTGACTTAATAAATCCAGATTGAGTAATTTCAGTTCTTGGATCAAAGCTGACAAAGTCCCCTACATCTATGCCTAAGTCTTTCGTATCTTGAATTGAGTTTGTTTTTTCATCAATTCGAATTTCCATATGCTCTATATCTCTAGGTACTTTATGATTATTTTTATATACATGCACACTTGTTTCATGTAAACATATCGTTCCCGTATATATGTCGCCTGCCTCTGTTTGAATTTCACAGTATTCACCTTCAATCGCATTAAAGTGAAATCCTCCTATTAAATCAATTGCCAAACGTCCATCTTCTTTAATTTCTTTTACCATTGCACCTAACGTATCAACATGTGCTGTAATACATCGTTGCTGCTCTTGATTATCTCCCGCAACATTAATAATCAAAGCACCTTTATTCGTCAACTCTGTAGAATATCCTATGTCTTCTACTGTCTGCTTCACATATTGTATTGCTTTTTCAGCATTCCCAGATGGACTATTAATCTCTGTTAAAGTTTTGATTGTTTGTAGAATATCGCTCATTGTTATCCCCTTTCACATTTCTATGTTATTTAACTTTAGTTTAGACTATTTATTTGTTATATACTAATCATATTCTTATTGATTCCATAAACTTACTCATTTACAATATTAGTATTCTGAAAATTCCGAAATAGGTGATTACTTATGCAAAATATTTTATTTGTAGGACTTGGTTTGATTGGTGGGAGTTTAGCAAGTAATTTAAAATACTACCATCAAGACATTCATATTACAGCTTTTGATGCTGATGAATCTCAATTAGATAAGGCTTTATCTATTGGTATCATCGATGATAAAACAACTCATTATGAGCAAGCAATTAAAAAAGCTGACATGGTTATATATGCTACACCTGTCGAACAAACTGTTCATTACTTAGAACATTTACCACAACTCAATACTAAAACCAATTTAATCGTTACAGATACAGGAAGCACTAAATCAACTATTCAAGCATTTGAAAATATGTTGTTAAAACACGATATTCATCTCATTGGTGGACACCCGATGGCTGGTAGCCATAAGTCTGTTGTACTCAATGCTAAAAAACATCTATTTGAAAATGCTTACTATATTCTTGTATTTAATCAAGATGCTAATAAGCAGGCAGCAGAAAAGATTAAAGATTTACTAAAACCTACATTAGCGAAATTTATTTTCACTGATGCTAATGAACATGATTTCGTTACAGGTATCGTTAGTCATGTTCCTCATATTGTCGCATCAAGTTTAGTTCATCTCAGTGCTAATCAAGTAGAAAAACATCGTTTAGTACAACAATTAGCTGCAGGTGGATTCCGTGACATCACACGAATTGCTAGTAGTAACGCTGAAATGTGGAAAGATATTACATTAAATAATAAAACTTTCATCCTAGATATATTACAAGATTTACAAGATCAAATTTCCTCAATTTCATCTATGATATCTTCTTCTAATTCAGAAGGTATTTATAACTTTTTTGCTCATGCAAAAGATTATCGCGATCAATTACCCGCTAAACAACAAGGTGCACTTACTACTGCGTATGATCTGTATGTCGATATTCCGGATAAACCGGGTATGATTAGCAAAGTTACTCACATACTAAGTTTACATAATATTTCTATAAGCAACTTAAAAATATTAGAAGTGCGTGAAGATATTTATGGTGCGCTACAAATTAGTTTTAAAAACCCTGAAGATCGAGAACGTGGTATTCAAGCATTAGATCAATTTGATACTTATATAGAATAGCAACTTCACTTATCAACCTGAGACACCTCAATGTAATGTCTTAGGTTGTTTTTTTTTAGTATTTGAGAAATCCTCATCGCTATCGTGGAATACATTACTACATTTTATGTCCTGCCATGAGTCCTAAACGTCCATGTTTTGTACCAGCTTCAGTATAAGATATCGCTTTAGAAACAATGCCCTTTCCGTATTTCACATGTAAATGATCAATTGTTTTGGCTAATTTTTCATCTCTCTTACGCTCGTATTCATCGATGAATAAGTTCATTTGTCTTTCGTTTTCATCTATAAATTGTGTGAGTGACACACTTAATGTACGATATAAAGCTTGTTTGTCACATAATTGATTGGCAAAATAATTCACTACTTTAAAAATATCTTTTTCTAAGTTAGTTCCTTCTTCTAATGTATACTGCTTATTTACACCACCTTCATCACTATATCCAAATGAAAAATGTATGGTGCGTGCTAATTTTTTTCGTGTTCGAACTCTACTCGCTACATCCTCAATTAACTCTTGCATCACCACTTTCGCTTCTTCAAATTCGTAGTCTCTCATCAAAATTTGACTTTTACATATGGACGGATTATTCACTTTATATTTTTCTCTCATCTTACTTTGATCAATGCCATTAGCATGAAGATGCATATCTACGCCCAATATTCCAAAATCTCTTCTCAAATATTGATATGGATATTGAGCTAAATCACCTACTGTAAAAATACCTCTTTTATTTAATTTAGCTTCTGTTTTTCTATTAATTCCCCAAAAATCTCTTAACGGTTGAATAGGCCACAGCTTTTCAGGGACATGTTGATAACGCCATTCAGCTACACCATTTGCTGTATGCTTTGCTTCAATATCCATAGCCACTTTACTTAATAACATGTTTGAACCTATACCAATCGTACATCTAATACCTGTTTCTTCATGAATTTCTTTCTGTAATCTTTCGCAAAATGCTTGCACGGTTGAATTAAATCTATGATAACTATCTGTCACATCCATAAAAAATTCATCGATGCTATATTGATGTAAATCTTCAGGCGGCACATATCGCAAAGCAATCTTAGATATAGCAACTGATACGTTAAGATATTTTCTCATACTTGGATTAATGATATATATATCATTACGATGCGGTATTTCAAATAATCTTGATCCTGTCTTGACGCCTAATTCTTTAAGTTTAGGTGTCGCTGCTAACACCACCGAACCCTGTCTTTTAGTATCTGCGACTATTGCTAATTTTGTCGTTAGTGGATCTAACCCTTTCTCTATACAAGATACACTCGCAAAAAAACTCTTCTGATCAATACAAAGTACATCTCTATCTTCTAATAAATGATAGTCATACATGATTACCCCTCCCTAATACAATTTCATTATATACGAACATGTGTTCTAGTTCAAGTGTAAAAAGAACTTTTGTTCTTATTTATAAATATGTATTTTTATTGATAATTCATGCTATACTAAAGTTGTAATAAGAATATTGGAGGAATGACATATGCCAATCGTCAACGTTAAATTATTAGAAGGTCGTTCAGATGAACAACTTAAAGATTTAGTTACAGAAGTGACAGCAGCTGTAGAAAAAACAACAGGTGCCAATAAAGAAGCAATCCATGTCGTTATTGAAGAAATGAAGAAAAGTCATTATGGTGTTGCTGGAGTTAGAAAATCAGATCAATAAATATGTAAAGAGCCTCACATTGACATCGTCAATGTGAGGCTCTTTGAGTATTACTTTTTATTATTTTTATCATCGAAAAAATCTTGAATTGCTTTTTTGTTTTTCTCTTTATCAATTTGCAAGGCACTACCATCATTATTAGTAGTAATATCTTGATATGAGTTCTTAATAGGGACTGTTAATGAATCTACATTTTTATCGCCTCGAACACCGAAACTTATTCCAGTTTGAAACATCGCAGAATCAGGCATATCTGTATTAACATATCCTCTAAGAATTCCCGCTACTTTAGGTAACTTAGCAACTGTACCAAAATTCACTAATTCAGATTTAAGTGTTTGCATCACCTGTTGTTGACGACGTACACGCCCGAAATCGCCTTCTGCATCATGACGAAATCTAGCATAACCTAATAATTCTTTACCATTTAAACGATGATGTCCTTTTTTCAATGATACACCAATATTTTCAGACATATCTTTTTCAACATCCATTGGAACACCATTAGGTTCTAACTCATCTATCATTTTTTCGAAACCAGTAAAATCAACAACTGCATAATATTCAGGATTAATACCTAAGTTTTTATTTAAGGTTTTTCTTAATAATTCTGGGCCACCTAATGAATATGCAGCATTAATTTTATATTTATCGTAGCCAGGAATATCAGCATAAATATCACGCATTACTGACATCATTTTCATTTTTTTATGAATATAGTCATATTGAACAACCATAATTGAGTCTGTACGTGATTTACCGCCCTGTGCTTTATCTGCACCTAAAACTAATACAGAAATTTTACCGTCATTTTTTACTGGTCCGTTAAATTCATGTACTTTAATATCTTTCGCATGCTTTTCCGCATACTTTACACCACTATTATAACCATGAGCAATGTATGCAATTATAACGATGAGAATAATTAAAATAAATAAAATAATAAAAGGTAATTTGCGCACTCTCTTTTTCTTTCGTCGCCTAGAAGGTGGAGTTGATGTACCTGCTTGTCGTTTATACTCAGTTTCTTCTCTGTTATCCTTCTGTTCTCTCATATTTACCTACCTTATACCTTTAAAATTACAATTCTATCATCTATAATTAATATGTATTAACGTTATAGAAAAAGTATACAAAAAGCAAGGATTTTTTTAATAAATGGTACTAAGGTCCAATGAAAGGGTGTCATAAATGAATATAAATACTGCATATTTTGCGGGTGGGTGCTTTTGGTGTATGACAAAACCTTTTGATACATTTGATGGTATAGAACAAGTAACATCAGGATATATGGGTGGAGACATAGCCAACCCTACATATGAGCAGGTTAAAAGTGGCACTACTGGACACTATGAAACTGTCAAAGTTGAATATGATGTTGCGTTATTCTCATACAATAAATTATTAGAAATCTTTTTCTCTGTCATTGATCCACTAGATGACGAAGGTCAATTTCAAGATAGAGGGTCTCAGTATCAAACAGCTATTTTTTATTCCAACGAACATCAGAAAAAATTAGCTGAAGCGTATATCGCAGCAATGCAAGATACAATCAATGCAGATAAAGCGATTGCTACTAAAATTTTGCCTGCAACAACATTTTATAAAGCTGAAGCATATCATCAAGATTTTTATAAAAAGCAACCAGAAAGATATGCCAAAGAACAACAAGACCGTGAAAATTATAAGAAAAACTCAATCTAGTATAGATTGATATTGAAGATTAACACAAAAGCGATTGACGAAACCACTCAGTTTCATCAATCGCTTTTCATTGTATATTTATTTATGACGAATAACTCTCATCACTTTAATCATTGATTGCCATAAAGATGCATTTTTTCTATAAACTAAGAATCTCGGCTCCCAATTTGGACCATATTTTTCTTTATAACGTCTTAAACCTTGGAAACGATATAAACCGTTAAAATGTTCAAAGACTCTACCAGCTAGTCGTTCTCTAAGATATGAGTAATGCAATTGACCAACATTAGAAAGTGTTGCCATCCCCATATTAAATGAACGATAACCCTTTTCTTTTCCCCATGAAAGCATGTGTAAATATAGACCATCCATTAACGGTAAGTCTAATTCAGGTAACCAACGAATTAAATCAACTGAAATTGCATCATTAAAGTATGTTGGCATGAGTGTACAAAACGCAATGATTTTCCCTTCTTCATTACGCATAATACCAATTGGTGCTTTAGACAAATATGCTTCACTAAATTGACCTACTGAAAAATGCATTTCATTTCTGCCATCTAACCATTGATCACTCACATGTTGTAATGTTTCAATCATTTCTTTAGAAAATGGTGGTTCAATAACTTCAAATTTAATATTTAAATCATCAAACTTATTTAAAGTAGCTCTAAATCCACGACGTTTTTTACCTGAAGTCGTAAACGTTGTTAAATCAATAATTGCTTCTTCTCCTAATTTAAAGAATTGATTTCCAAAATTATGATAAAGTGGCATGAATCGATCGCTTACTTGATAAAAGATAATATCATAACCATAGTATTCTGCATATTCATAAAATGCTTCTAATAGAGATTCAAAGGATGAAACATCTCCAACTGGATCCCCTAAAACAACTAACGCATTAGATTTATATCGATACATTAAAAAGGCAGACTCATTATCATGAACAAAATAATCTTTATCTCCACTATAGATAAGATGTGTTAAATAATTACCACCATGTTCATGAATAATTTGTTCACAAATAGTTAAATCTTTATTTTGATTTGATTTGGCATAATGATAATCAAATAACCATGCAATTGACGCCACAATTAATGTAATTAAAGCTATTGTTATCCAGAAATAATATCTTAAAACTGTGGTATCAACTTCAAGATTATACACATCTAATGCATATAACGTGCTAGAGATTATAATATGATTGATATAAAGTACAATCAAACTGATGATTACTATTACAAATACGTTTTTTAGTCTCAATGGTCGTTTTAAAACTTTGGCACGTCGATAAGCAATAATTAGTAACACAAAAATAACTATTAACCATGTCAAAAGTAAGAAAGAAGCATAAGTATATATCGTTGCAGCAAAAATTAATACAACTGATATAATAGCAAAAATAATAGCACGTCGGCTTTGTTTAAATATGCCTTTAACATTTAACATTAATAATAGACAGGCACTAGTATGAACAGACAATGTTATATAATACACGAAGTGGTTATCATCATATAATCCATCATAAATAATAGTTAAATTATTAATGAAGAATATCACACTCGTTAAAAACACTAAAATTGCTAATGAAAATGATGGAATTTTAGATAAAATATCCTTTTGATATGACATTAAGAATGATGTGACATCTTTTGCAGGTACAAAATATTTAGAGCCTTCGATGTATTTCTTAGCAGTGTTACCAAATTCAAATGAAGATAATACTAATGCAATAGCTACTGGTACAAAGTAATATGCGAAACGATAAAGTAATAACGCTAATAAAATATTCTCCTCATTTATACCAAGTGATTTAAATCCGAGTAACACGACTAAATCAAATGCACCAAAGCCCCCAGGAATGAAACTTACTAGTCCTGACAAAGCTGCAATAATAAAGACTCCGATAAAATTCATAAATGAAATATCAATACCCACGATTAGTGCTGAGAAATAGAGAACTACAGCCGCCGCCATCCACTCTATACATGACACTAAAGTACAATAAACACCCATAAATCGATTATTTTTATCTGCGGGTTTCATAATAGTGTAAATAATAAATATTGGTAAAAATAAAGCAACAATATATAAAATCCAACGAACCCATGAAATTCGATCTAACATGTCAGATGCATTAAAAACATGAAAAACGACTAAAATCGATAATAAGCTAAGGCCTGTTAACATTGAAATGAGAATAATAGATATATAATGTACGAGTTTCTTATTATCTTCAGTATAATTTTTATAAACAAATGCTCTTAACCCGGCACCGATAAATCCACCGAATCCGACAATAGCATTTAAAGCATTAATAATATAACTCACTCTAAAAACTTTCGTTAAAGACATATCTAATTTTAAAGATTTGACAAGAATAATATCGTATAAAGATAAAATTAATAACGATGCTCCCCCACCGGCAAATAATAATACTAACCACAAACGATTGATTTTGCCAAATTGCATCAATGTATCTTTAAAATTAATGGTTGATAATTCTCGATATAATGTGAATACTACAAATATAAATAGAGCTGCAGCAAACACAAATTTTAAAATAGATAATAATTTACTTTTATTTTCTTGGGTCATTTTTTCACTTCGATTCTAATTAATTCTTCTATATAGCAAAAATATATCATAAGCATATGATAATTAGAATATAAATAACTCTAATTATACATAACATTATTGTCATATCTTATGTTAGCTAAAGTCACTACAATAAAACATTTTACTTTAATAAAAAAGGATATCTTAGAAATTAGTAAGCTAAGAACAATATTAAATGCCCTACTTGTTCTCACATTCATTTCTAAAGATATCCTTGTATCATAACTACTCAGAGTAGTCTTGATCTTTATTCAATTGATATTCCCCAGCATCTTCTCCATAGTAACGATTATATCTACGTTTGAATAATAGGAAGACATGAGAAACTAAAACTTTTAATACTGCATATCCAGGTATACCTAAAATAACACCTACAATACCTAACAGGTTACCTGCACATAATAAAATAAAGATAATTGTTAGAGGATGTATTTTTAAAGTTTTACCCATAATATTTGGCGAAATGAAGTGTCCTTCAAAGAACTGAACTAATGTCCAAACAATTGCCAATTTAAGTACCATTAATGGAGATGTAATAATAGCAATAATAATCGCTGGTGATATCGCAATTGTAGGACCTAAATATGGTACTACACTCGTTACAGCTGCGATACATGCAAGAATTAAACTATATTTTAATCCAATAATTGAATAACCGATAAATAATAATACACCTATACAGAATGAGACAATAATTTGTCCTTGAATATATGAACCTACTTGAACACTCATTTTTTCAAGCAAGTCATGAAAATCTTTTCTGAATTTTGGTGGCATAATATTAGTCGTAAAATCTTTGAACTTATGACCATCTTTTAACATAAAGAATAATACAAATGGCGTTGTTACAATAACTACACCAACATTAGCAACAGCTTCTGCAAAAGTTGCTAGTTTTGAACCAAAACCATCAAAATAATCTGATAACATTGTAGGTATTTTCTTCGTTAATGAATTAAGTTGGTCGTTGATTTGACTATAATAGCCAGCAAAAATTGAATTACTAGTTAATTTATTGATTGTATTCGTAAATTTTTTGAAATATTGAGGCGAATTATTAATAAAACTTCCTAATTGTGAGCCAATAACCGGAATTAATAAATTAACAATTAATGCTATAATTCCCACAATCGCAATATAAATAATCATAATACCCACTAATCGTGGTATACGATAACGTTCCATCAAATTCACAAGTGGATTAAACAAATAAAATATAATCAATGAAACAATAATAGGTGCAGCAATCGTATTAAATATAATAATAAACGGCTCAAACACATATGAAACTTTATCAAATATAAATATTACAATACCTAAAAGTACAAGTGCTAATAAGCCATAAATTAAATCATTGCCGCCTAAAAATCGCATAAATCTTGTTTCAGACATACTGAAATTAGTTTTAAACTTTCCAGATGCCTTATTTTCTGTAGTCTTATTTTCATTCGACATTTGACATCACCATACCTTCAAGTTACCTCTCTTTATTCAATTCATAAAACAATTAAGATGATTAAAATAACTAACACTTATCATAACATAATTCATACAACTAAGGCGTATAAAAAATTTAATAAAATAAATATAACTGGTTTCAATCATTGCATAGTTAATACTGCATCAATTTAATGAATAGAACTATTAAAATACAACTAAGTATGATTAATCACGATTGATTTGCGCTTCAAAATGGTGAATGTGTAATGTTAAATAAATCACTTCAGCTTCATTAATTGTAATATCGAATTCCATTTGAATCAATTTTAAAATTTTAAAAGCTGTGGAATAGCACTGTGGGTAATGCTTTTTAATCATTTCAATGAAATCATTTTGTGCATGAATCGCTTCATTCTGTTTCAAACGACGAATAAGGAACTGAACATGTCTAATAAAACGTTGATATTGTACTGAGGATTGATCAACTTGATGATTTAAATCAGATTCAATGATTGTAATACTCTTATTAATTAATTGATTGATTAACGACATTTCTCGCATGGATAATTCTTCTGAATTAGAAGCAATATGTAAAGCGATAAATCCAATTTCATCTTCTGGAAATTGAACATCTAATTGTTGATTGAGTCTTTCTATTACTTTGGCTGCTAATTGATATGCATCACTATATAAATACTTAGTCTCCATAGCAAACGGATTACTAATGAGTTGATTTTGTTTTAAACGTTTATACGCAAAAATAATATGATCAGTTAAGGCAACGACTAGATTTTTATCATCAATATCTAAAGTCGCGTTTGTGATTAAATTGACTGATTCTATGACTGCTTGCAGTACATGGTCATCCGCCATTTCAACCAATGTCTTATAATGCTCTTTATGTTTATCTTGATCAAGCTTATACACTTTTTCAATGGAAGCTGATTCATCTAAAATCAAACCTTGCTTTTTATTAAAGCCAATACCTTTTCCAATGAGTACAACTTCCTGATCTTTATTCGTGCATATGATAACGTTATTATTGAGAATTTTACTTATTTTGTATTTCCCCATCATTATCACCTTTCCTGCTCCATTATTAAAATTATAAAGCTAAATGATATAAATGAAAAGAAAATACATTTTTAAATCTTTTTATTTATAAAACTCAATTTTACTATTATCAAAGTACTTTAATTTCTAGTTACAAAAATTATCCTGCACAATACTAAAGAGTTCATAATCAATAACTTACGTTTTAATAAAAAAATCCTGAGACATTGATATACGTCTCAGGATTTATCATTACTTATTATTTTTATTTGCTTTATTTGTTGCATTGATACCCCAAGATTCAATTCCAAATAAGTTGATCTCAAGGTTTTCTGGTTTGAACACAGGATTTTTACCTGCTTTACGTTGCATTTGATAATCTTTCATTACTGCAAAAGCAATATTAGAAAGTCCAATAATAGAAACAATATTAACAATTGCCATTAGTCCCATAAATAAGTCTGCTGTACTCCATACTGTTTCAGTTTTAGCAACTGCACCAATGAATACAAGTACGACTACAAGACATCTAAAAATGAAAATAATTGTCTTATTATTTGAAAGGTATTCTATATTAGATTGTCCATAATAGTAGTTACCTACTACTGAAGAAAAGGCAAATAGTGTAATTGCAACGGTTAAGAAAATACCACCTGCTGAACCTAAATGTTCATTTAAAGCAGATTGTGTAACTGCCACACCTTGAGGTGCATTTTCTCCAAATTTTAATCCAGAATATAATAAAATCATGATTGCTGTAGCTGTACATACAAGCATAGTATCAAAGAATACACCTAATGATTGAATTAAACCTTGTTTAACTGGATGAGGTACGGCAGCTGTTGCTGCTGCGTTTGGTGCAGAACCCATACCTGCTTCATTTGAGAATAAACCACGTTTAATACCCTGTAATATAGCAGCACCTACAGCACCACCAGTTACTTGTTCAAAACCAAAAGCACTTTTGATAATAGTACCAATCATTGGAACGATTTGATCTAAGTTTAATAGTAAAATGATTAAAACCATACCAATGTATATGATCGCCATAATAGGAACGATTAATGATGATAATGTCGCAATACTTCGAACACCACCAAAAATAATGATAGCTGTAATGACAGCTAGTACAATTCCTGTAATAACTGGGCTAATATGATACTGAGTATTTAATGATTCAGCAATCGTATTTGATTGAACTGTATTAAACACAAATGCGAAGGTAACTGTGATTAGAATCGCAAATACAATACCTAGCCATTTTTGGTTTAATCCTTTAGTTATGTAATATGCTGGTCCGCCTCGGAACCCACCATCTTTATCATGTACTTTATAAATCTGTGCTAATGTTGCTTCCATAAATGCACTTGCTGCACCTATAAATGCAATAATCCACATCCAAAATACTGCACCAGGGCCACCTAATACAATTGCTGTTGCTACACCAGCAATGTTTCCTGTACCAACCCTTGAACCTGCACTAATTGCAAATGCTTGGAAAGGCGAAATACCTTTTTCGCCACTTTCTAATGTTTCAGGTTTCTCAACTAATGCTCTAAACATTTCAGGTAACATGCGAAGTTGCACAAATTTAGAACTGATAGTAAAGAAGAAACCAGCTGTAAGTAACAATCCAATTAGATATTGAGACCAAATTAAATCATTCCCTACTTGGACAAAATCTTTAAACCAACCAGGAATTAAACTATCAAAATCTTTCAAATAAATCCCTCTCATCTATAAATAAAATTCATATCTTAAAAATTCAAGAGATTCATATTATCATATAGCAATCTAATTAAATAATGATTCAAAGTATCAATACTTAACACTAGATTGTTCAATTTAATATAAACCTCTTGAACGCTTTAATTGTTATTATTATATTTTATTCTATCATCTTATTCATGTATTGCATATACTTTTATTGTAAGTACATACCTTTAACTTCACCAAAATCATCAATATCTACAATAAACGAACCGTTCGTATATTGTTCAGATTTGTGAATTGACGCAATTTCGCCACTCTCTTGATTGTTATCTGAGTATAATGTATATGTCGTATGATTAGCGCGGACAACATCAGCTGCTACAATTCGATGCGGCGCCTTTTTCAATTCTTTAAGTAAAGTTATACCTCTTTGTGCACGTTTAGCTTCTTGTAATACTTTGAATCCAATATGCTTAATTGCACCACGTTGAGTAGCCATCATCACTGATTCTGAGTGGTTAATCATTTGAGTCATTACTACGAAATCTTCATCTTTTAAATTAATAGATTTAACACCAGCAGCACGAAGACCTGTATCAGATAGTTCATTTGTAGAATAAGTTAGTGACATACCTTTGTGCGTAACCACTGTAATCAATTGATCTGATTCTACTCGCATGATGTTAATCACTTCATCTTGTTCTTTTACTTTCATAGCAATTAATGGCTTGTTATAGCGTGTCGTTTTAAACTGCGGAACGCTACTTTTCTTAATCATGCCGTTGCGCGTAGCCATAATATAAAAGGCTTCGCGTTGGTTAAAGTCTTTCTCATTAAACACATCAATCACTTGTTCATCTTCATCAATAGAAACAATTTGTGACACATGTTGTCCTAACTCTTTCCATCTAATTTCAGCTAATTTATGAACAGGAATGAATAAATATCTACCCTTATTTGTAAACACGAGTGCAGTATCCTGGGTATTTACATCAAGATACTTTAATAAGCTGTCCCCGTCTTTTAAGCCTACTTCAGAAACGCCACTTGCGTTAAAACTTCGTGTGGACGTACGTTTAATATAACCATGTCTTGTCAAGCTCAATACTACTTCTTCACTTGGTACCATAACTTCTTTATCAATTTTAATTTCAGAAATTTCCGCTTCAATTGTAGAAAGACGATCTGTTTTAAATTTCTTTCTAATTTCAGTCAATTCATTTTTAATCACATTTAATAATGCATCGTGATCATCTAAGATATGACGTAAATCTTTGATTAAATTCGATAATTCATCATGCTCTTGTTCTAAAGCAACAATATCGGTATTTGTTAAACGATAAAGTTGTAACATCACAATCGCTTCTGCTTGAGCTTCAGTAAAGTCAAATTCAGCAACTAAGTTATCTTTAGCATCTTTTTTATTTTTAGAATTACGAATAAGTGCGATGACTTCATCCAATATTGACAATGCTTTCATTAAACCTTCAACAATATGCATGCGTTTTTCAGCATGTTCTAAATCAAATTTAGTTCTATTGGCCACCACTTCAATTTGGTGATTGATATAACTATCAATAATTTGTTTAATACCCATTAATTTTGGTCGGCCGTCACTAATTGCTACCATATTAAAGTTGTAAGATATTTGTAAGTCAGAATTTTTATATAAGAAATTTTTGATTGCTTCGCTATTAACATCTTTTTTAAGTTCTATAGCAATACGTAAGCCAGTTCTATCTGTTTCATCTCGAACTTCAACAATACCGTCAACTTTCTTATCCGCACGTAATTCATCAATACGTTTAACTAGACTACTTTTATTCACTTCGTACGGAATTTCAGTCACAATCAATTCTTTACGTCCATTGCGTAGTTCTTCTTCGTCTACTTTTGAACGTACCACAATCTTACCTTTACCTGATTCATATGCCTTTTTGATACCATCTAGACCTTGAATAATGCCTCCAGTTGGAAAATCAGGGCCTTTCATGTATTTCATTAATTGGCTCACAGTAATATCAGGATTATCAATATATTTTAAAGTCGCTTGAATAACCTCACCTAGATTATGCGGCGGAATATCAGTTGCATAACCTGCTGAAATACCAGTAGAGCCATTAATTAATAAATTAGGGAATCTAGCAGGTAATACCATAGGCTCTAATGTTGTATCATCATAGTTTGGAATAAATGACACGGTTTCTTTATTGATATCTCTTAACAGTTCTTCAGATAATTGACTTAGCTTAGCTTCTGTATAACGCATCGCTGCTGGTGGGTCATTATCAATACTACCATTGTTACCATGCATTTCAATTAAGACATGTCGTAACTTCCAATCTTGACTTAAGCGCACCATGGCATCATATACTGAAGAGTCACCATGAGGATGATACTGACCAATGACATCCCCGACAGTTTTAGCACTTTTACGGAAATTTTTGTCGAATGTATTACCACTTGAATACATCGCGTATAGAATACGACGCTGTACTGGTTTAAGCCCGTCACGAACATCTGGTAATGCTCTCTCTTGGATAATATATTTACTATATCGTCCAAAACGGTCACCTATTACATCTTCAAGTGATAAATCTTGAATTATCTCACTCAATTCGTTTCATCCTCCTCATAGGTTTCATTTTCCAAAATTTGAACTTCAGTATTATCTAAAATACTTAAATCTTCTTGCATACCAAATTCAACATGATTTTCAATCCATTCTCTACGTGGAGCTACTTTATCTCCCATTAACGTTGTTACACGTTTTGAAGAGCGTACTTCATCTTCAACTTGAACTCGAATCAACGTACGTGTATCTGGATTCATTGTTGTTTCCCATAATTGTTCAGGGTTCATTTCACCTAAACCTTTGTAACGTTGTAATGAGAATCCTTTACCAAGTTGCTTTTGTAATTTATCTAATTCATCATCTGTCCAAGCATATTCTACTTTCTTAGATTTACCTTTACCTTTTTCTAATTTATAAAGTGGAGGTAATGCTATAAAGACTCGACCTGCTTGTACTAAAGGTTTCATATATTTGAAGAAGAACGTTAATAATAACACTTGAATATGGGCACCATCTGTATCAGCATCGGTCATAATGATAATTCGACTATAATTACTATCTTCAATTTTAAATTCATTACCAACACCTGCACCAATGGTATGAATAATCGTGTTGATTTCTTCATTTTTAAAGATATCTTCTAATCTAGCTTTTTCAGTATTAATGACTTTACCTCTTAATGGGAGTATCGCTTGAAATTTACGATCACGACCAAGTTTAGCCGAACCACCAGCAGAGTCACCCTCTACTAAATAAAGTTCATTTTTCTCTGTATTTTTACTTTGAGCAGGTGTTAATTTACCTGACAATAACGTATCTTTTCGTTTGTTCTTTTTACCAGAACGTGCATCTTCACGTGCTTTACGTGCAGCTTCTCTAGCTTGTTGTGCTTTAATCGCTTTCTTCACAAGCGATTTAGACAATTGTCCTTTTTCTTCAAGATAAAATGGTAATTTTTCAGAAACAACTGAATCTACAGCACTTCTAGCTTCTGATGTACCTAATTTAGATTTAGTTTGTCCTTCGAATTGTAATAACTCTTCAGGAATTCTTACAGAAACGATAGCTGTTAAACCTTCACGTATATCATTCCCATCTAAATTTTTATCTTTTTCTTTTAATTCATTGATACGTCTCGCATAATCGTTAAATACACGTGTCATAGCTGTTTTAAATCCAACTTCATGTGTACCGCCATCTTTAGTACGCACATTATTTACGAAACTTAAAATACTTTCAGAATATTGATCGTTATATTGGAAAGCCACATCAACTTCGATGCCATTAGAAGTACCTGTAAAAGTTGTAACCTCATGAAGGACTTCTTTACCTTCATTGACATAACTTACAAATTCTTTAATACCTTCTTCGTAATGGTAATATTCTTCTCTTTCTTTACCACGACGTAAATCAATTAATTTAATTTTTAAGTTTTTTAATAAGAATGCAGATTCTTGTAAACGCTCACTTAGAACATCAAAATTAAATGATGTTGTGGCTTTGAAAATTTCAGGATCTGGTTTAAACGTTACTTTTGTACCCGTTTTCTTTGTTTTTCCTTCTTTGAGTAACTCTGTCGCAGGCACACCACCATCTTTAAAACTCTGTTTATAAATATTACCGTCTCTATGAATTTCAACTTCTAACCATTCACTTAGTGCATTAACTACCGACGCACCAACACCGTGTAGTCCACCAGATGTTTTATATCCACCTTGGCCAAATTTGCCTCCAGCATGTAATATGGTAAAGATAACCTGAACAGTTGGTTTACCTGAAGCGTGAATACCTGTTGGCATCCCACGACCATTATCTTCTATTGAAATACTATCATCTTGGTTTAGGATAACTGTTATTTCATCCCCGTAACCATTTAATACTTCATCGACGGAGTTATCGACAACTTCATATACTAGATGATGCAATCCACGTTTATCAGTTGATCCTATATACATCCCCGGTCTTTTTCTAACAGCTTCAAGGCCTTCTAAAACCTGTATAGAATCATCTGAATAATGATTTTGTTTATTCATTGCCAATGATTTCGCCCTCCTACAAACGTACGTTCGTTTTTAAAACTATACAATAGTTATTCTTATATAAATCTGTATAAATTGCAAGTGTCATCTTGATAATTCAGTTTATTTTAATGATTATTCATTTTTAAATTATCAATTTTTATTGTTCTAAAATAAGGGGTATATGGTAAAATAGTGCTAAGTTACTAAAGGATGTGTATTTTATGATGATCGTCGTCATGTTAATACTAAGTTATCTTATTGGTGCTTTTCCAAGTGGTTTGGTTATTGGAAAGCTATTCTTTAAGAAAGATATAAGACAATTTGGTAGTGGCAATACTGGAGCAACAAATAGTTTTAGGGTATTAGGTAGACCAGCAGGATTTGTGGTAACCTTCTTAGATATTTTCAAAGGTTTTATCACTGTATTCTTCCCTATTTGGTTACCAGTCTATGCTGATGGACCTATAAGTACATTCTTTACCAACGGACTAATTGTAGGTTTATTCGCAATACTTGGCCATGTATATCCTATATATTTAAAATTTAAAGGTGGTAAAGCAGTTGCTACGAGTGCTGGGGTAGTTTTAGGAGTCAATCCCATTTTATTATTAATTTTAGCTGCAATTTTCTTTTTAGTGCTAAAAACATTTAAATACGTGTCCTTATCAAGTATCGTAGCAGCCATTTGTTGTGTGATAGGTTCACTCATTATACAGGACTACATTTTACTTGCAGTCAGTGGAATTGTTTCTATAATTTTAATTATACGCCACAAAACAAATATTGTCCGTATCTTTAAAGGTGAAGAACCTAAGATAACATGGATGTAAATTAAATAAACAAAGTTATGAGCGCTTAGTTAGGTATTTGTTAAATAGATATCTTACTAAGCGCTTTTCTATATTGTAATCAATTGTACACAGATGATTTTATATTTTTGTAAGTATTACGTTTTAAATATAGTGTTTAAAAATATATTAGAATGATAGGCTATGCTATAATTCTAATATCACTAAAATTGACAATCCATCTAGTAAAATATAGAGATTTAATATGGAGGAGATTAAATGAAAATTGAACTTACAGATCAAGCAGTTCAATGGTTTAAAGATGAATTTGACTTACCTGAAGATAATCAAGTATTACATTTCTTCGTACGTTATGGTGGCGAATTTCAATTAAAACAAGGATTCAGCCCAGCATTTAATGTTGAAAACAAATCTGATGTTGAGGTTGCTTACGAAGAGGATTATAACGGTTTAACGATTGTTATATCTGAAAAAGATTTATGGTACTTTGAAGATGATCATATTGTTGTAGATACAGTTGATCATGAAGATGAAATTTCATATACAAAGAAATAGAAATATTATATAGCCCTAGAATGCATTTATAAAGCACTCTAGGGCTATGTTTAATATGTCTTATTAGTTTAAATTATAAATGATCAATACCATTAGTGACTTCCTCGTTGATGCCTTCTTTATTTAAACCTTCAACTTTACTATATGTTTCATGCCAATCTGCAAAATAACGATCTAATCTAATCGGTCTAAATGTATCAGCTTTCATACAAATTAACTCAGTATAACCTGTAGTTGCAAGTTCGCCCTGTTCATTAAAAATTTCATATCTATATACAGAACGTAATCTAGAGTATTTTTCAACCCAAGTTTTAATGGTAACTTTTTCAGGATAAAAAATTGATTTTTTATATTTGATATTTAAGTCTGTAACTGGAGAAATGATCCCTTGCTTTTCCATATCAGCATAGCTAAATCCTAGTTTTCTAATGTAATCTGTACGAGCTACTTCAAACCATGTTGCATAATTACCATGATAAATCACGCCCATTTTATCTGTCTCTTGATATCTTGGTTCAATTTCAGTCAAACTATAAATCATTTAAGTCCAATCCTTCCTTAACTATTAACATTACATATATAGTTTAGCATAAAAAAACAGTGCTAACCTAAACGTTAGCACTGTCAAAAGTCACTTTGTGATTATTGAGCTAATTTATTTCTTAATACCATTTGTAGAATACCGCCATGACGATAATAATCTAATTCTACTAATGAATCGAAACGAACCATTGCTTCAAAATCAACAACTTCTCCGTTTTCTTTCTTAGCATGAACAGTTACTAAGTCATGAGGTTTAACTGTTTCATCGATATCTACAGAAATTTCTTCTTTACCTTCTAAACCTAGAGAATCAGCTGATTCACCTTGTTTAAATTGTAATGGTAATACACCCATCATTACTAAGTTTGAACGGTGGATACGTTCATAACTTTGTGCGATAACAGTTTTAACACCTAATAAGTTTGTACCTTTAGCAGCCCAGTCACGAGATGAACCCATACCGTAATCATTACCTGCTAAAACAGCTAAACCAGTACCATTTTCTTTATATTTCATAGCTGCATCATAGATAGGCATGATTTCTCCTGTAGGCCAGTATGTTGTAAATCCACCTTCAGTACCTGGCGCTAATTGGTTTTTAATACGGATATTAGCGAAAGTACCACGTACCATTACTTCATGGTTACCACGTCTTGAACCATAAGAGTTAAATTCTCTAATTGGAACATCATGGTCTAATAAATATTTACCTGCTGGTGTATCTTTACCAATCGCACCTGCTGGAGAAATGTGGTCAGTTGTAACTGAGTCACCAAATTTACCCATAATACGTAAATCTTTTAATGGTTCAATAGTTCCTGGTTCTTTAGATAAACCTTGGAAGAATGATGGATTTTGAATATAAGTTGAATTTGGATCGAAATCATATAATGGTGCGTCAGTAACGTCGATTTCATTCCACATTTCATTATTTTCGTATACATTTGCATATTCTTCTAAGAATAATTCTGGTGTTACGACACTATCAACTGTATCTGCAACTTCTTTGATACTTGGCCAGATATCTTTAAGATATACATCTTCACCATCTTTACCTTTACCAATAGGTTCATTGTGTAAATCGATATCAACTGTTCCAGCTAATGCATAAGCTACAACTAATTGTGGTGAAGCTAAGTAGTTAGCTTTAACTAATGGATGAATACGACCTTCAAAGTTACGGTTACCAGAAAGTACAGAAGTTACTAATAAATCTTCGTCAGCTACTGCTTTTTCAATTTCAGGTAATAATGGGCCTGAGTTACCGATACAAGTTGTACAACCATAACCAACTAAGTTGAAACCTAAGTCATCAAGATATTCTTGTAAACCTGAATCTCTTAAATATCCAGTAACAACTTTTGAACCTGGAGCTAATGAAGTTTTTACATAATCAGGTACTTTCAAGCCTTTTTCAATTGCTTTTTTAGCAACTAGACCTGCACCTAACATAACGTATGGGTTAGATGTATTTGTACATGATGTAATCGCTGCTATTGCAACATCACCAGTTTTCATAGTTGAAGTTCTACCGTCATTGAATTTGATTTCAGCTTTCTTATCAAATTCACTTTCATCTAAACCGTGACCTTGGTTACCAGCTGGAGCTGTAACTGATTTTTCGAATTCAGTTTTCATGTCACTTAAGAAGATTAAATCTTGTGGACGTTTTGGTCCTGATAAAGAAGCTTGAACTGTAGATAAATCTAAATCAATCACTTCAGTATATTCAGGATCTTCATTTTCAACTTGGAAGAACATATTATTTTGTTGTAAATATTCTTTTACAAGTGCAATATGATCATCTTTACGACCAGTTAATTTCATGTATTTAAGTGATTCTTCATCAACTGGGAAGAAACCACAAGTTGCACCATATTCAGGCGCCATGTTTGCAATTGTAGCACGGTCAGCTAATGGTAAGTTTGTTACACCTGGACCGAAGAATTCAACGAATTTACCAACTACGCCACGTTTACGTAACTCTTCAGTTACACGTAACGCTAAGTCAGTTGCTGTTGAACCTTGTGGTAATTCATTGCTTAATCTTACTCCAATAACTTCTGGAATTGGGAAGTATGAAGGTTGTCCTAACATACCTGCTTCGGCTTCAATACCGCCGACACCCCAACCTAATACACCAATACCGTTAATCATTGTTGTATGAGAGTCAGTACCAACTAATGTATCCGGGAACGCAGTTTGTTCGCCATCAACATCACGAACATGTACAACATTCGCTAAGTACTCTAAATTTACTTGGTGAACAATACCAGTTGCTGGTGGTACAGCATTATAATTATCGAATGCTTTAGTTGCCCAGTTTAAGAATTGGTAACGTTCATAGTTACGTTCAAATTCTAATTTCATATTACGTTGTAATGCATCTGGATTAGCATAGCTATCAACTTGTACTGAGTGGTCAATAACTAAGTCTACTGGTACTTCAGGGTTAATTTTATTAATATCCCCACCAACATCATTCATTGCTTTACGTAAAGACGCTAAGTCAACTACAGCTGGTACACCAGTGAAGTCTTGTAAAATTACACGAGATGGTTTGAAAGGTACTTCACCTTCGTTACCTTTTTTGCCAAATTCTGCTAATTGTTTAATGTGATCATCAGTAATTACAAAATCATCTTCCTGACGTAACACAGATTCTAGTAATACACGGATTGAATAAGGTAACTTTGAAATTTTAGTTAAACCTTGTTCTTCTAATGATTTTAAATCATAGTACGTGTATGATTGGCCATTTAAATCAAATTGTTTCTTTGCTGTTTCTTTAAAGTTAGAAGCCATTTGATATCCCCCTTGAATTTCTATATATTTATATGCCTTAGTTAAATTGTATTATTATATGTTTTCGAACACAACTGTATAGGTATATAAAGGAGTCATTTTTCATTTCGCATTTTTAATCAGGTTATATAAGTAAAACTTATTATGACGCATTTGTACTATAAGTTATTTTTATTAATTGAGAATGGTTATCAATCGCAAGTAATTATTATTTTATATGCTTGAAACATAAAAATAGCTATCAACAAAATTGTTGATAGCTATAAATCCACCTTTAAGTAGATAATTCATTCCATTATTCTTCTTTTTCACGATTACGTCTAGATTCACGTTTTTCTAAAATATCAGATTCGTAATCCTCTTGTTGATATTTAACATATTCTTCTAATCTGTGTTTATTAGGAGTTAATGTTAATCCTAAGAATTTACGTTCCTTATTAGCATCCTTGTAGAAACTGATCATCATTAATATGACGACAAAGGAGAATGGGAACGCACTAATAATGGCGGCACTCTGAATTGCGTTGAGTGCTTTTGTTCCATCTCCGCCACCAGCTAATAATAATACAAAGGCAATAAGTGCTTGAGCAATACCCCAAGTTACTTTAACCATCCTACTTGGATTTAATGAACCAAATGTTGTTTGCATACCTAATACGAATGTTGCTGAGTCAGCTGAAGTAATAAAGAATGAAGCAATTAAAATAAGTGCAATAAATGATAATACAATACCTAATGGTACGTGGTTGAATACACCAAATAATTGTGTTTCTGGAGTCATTTTGAATAAATCTGGATGTTTCTTACCAGTTTCGATACCAAGAACACCAAATACACTGAACCAGATGAAACTAACAATCGCTGGTACTAATAGTACACCAGAAATAAATTCTCTGATTGAGCGTCCTTTTGAAACTCTGGCAATAAACACACCAACGAATGGACTCCAACTTAACCACCAGCCCCAGTAGTAAAGTGTCCACGTAGACATCCATTCACGTTTTTGTCCATTTAACGCTGCAGTATCAAAACTATTAAATAAGAATGTATTTAATAAGCTACCTGTTGAACTAGTCATCATGTTTAAGATTAAAACAGTCGGTCCAATAATTAATGTAATGATCATTAATAAAGCACCTAATCCGATGTTAAGATTACTTAAATATTGGATACCTTTACTTAAACCTGACCAAGCACTTGCAATAAATAAGATTGTAACTATTACAATAATAATAGCTTGAACCCAAGTTGTATTCGGTACGCCAAATAAGTAATTTAAACCACCGTTGATTTGTAATGCACCCATACCAAGTGATACGGCTACACCAACTAATGTAGCAAATACTGAAAGTACGTCGATGAATGTTCCAATAGGTCCTTCAACTTTATCACCTAAAATTGGACGTAAAGTTCTAGATAATAATCCAGGCTCTCCTTTACGGAATTGTGCATAAGCAAGTGCCAATGCTACAACACCATAAACAGCCCATGCATGGAATCCCCAATGGAAGAACGTTGAACGTAATGCTTCTGTGTAAGCTTCTGTCGTTTTCGGATCAGCATCAGGTGGTGAAGCAAAATGAGACATTGGCTCGGCTGCACCATAAAAGACTAAACCGATACCCATACCGGCACTGAATAACATCGCAAACCAAGAAATAGTATTAAATTCCGGTTTGTCATTTGGTTTACCTAATTTAAGTTTCCCAATTGGACTTAAGATAAGGAAAATACAGAAGAATACTATAATCGTAGTTAGAATTAAGTAATACCAACCTAGTTTATCTGTTATCCACATTTTGACTTCATTCGTTACTGTGTCAAATTGTGTTGGGAAAATAGCACCAATTAATACAACAATTGCTGCGATAATTGCACTATAGATAAACACCGGAGAAATCTTCTTACCGTTCTTTTCTTTAGAAGAAGAATTCATAATTAATTACTCCCTTCATATCTATTATTAAATTTTCAAACTAGTAAAATTAAAATATTCTTTTTTTATCTTAAAACATTTAATTTTACTAAAGCACTACTATAGGATAACAAACGTCCTATTTAGAATCAAATTTGATTAAATTTCCTATTTGCTAAATTAATTATATGTTGTATAATGGCTCTTAAATATTGTTTAGAAAGGACTATTTAAATGCTAAAAGAATTTAAAGACTTTGCGTTAAAAGGCAACGTGTTAGATTTAGCTGTAGCCGTTGTTATGGGAGCAGCTTTCAATAAAATTATCTCTGCATTAGTCGAATACATCATTATGCCATTAATTGGTAAAATTTTCGGTTCAGTTAATTTTGCAGAAGATTGGGCTTTTTGGGGAATTAAATATGGTTTATTCATTCAATCAATAATTGATTTCATAATCATTGCTTTTGCATTATTTATCTTTGTAAAAATTGCAAATACTTTAATGAAGAATGAAGAACCAGAAGAGGAATTAGAACAAAATACTGTTCTTTTAACTGAAATTAGAGATTTATTAAGAGAAAAACATTAGTAATAAATTTAAATCGATTTATCAACTTTTTATTTGTAAGTTGATAAATCGATTTTTTTATAGAGAAATTTTACTTTAGTTCCATTTAAATTTTGTCATACTTTGATATTGATTTGATGTAACCTCTAAAATGAGTGGTATTCTTTGTTTTAGTTCACTAACATGGGAAATGATACCTACCATTCTTCCCGTTGATTTAAGGTTCACTAATGTATCTAGTGCGGTTTCAAGTGTTTCTTGATCTAATGTACCAAAACCTTCATCAATAAACATTGATTGAAGAGAGATACCGCCTGATTCTTGTTGAACAATTTCACTTAAACCTAATGCTAGCGCTAGAGATGCTTGGAATGTCTCTCCACCTGATAAAGAACTGATATGTCTTGCTTTATTAGAATAAAAATCGAAAACATCAATTTCCAGACCACTAAACCCTTGAGATAAAGCTTCCCTTCTTTGCAATTGATATCTTTGACCACTCATAGTAGCAAGACGTAAATTAGCTTGTGCTATAATTTTTTCTAAATAATAAATCAGAACATAATTTTCCAATGTTAATTTTTGACTGTTTCTACCAGACAGAATTTCTGCAAGATTAAATATATCTTGTTGCTCTTTCAACTCTTTATTTAAATACTCGATATTAGATACGATTTCATCCACTTTTTGTTGATTTAATTTCAGTTGATATTCTAATGTGGCTATTTCATGATTCAAATGTTCAAGTTCAACTTTAAGTTGTGAAAGTGCTTTTTGAATTTCTTCTATATTATCTAATTTTTTCCCTGCAACTAACTCTTTAAGTCTGTTCATTTCCAATTCATACTTATGGATTTGTTTATCATATTCTTTAATTTCATTCTCAATTTCTTCTTTTTCATTAACAATTTTAACTATATCCTGAACCTGCTCAATAGAATCTATATTTAAACGATTCATTTCAGCTTCTATCGCTTGTTGTGTTTGTTTAATATCTTCTTGGATTTCATTCTTAGTTTGCTTATGATGCTGCAAGTTATTTTCTTCAATACTTAATTTTTGAACAATTTCATTTCTATTTTGTTGATGCTCTTCAAGTGATTTTAAATAATGATCAACATTACTTTTTAGCTTTTTAAAATATGATTCAAATTCATCTATTTCAGTATGTTTAGTTGTTGACTCAAAATCATTGATTCGTATCTCACATTGTTCAATTTTTGATTCAGCATTCTTAACTTCATTTCTAATTTCAAACGTTTCTTGACGTTTTCGTTCTACTTTCTTATTCGTTTTTAAGATAAATTCATTTTCTTTTTGTTGTTTTTCTTTTTCTTCTTTCTTTCTACTGATTTTAGAATACAGATTTTCAATATCCGGTATGGAATTTTGATCAATATAAATATTATTTATTTGCTCCGTTAAATGATTTAAAGAACTTTCCAATTTTGCTTTATTAATATTCATTTTATTAAGATCTTCTTGTAATGATTGAATTAAATTTTGCTTTTTATTAATACTATCAAAATCAATATGTTGTCCTAATGAAGTAATTTCATTCCCGCAAATTGGACATGTGTCGCCAAGTGACACGACTTGTTGAAGTTGTTCTACTAAAGTTTCTTTGTTATTTAAATTAATTTCTGTCTTATCTATTTCATATAGCTTATTAGATAAGTCATCTATTTCAATACACTTTTGATTATAAGACGCTTTAGTGTCATTCAACTTAGAATTTAATTCTTCTTTTATTTGCATATCATTTTTTAACTTTTCAGCTTGTTCTATTTCCTTTTCAATATTGAAAATATCTTGACTCAATTGTTCAACATGACTGTAGTTGATTTCTTTTGATTTAATAGCTTCATTTAATTCTAATAATTCACGTTCTACTAATTCGCTTTTTTCATTTAAATTTACTAGTTGAGAGGATAAACGTTCTTTTTCTTTATAACTATTTAAATACTGAGACAAATTGTTATAGAAAGTATTAGTCTTTTCTAAATAGTCTTTTTCTTTGTTTATAGACTCCTCTTGTTCAGATAGTTGATTTAATCCTAATTGATTTTCTTCTTTTTCTTTTAATAAATTATTAATTGAATGCACAGCAATTTCTATAGATTTTTCTGCTTGCTTTAACTTTTTATTGGCCGCTTCATTTCTATCGAGTAGTTGCGATAATGGTTTAATTTCATTAATCTTATTCAGTTTCGCTCGATGTTGATTAATAAAACTTTCATTTTGCTTAAGTTGCTTTAATTCATTTTCATTTTTCTTTAACTCATTTAAATTGGATTCTAACTCTTTATTATCATTGAGTTTTTGTTCTACTTTTTCTATTTCATTTTCATGACTTTTCTTTTGTTCATATTTTTTTCGCCCTATTTTTTCACCAAATTCATTAAATCTATGTAATACTTCATTGATTTTATCTGTTTGATGTACATTGATACTTTTTAATTCTTCTAGATCATTATTTTCAAAAGTATGGATGTCATTCCATAATCGTTCAATATTTTTATATCTTTCTTCAATTTGGATTTTTTCATTTTTAACATTTTCATTTAATCGTTTTTCTATTTCTTCAAATCGCTCACTATTAAAGAGTGTTCTTAATATCCCTTGCTTTTCTTTACTATTAGATAATAAGAATTTTTTAAATTCGCCTTGTGGCAAAATAAATAATTGTCTAAACTGTTCAGCATTAACACCAATTAAGTCGATGATAAATTGGTTACCTGCATTCACCATACTTTCCCTTAAATCAAATTCGTTTTCTATATACTCGAAAACATTTAATTTCGCGGGAGTTTTGGTGGTATTTCCTTCTTTGACAAAAGGCCCCGTACGAACTATCTTAAATAGTTTATCATTAAGTTCAAATTCGAACGTCACTTGCATTGCTGAATTACCATCTGCAAAATGACTTCTTAAATCATTCTCCTTTCTATTTTTAGTTGAAGCTTCGCCATATAAAGCATATACGATAGCATCAAATATCATTGTTTTACCGGAACCAGTCTTACCACTAATTAAGAACAATTGATTTTGATCTATATTTCTAAAATCTATTGTTTCATTTAAGAAAGGACCAAAATTGTTCAGCTTTAACATCATTGGTTTCAAAGTAATTAATCTTCCTTTCTTATCAAATCATTAATAATTTGATTCATTTTCTTTTCTTGAAAATCAGTCAATTGCTCATTGGTGATTGTTTTATAAAAATTATTAATAATTGATAGATCATCTTCTTTTTTTATTTCAATGTGTTGAATTGCTTCATGGTGCTCAAACGTTTCGTTTGTTAATGCTAATGTATTGGGATAGATTTGTTTCAAGTTAATAATAGGATCTGTAATATGAGACATATTTCTTAATTTGAAATGGATATAATTATTCTTATTTGATACGTTTACCTTTTCTTGTATAACGTCTTGATAATCACCTGTGACTATTTCTAATTTTCTCAATGGTTCTATTGGAACAAAATAATCTTGAATATCATTTTTTTGATTAAACTTGACTACTCGATAACCTTTAGGTTGCCCTACTTCTGAAAAAGAATATTGAAGTAATGATCCACTGTATTTAATAGTGTCTTCATTAATGCTAAATGGATGATGTAAGTGTCCTAACATGACAAAATCAAAAATATTAAATGATTTTCTTTCTACTGTTTCGACAGTACCTATAGTTAATGGTCTTTCTGAATCGGATGTCTTACCACCTTGTACAGTTAAATGGCCAATCAATACATTAATATCTTGAGGTTGAAGTGTTTCTGACATACTAGTTATACATTTATCCAATGCTTGTTGATGTGTTTGAATTGAGTCATCTTTAAAATAGTGTTGTACTTCAGCAACAGTTGCAAAAGGTAATGTATAAAAATTGATACCATTAATACGAATGGGCTGTGTCATATTTTCTAATTTAGTTCTAATATATAAATTACTATGTTCGAACCAACTCGCACCATAATTCAAACGCTCTTTTCCATCATGATTTCCACTAATTAAAATAATTGGAATTTTTAAATCAATATTTAACTTGGAAATCGTCTCTTCGAATAATTTAATCGTATCTTTACCTGGATATGTAGTATCGTATAAGTCTCCAGCAATAACAATTATGTCTGGTTTTTCTTCTTTCATTTGATTTATAAATTGATCTAATACATACCTTTGATCTTCAAGTAATTGTTTACCATTTAAAATGCGACCTAGATGCCAATCTGCTGTATGGATTACCTTCATTTTTTACCTCCGAATAGAACGTTTGTTCGTATTAATCATAATACTTTTTCTCACATATTTCAAGCAAAAAACCACTCATCTCAGTAGATAAGTGGCTCTTATATATTTAATGAACAATAGATTTTTTTACTTTTTTGTACTTGTAATACATCGCTAATCTCCATGGTACTATCATACAAAAAGCTAATAAGAAAAACATACCCGCGATCTCTCCTGGATCAATCTCATTGCTAATGAATATTTTTATAACAGTACGTATAACTAATAGTGATATCAAGATAATTGGAAATGCTTTTGAACGTTTCATATAAATCTCGCTACCTTTTACTTCGAAACGTGATGTCCATATTAAGACTGTTGAAAATAAAACACCTAAGACAAAAGATTCTAGTATCTCAATCCCTGTTAATCTAAAATACGGTATTACATACATTAAAGCACCCGTTGCCATGAAAAATGGTGGTAAAATAATTTTCTTTTCATTGACTGGAAATTTTTGTGCTTTCATACGAATCACAATAACAACTGCACCCATCAAGAATGCAACTACAATTGAAAATATTAAATATGCCACTGTTACACCTTCTCATATATTCTAAACTGCAATACTCTTTTTTAATCACGTGTTAGTATATCATTAATCATGTATATTTTCATAGCTTTTAATTTAAGAAATGCTTCCCACAAAATTAAACAATTTAAACTTTATTTAACTTTTGAATTCTCATAAAGCACTTAACTTTTATTGTAGTATAAGAATAAAACAGTATGCATATGTCATTTATCATAAATGACATATCCTAACCACCAGAAAAAGAATAATAATATAACCGTAATAATAAATGTTAACAATAATCGTAAAACCACATGCACTTTAAGTTGATTGCCAATGAATGACCCTATTAATACCGATAAGAATGATGCAATACCTATAATGATACTATCTGGTTCTAAATTCAAATTAACACTCACCTCAAAAATTAATAATTAATTATAGATTCTTAACGATAGACTTAATAATTCCAATAATCCTCACCTTATTATAAAAACATTTTAATTTTAACTTAACATTTAAGAATTATATTTAAAAGAATGATCATATCAAAAAAGGATTAAGACAGCATTTTATAACTGTCTTAATCCTTTTTATCTTTTTTATTTCTTTTGACCTTTCATACCTTGGTCCATATTTTTGTTCATCATAGTCATCATTTGATTGATTTTCTTTTGAGAAGGTTTTTGACCCATTTGCATCATCATCATACGTAGCATTTCTTCATTAATAGGTGGGTTTTTTTTCAAATAATCCATCATATATTTTCTAGCTAAGAAGAAACCACCAACTAAACCTGCGATTAATGCTATTACAATTAAGATAATTGCTAACCACGTTGCCATTGTTTCACCCACTTTCTTTATCCTAATGAATTTTACTAGATTCAAATATTTATTTCAAGACAAATTTAAGACTTAAAATAATGCACATCAAAAATCATAACAAATTTTCTAATTTTATTAAACGTACTTTATAAATTATTTTAATATTAAAAAACGAAGCCTGGGACATAATAAATGTCTCAGGCTACAAATATATATTTAAATCGTCATTGAATTAAAATTCACGAATTTGATTTAAAACATTTTCTTTTGTAAATCCATATTTTTCAACAACTAAGTCGCCAGGAGCACTTGCACCAAATCCATCGATACCAATAACTTTACCTTGAGTACCGACATATTTATGCCAACCTAATGTTGATGCCATTTCAATAGCTACACGTTTAGTAATATTTGAAGGAATCACAGATTCTTTGTAGTCTTCTGATTGTTGTTCGAATGCGAACCAGTTTGGCATAGAAACAACTCGAACACCTTTACCTTGTGCGTCTAAATCTTTAGCTGCTTCAACCGCTAAGCTTACTTCAGAACCAGTTGCTAATAATAAATATTCAGGTGTTTCTTTAGATTCATAAACGACATATGCACCTTTACGCACACCTTCTTCTACTGTTTCTTCTGAAACATCTAAAGTTGGTAAATTTTGACGTGTAAGTACTAATGATGTAGGCGTGCTTTCAGATTCTAAAGCAACTTCCCAAGCAACTCTTGTTTCATTACCATCTGCTGGACGAATAACATTCATGTTAGGAATTGCACGTAATCCAGCTAATTGTTCAATTGGTTCATGAGTAGGACCATCTTCACCTACTGCAATAGAATCATGAGTAAATACAAATGTTGAATTTAATCCCATTATTGCTGATAAACGTAATGCAGGTTTTAAGTAGTCACTGAAAACGAAGAATGTTGCCCCGTATGGATGTAATCCACCGTGAGCTGCCATACCGTTAACAGCTGCACCCATACCAAATTCACGAACACCAAACCAAATGTTTTTGCCATCACGATTATCTTTATCATAATCTTTAGCATCTTTAACATTTGACTTATTTGAACCAGCTAAGTCTGCAGATCCACCAAAGAATGATGGCACATGTTTACTTAATGCTTGAATAACTTCACCTGAGTCAGCACGAGATGCTGCATTATGATCTGCATCAAATTTAGGTAATTCTTTTTCATAATTTTGTGGTAATTTACCACTAATCGCTAATTTGAACTCTTCAGCTAGTTCTGGATAAGCTTTACTATATTCTTCAACTTTATTTTTCCAATTTTCTTCATGCTCATTAGCACGTTTTAACATTGTAGAATTGAAGATATCGTAAACTTCTTGTGGTACATTAAATCGTTTTTCAGGATCTAAACCGTATGCTTCTAATGTTAATTTACGTTCATCTTCACCTAATGGAGCACCATGTACGCCGTTAGTACCTGATTTATTTGGAGAACCAAAACCTATTACTGTTTTTACTTCAATAATAGTTGGTCCTTGTTGAGATTTAGCTTTATTAATTGCATTATCAATTTCTTCTAAGTCATTTCCATCTTTAACTAAGATGTAATTCCATCCATATGATTCAAAACGTGATTGCGTTTTTTCAGAAAAGGCTTTATCTAAATCACCATCTAATGAAATATCATTTGAATCATATAAAACGATTAACTTATCTAATTGGTTATGGCCGGCAAAAGAAGCTGCCTCATGTGAAATACCTTCCATTAAGTCGCCATCTGATGCAAGTACATAAGTATAATGATCTACTACATTATAATTTTCTTTGTTAAATTTACCTGCTAAATGACTTTCCGCTAAAGCCATACCTACTGACATTGCAAAACCTTGGCCTAGTGGACCTGTTGTTACTTCTACGCCATCAGTATGTTTAAATTCTGGATGTCCTGGAGTTTTAGAATCCCATTGTCTAAATTGTTTAAGTTCATCCATTTCTAAGCTACCAGATACATGTAATAAGCTATATAATAATGCCGAACCATGTCCTGCTGATAAAACAAATCTATCTCTGTTAAAATAATCTTTAGATTGGGGATTAAAATTTAGGTGTCTTGTCCATAGTGTGTATGCCATTGGTGCTGCACCCATTGGTAAACCAGGGTGTCCTGAATTGGCTTTCTCTATTGTATCGATACTTAAAGCACGAATCGTATCGATTGCTAATTGATCTTCTTTATTAAACATTATATTTTCTTCCCTTCTTCAAATAATACCTCAAACTAATTATAACTTATTTTAATATAAATTCATAAAGAAAAATCTGAAAAATCCCTCAGTTTTTCTATTAAAATAAATCTAAAATGATAAAATTTCACGCTTATTTTTCTTTCTTATTCTGTTGAATTTTCTTTAATTTTTCAGGAGTAACGTCATTACCTTCTGGATCTATCACTTTAGTATTTTCTAATTGCTTTTTGAATCCCTCTCTAAATGAATCAAGATATTTTTTTCTTAACTTAGATTGCTCTTTTGCTTCCTCGTTAGTTAAACCTTGTTCTTTCTTCTTTTTAGCTAATTCATTAATTCTATCAATATTCAAATCATTTTTGGACATTCAACTTCCTACTTTCATCTCAATTATTGTTCAATTATATATATCATAATTTTCTAACCTTATATCATATATTTTTATATTCTTATAATAATATAGCCTTGATAAACCTTCCATAAAATATAACAAAAAAATGAGCATAACCAAATCGTTACGCTCACTTTCTCTTTATTTAATCTATCTTAGTGGGCTAATGCGAACATAGACCCAGATTTATGTTCGCTGTTCCCATCATTATTAGGTACTTGATGTTCATTTTGGTTAGCATTCTGATGAATTTCATGATCTGTCATTTCGTACGTTTGTTCTGAATGTGCACTTTGATTAACACTTAAGAAGAATACTAAAAAGATAAGGCAAGATACTAAAAATACTGCTATATATGTTAAAAATGTCTTTGTTTGTTTTGTTAACATGAAATTCACTCCTAGAACGTTTGTTTGTATTTATAATTTAACAGAACAGATGTTCCATGTCAACACTTTAACGAACAAACGTTTGTTATTTGATTATAGAGATGCTATAATAAACTTAAATAAAACTAGGGAGTGCCTATATATGAGAGAATTAACGAAAAGACAAAGCGAAATATATGATTACATTAAGCAGATTGTTCAATCAAAAGGGTATCCGCCAAGTGTTCGCGAAATTGGTGAAGCAGTAGGATTGGCCTCAAGTTCAACCGTTCATGGTCATTTATCAAGATTAGAAGAAAAAGGCTATATTAAACGCGATCCTACTAAACCTAGAGCAATTGAAATTGTTAGCGAACAATTAAACGATAATATTAGTATGGAAGAAACGATTCATGTTCCTGTAATAGGTAAAGTAACAGCCGGTATTCCAATTACTGCAGTCGAGAATATTGAAGAATACTTTCCATTACCTGAACACTTAACTTCCACACATAATAGCGATATCTTTATTTTAAATGTTGTTGGAGACAGTATGATTGAAGCAGGTATTCTTGATGGCGATAAAGTCATCGTTCGTAGTCAAACAATCGCAGAAAATGGCGATATCATTGTTGCGATGACTGAAGATGATGAAGCAACAGTTAAAAGATTTTATAAAGAAAAGAACCGATACAGATTACAACCAGAAAATAGTACAATGGATCCAATTTACTTAGATAATGTTATAGTAGTTGGAAAAGTAATCGGTTTATATAGAGAAATGTAATCATAACTTATCCTCATAACCCCCTATAAAAAAAGGATTAGGCCATTAGCCTAATCCTTTTTATTTTGATTCTTATTCAAAACTTCTTTTACTTTTTCTAAGATATCAGGTTGTTGTTTTGATTTAGTTGACATTCTATCTACTTCCTTACAACTACTTAGTACCCCAACATATATTGTTTTAAACGATTAACCAGTATAATTTTCTGTCCAATATGGTTGTCGTTGATCATTAAAATCGACGCCGACACCTAAAGTTGAAAAGCTATCATTTAGTATGTTTTTTCTGTGTCCTAATGAATTCATTAATCCTTCGTGAGCATATATACTATTTTGTTGTCCATAGGCTAGATTTTCTCCAGCTGCATTAAAATCATGACGATCTGCTTTCAATCGGTCAAATGGCGATTTTCCATTTAAATCAGTATGATCAAAATAACTATTTTCTACCATATCTTGGCTATGCTTTCTAGCAGTGTCAGAAATGGATTTAGAATAACTTAATGTTGATAATTGTCTTTGCTTTCTTTCTGCATTAACGATATCAAAATCCTGTAATTCAAAACTTTTTTCTAAAGATTTAGAAGGTGCACCATATTGCTCTTGAAGCCTATTTTCCATTTCGTCACTTACTTGATATAACGCAGTGACACCATTCTTTTCATGTTTATCATAGAAAACTGTAGTATAAATATGCTTTTTGTGAAATACATCATATTCATCTTCATCATTTTTAATTTCGAATCGCTTATTCCCTTTTTTTATCTCATCAAGAGGTTTACCTAAACGATCTCTCACCTTGTTTTTAGGTGTCGCATATTTTATTTTAGACTGAGAAGAAATTAAGTTTTGATTAGTATACATACCGTTTACTCTATCTTTAATATAACTAATCATGACAAATTGGTTATAATCATCATCGTAATACGTATACCAGTTGGTACCATATTCATTAGAAGTGATGCGCTTTTCTTTACCTAATTTATCTTCTACTTCTTTTTTTGACATATTCATTTGAACATTATTAATAGCAAACTCTTGTTTATTTGGAACATCCAAACTTATATCTTCTTCATTAGAATCTCCAAATGCCCAATGATCTATCTGTTGCCTAACTTCTATTTGAAGTTTTTCAAGTGGCTTTAACTCATTCAGTGGCAGAAAAATGACTAAACATAAACATGCGACAAAAAATACGAGAAACTTTTTAATTGTAGTCACCTACCATAAGATACTTAGTCTCTATCTCCGTTAAAGATTGAATTTCTAACAATCACATAATCTACTGTTCGAAGTGATTTTAAATCTTTTCCACCCGCATAAGAAATAGAGCTTTGTAAATCTTGTTGCATTTCTTTTAAAGTATCTTTCAATGATCCCTTATGTTCTACAAACATCTTTTTGCCTTCAACGTTTTTATGTTCGCCCTTTTGGAATTCGGAAGCACTACCAAAATATTCTTTATAGCGTTTACCTTCGAGTTCAACTGTTTCTCCCGGTGATTCTTCGTGTGCTGCAAACAATGAACCAATCATAACCATTGAAGCCCCGAAACGGATTGATTTAGCAATATCACCGTGAGTTCGTATACCACCATCAGCAATCAATGGCTTTCGAGCTGCTTTACTGCATAAATTAAGTGCAGCTAATTGCCAACCACCTGTACCAAATCCTGTCTTAATTTTAGTTATACAAACTCGACCAGGTCCGATACCTACCTTCGTTGCATCAGCACCGGCATTTTCCAATTCTCTAACTCCTTCTGGTGTTCCTACATTACCTGCAATAACAAATGAATTAGGTAAATATGATTTAATATGCTTAATCATATTAATGACAGAATCAGAATGTCCATGTGCAATATCGATTGTAATATATTCAGGTGTTATTTCTTCATTTGCGAGTTGTTCAATAAATTCAAACTCGGTTTTTTTTACACCAACTGAAATAGATGCAAATAAATGATTACTTTGCATTTTTTTGATAAACGGAATTCTAGCTGCTTCATTAAATCGATGCATGATATAAAAATAGTCATTTTCTGCAAACCATTGTGCTAAATCTTCATTCATAACCGTTTGCATGTTAGCTGGTACAACTGGAAGTTTAAATGAACGTGGACCAAATTGAATTGATGTATCACATTCAGATCTACTTTCAACAATACATTTGTTTGGTATTAGTTGTATGTCTTCATAATCAAATATTTTCATATTAATCTAAAAGCCCCTTTATAAAAACAATATATTTTGGGATAAATAGCTAAAATCCGAATAATCAAAACAAAATCAGTTGCTTTATTCAGAAAAATATTATCCTTACTTACTTTACATTGTTTTATTGTTCTTGTAAATGGACTTTAGTACGAGTTTTACCAACTTGATTTTTTCACACCTGGTATTTGTCCTTTATGAGCATGTTCTCTAAATGCGATACGTGACATTTCGAATTTTCTCAATACACCTCTTGGACGTCCAGTCACTTTACATCTACGAGTTAAACGTGTAGGTGATGAATCACGTGGTAATTTTCTTAAAGCTTCATAATCACCTTTAGCTTTAAGTTCTTTTCGTAATTCAAAATATTTATCTACTAATTCTTGTCTTTTTTGTTCTTTTGCGATTTTTGATTTCTTAGCCATTCTTATTACCTCTCTTTTTTTAAATCGTAATTATTACGTTTTATATAATAACACGTATTTTGATTTTTGCAACCTTGAAATTTCCTTAGCTAAGTAAATTGTTGACTTTCTTTATTAAAAAAAGACCTTTTTCAATTAAGAAAAAGGTCTTTTCGCATTTCAAATTGTCGTATTTGAAAGATAAGTGATTATTTAGTTTCACGATGTAACGTATATTTATTTAATCTTGGGCAGTATTTTTTCATTTCAATACGCTCAGGATTATTTCTTTTATTTTTAGTAGTGATATAGTTACGATCGCCACATTCTGTGCATGCTAATGTGATATTTACGCGCACGTTCAACACCCTTTCTAGTTAGGAATACTTACGATTTAAAATTTTATCATATAAATCTTCTGTGCGCAATCTTAACTTTTAATTTTTAAAGTTCTCATAAGTTTCGTCTTGCTCACCTTCTAAATCAATTGAATCAATATCAATACCTAATGCTTTCGCTACACCTTTACCATAATCTGGATCTGCTTTATAACAATGACGAATATGACGTCGTTTAATATCCTCAGTCACACCATCCATCGCATTTGCTGTATTAGTAAAGAGTCTCTCTTTGGCTTCATCTGATTGTAATCTAAATAACTTACCTGGTTGTTCAAAGTAGTTATCATCATCTTGACGTTGGTTATATTCATAACCATCACCATCAGCTGGGAATGGTGGCTTTTTAAATTCTGGTTGAGAATCATACACACCTTGATTATTTGGATAATAATGAGGTCCGCCACCTTGGTTATCATCTAAAATACGCATTTGTCCATCACGACTAAATGGACATAAATTTTCAATACCTACACCTTTAGGTTGGTTAACTGGTATTTGCCAATGGTTAACTCCTAATCTATAACGTTGAGCATCACCATAAGAGAATAAACGACCTTGTAACATTTTGTCTGGTGAATAGTCTAGACCTGGAACGATGTTTGTAGGTGCAAAAGCAGCTTGTTCAACATCTTGGAAGTAGTTATTAGGATTGCGGTTTAATTCAAATTCTCCAACTTCAATTAATGGATAATCACCATGGTACCAAACTTTTGTTAAATCAAATGGGTTATCTTTATGATTTCTTGCTTGTTCTTCTGTCATTACTTGAATATACATTTTCCATTTAGGATAATCGCCATTTTCAATCGCATTATATAAATCACGTTGTGATGAATCACGATCCGTAGCAATCACGTTAGCCGCTTCTTCATCTGTTAAATTTTCAATGCCTTGTTGTGTTCTAAAATGATATTTAACCCATACGCGTTCACCTTTATCATTGTACATAGAATATGTGTGTGAACCGAATCCATGCATATGTCGTAAATCTTTTGGAATACCTCTATCAGACATTAAAATTGTCACTTGATGTAATGCTTCTGGCAATCCTGTCCAGAAATCCCAGTTATTTTGTGCACTTCTCATATTTGTTCTTGGGTCTCTTTTAACTGCTCTATTTAAACTTACGAATAATTTAGGGTCTCTAAAGAAGAATACAGGCGTATTATTACCAACTAAATCCCAGTTTCCGTCTTCAGTATAGAATTTCAAAGCAAATCCACGAATGTCTCTCTCAGCATCTGCTGCACCTCTTTCACCAGATACAGTAGAAAATCTTGCGAACATTTCAGTTTGTTTACCTACTTCTGAAAACATTTTAGCACTTGTATATTGTGTAATATCGTTAGTGACTGTAAATGTTCCAAATGCACCAGAACCTTTAGCATGCATACGTCTTTCAGGAATCACTTCACGATCAAAATGTGACATTTGCTCTAAGAAGTAAATATCCTGCATTAAAAGTGGACCTCTTGGACCTGCTGTCATACTATTTTCTCTATCAGACACGGGTGCGCCGAATAAACCTGTTAACTTGCCGTCTTGTTTAGACATTAAATTCCCCTCCACTTAAATTAGAATTATTATAATATAGTATCCATTATAAAGTATCCCCTAAATGAATGAAACTTAAACGCCTTTTCTTAGATAATTATCAGAAAATTTGAATATTTTGCTTTAAAGTGCTAAATTACTATTGAATAGTAGGTATAAAAGAATTAAAATGATGGATATATTTAAAATAGATGGGAGACAGTATATGGAAGATAATAATATGAAGAGAGGTTTAACCTCCAGACACATAACCATGATTGCTATAGGTGGTGCAATCGGAACTGGTTTGTTTGTGGCCACAGGTAGTGTCATTTCCGAAGCTGGACCTGGCGGCGCTATTCTTGCTTACCTGTTAATAGGTATCATGCTTTATTTTTTAATGGCGTCTATTGGTGAATTAGCTACTTTCTATCCAGTATCTGGTTCATTTAGTTCTTACTCTACACGATTTGTTGATCCGTCATTAGGTTTTACCATGGGCTGGTTATATTGGGGAATGTGGACCCTTGTAACAAGTGTAGACGTTATTGTTGCAGCAAATGTGTTAAAGTTTTGGGATGCTTTTAATTTCTTTAGTCCCTTAGCTTGGAGCTTGATATTTATTACGTTACTTTTACTACTAAATATCTTCTCAGTAAAAGCATTTGGTGAAACAGAGTTTTGGTTATCACTAATTAAAGTAGTCACAATTATTGTATTTATAGTTTTTGGTATTTTGATGATTTTTGGTATTTTAGGTGGACATTCTTATGGATTTGAAAATTATACTAAAGGAGAAGCACCTTTTGTAGGTGGTATCTCAGGTATCTTAAGTGTTTTATTAGTTGCTGGCTTTTCTGTAGGTGGTACAGAAGTTGTTGCAGTCACAGCTGGAGAATCAAGTGATCCAAGTAAATCAATGCCTAGAGCGATTAAACAAGTATTTTGGAGAATTTTATTATTCTATGTATTATCTATAGCAGTTATCGCTGCAATAATCCCATATACTGATCCATTACTATTAAATGAAAGTCAATCTGTTACTCAAAGTCCATTTACAATCGTATTTGACCGTATAGGTATTGCCTTTGCTGCTTCAGTCATTAATGCAGTTATTTTAACTTCATTATTATCAGCTGCAAACTCAGGTATTTATACAACAAGCAGGATGCTTTATTCATTAAGTGTTGATAAACAAGCACCACAATTTTTCAGCAAATTAAATAAAGCTACTAAATTACCGATTAGATCTATTCTAACAACTTATTTATTAGTAGTAGCTGTAGTAATATATGCTAATTTTAATTCAAATGCTGTATTTAATTTATTAAACATTATTGGTTCGATGGTCATCATTGTTTGGGGCTCTAGTATTTGGGCACAAATAAGAGTGCGTTGTGCTATTAAAAAACAAGGTAAAGATGCTAATGAATTATTACCATATAAAGCACCGTTTTATCCATTCGGTCCTATAGTTGTAATTGCTACATTATTATTCTTATTATTTGGTAGTTCTTTCGGAAGCATTGCTTCTGGTGATTGGATTAGCGTGATTAGAAACTTTGCACCTATTCTAATCCTAGCAATTATCTTCTTTGTTCATAAAATGATTAAGAAAACGAAGTTTGTCAAACTTGAAGAAATGGATTTAAGTTCTCATATTTTCAAAAATAATTAAAAGTCATTAAAATGATTAATATTCATTACACCTTTCAATTGATTTGTTTAACTAATTTTAATTGAAAGGTGTATTTTATTTTGTCAAAATGAACGCGCAACAATTAATAAATTACTATTGTTTTATAATTAAAGTTTATTTTCTGCAAACAAAATATCATGTATAATAAAGTTAAGAAAAATGGCTTATGAGGTGGTTTCAATGATTGGTCAAACAAATTTGTTCGATGATGTGATTAAAAGTGACGAACGTTTTGTTATTGTCGTGCAATCTTTAGAAGAAAAAAATGGTCAACTCGTTAAGAATACATTGCGAGAATATCCAAGTTTGAATCACGACCAAATGAACAACTTATTTACACATCTTAAAGAAGTATTTTTAGAAGAAAAGTTTCAAGAAAACCAATCAGCATTTACTATAACTGTTTATACAAACCTTGATTATGCTGCGGATCAAGTTTATGCACATGTTAAGCGCTATAAAGGCAAAAATGATTGGACACACACAGCAAAATAATCTAAAAAAAGACTTAGGTAACTTGTCCTTGGTATACATCGATAACATGTTAGTAAATATGTTATCGCGTTACCATCAAGATACCTAAGTCTATTTAATTATAAAAGACGTTTTAAAGCATGTGGAATGCCATTAGAATTATTATCTAAAGTTACTTCATCCGCAATATTTTTTAATTCGTCACTTGCATTACCCATAGCTACGGCATGACCAACAACCTCTAACATGGATTGATCATTTAAACTATCACCAAATGCAACCACTTCTTCAAGTGAAATATCTAGTTTTTTACATAATGCTGTAATAGCATTACCTTTTGAAACATCTCTTGCCATAAACTCTAAAAAGAAGGGCTTACTTGTAGTAACATCAATGTCCTCATTAAAGAAACCATTCAAGTCGATACGCGCTTCAGTAATATTACCTACATAATCGACGCCCATAACTTTTGGCACACTATGTGTAATATAAGATTTAATATCTTCCACACGTTTCATCGGTAGACCAGTTAATTCTGATTCAATATTCATGTATTCATGATCGCCATCATAAATAATATAACCTTCGTCATAAGTTAATACTAAAAAGCCTTTTTCACGGCAATAATCTACAATCGCGTCAAAATTTTCTTTAGATACGCTTTGACTTACTTCTACTTGTTCTGTAGTCATATTAATTGTTTTACCACCGTTATAACTAATAATATAACTTTCATGTTCATTTAATTTCAATGTTCTTGCTACAGGTAACATCCCTTCAGTTGGTCTTCCTGAAGCTAAAACAACTTTATATCCTTTGTCTTGAATATCAATAAGATAAGATTGTGTTTCTGGAGATACTTGATTCTCACTATTCATTAGTGTGTCATCCATATCCATTACGATTACTTTATATTTACTCATGTTATTTCGAATCTCCTTTCAATGACTTATCTATATTTTACATCAAAACAAGCTCACTGGTACACTATTTCTTCAATGACACCAACTTCATTGATAGTCACTAATTCTGAGATACAATGTGACATGTCATTCTTTAAAGTTCTTACTATTTCACCACTATGTTCACGTGGACTCATCGTTAATACTGTTGGTCCCGCACCACTAATGACAGTTGCATATGCATTGTGTGCTTTAGAAATTTGTCTAATTGTTGCAAATTCTGGAATTAAATGTTGACGATAGGGTTCATGAAAACCATCTTGTTCCATCATTTTTCCAGCTAATTCATATTTGTGTTGTATTAATGCACAGATCATTGTATTACTGATTGCACTATTTCTTACCGCATTAGAATGTGAAAAAGTATTTGGTAATGCTTGACGAGAATCTTCAGTTTTAAGTTCATAAGGTGGTATTGTTAGTATGATATCTACTTTAGGTACATCAATACGTGCAACATCTGTCACTTTAGTATCTGGATTATAATAACCAGAAATTAATCCACCATATATAGTAGGCGCTACATTATCAGGATGACCTTCAAACTCAGTTGCAAGTTGAAGTAATTCATACTGAGATAATTGAATATTTCCGAAATAGTTAGCAATATAGAGTGCACCTACTAACGCTGAAGCTGAAGAACCTAAACCTCTTGCTAAAGGTATATCACTTCTCATATCGATACTTAACGCTGGTAACTCTACATCATATTTATTAGCAACTTTTTGAGCGACCTGATAAATATAATTGGATTTGTCCTTTGGTAAACACTCTAGTTCTTCATTAAAGTAGTTAAATTCCCAATTATCACCTTGAATTGCTTTGACGTTCATATGAAGATATTTATTTAATGCCATACCAATCGAATCAAATCCAACACCTAAATTTGCAGTTGAAGCGGGAATTTTCAACTTTAACATAGCTTCCATATTATAAAGCTCCTTTAATATACTTAATGATGCTTTCTTTATCATTAGGAAGTGGTTGAATTGGGTTGTCTAGTAAAGAAATAGCTGTGTCTGGATCTTTCAAACCGTTTCCTGTTAAAACAGCTACAACTTTTTTGCCTTGTGGTAAGCGACCAACACGTTTTAATTTAATTAAACCTGCAATTGAGGCATTACTAGCAGGTTCACTGAATACCCCTTCCTTAGATGTCATCATTTGATAAGCTTCTAAGATTTCTTCATCTGTCACACTATCAATTAAGCCATTTGATTCGTTTAGTGCATTAGTCGCTTTCTCCCAACTCGCAGGATTTCCAATACGAATAGCAGTAGCGACTGTTTCTGGATTTTTAATGACCTTATTTTGAACGATTGGTGACGCGCCTTCTGCTTGGAAACCAAATAATTGTGGTAGTTGACTACCTTTTTTCTCATGATATTCCTTGAAACCTTTCCAATATGCAGTTATGTTACCTGCATTCCCAACTGGAATCGCCAAAATATCTGACGCTTCTCCGTCAAGTTGTTCTACTAACTCAAAGGCACCCGTTTTCTGCCCTTCTATTCTAAATGGATTAACAGAGTTCACCAATTCAATATCGCCATTTTTAGCAATTTCTTTTACTATTTCTAAAGCTTCATCAAAATTTCCTTCGATAGATACGATTTCCGCACCATACATTACTGCTTGTGATAATTTACCTAAAGCAATTTTACCTTCAGGAATAACTACTATTGCTTTTAATCCTGCTCTCGCTGCATATGCCGCTGCAGATGCTGACGTATTACCTGTTGACGCACAAATAACAATTTTTTTACCTTGTTCTTTTGCTTTAGTTACAGCCATAACCATGCCTCTATCTTTAAAAGAACCTGTTGGGTTCGCACCTTCATATTTCACGTATAATTCAATCCCAAGCATTTCCGACATATTTGCACAATAAATTAACGGTGTATTACCTTCATTCAACGTTAATTGAGGTGTTTGATCATTTACAGGTAAATATGTTTCAAATTCTCTAACTAAACCTTGCCATCTTTTCATAAGTATTAAACCCCTTCTACTGGATAAACTTTATTAACATCAAATCCTGCATCATTTAATAATTGTTCAGGTGATTGATCTAATCCTAAAATTACTATTGCATACGTATCTGCGTCACGCTTAGTTACCTTTAATGATTTATGGAATGGTAAATGTGATTTAAGCTCTTTTTCTAACTTTTCTTCAGACTGTGCTTGAGATTTAAGCACTACATAAAAGTTTAACTTTTCTTGAACAAGAACGGCTTCTTCATTATCCATCATTTCTCTTGTCTCTTCAGTTTTCAATTCAAAATGAGGTGGTAGCGTATGTAAATTTGATTCAAAGAATAAAGCAACATTCAGTAAATCACTCACTACAGCACTGCCTGTAGCTAAACTACCTGCACCTTTACCATAAAACATTGTATCGCCTACAGCATCACCAATGACATAAATGGCATTATACTCATTTTCAACTGCCGCAAGTTGATGCTTTTCATCGATCAAAGTAGGTTCTACGGATGCATTAACCTTTCCATTATTATAAGTTCCCTTACCAATCAATTTAATTTTATATCCTAGTGCCTTTGCCGCATTGATATCACTTAATGTCGTATTTCTAATACCTGTCAATTGAACATCATTAAGTTTAATCACTTGGTTAAATGATAGATAAGACGTAATTACTACTTTTCTAGCGGCGTCTACACCATCTACATCGTCTGTTGGATCAGCTTCAGCAAAACCTAGACGCTTAGCTTCCTTAAGTGCATCTTCAAATGTTGTTTGATCTTGAGTCATCTTTGAAAGAATAAAGTTTGATGTTCCATTTAAAATCCCCATAAATTTAGATATATTATTGGCATTCAAACCATTATTAATTGCATTCACAATAGGAATACCACCTGCAACACTAGCTTCAAATTTTAAAGCAACACCGTTAGCTTCTGCCAAATCTTCAAGTAATTTTAAATGTACTGCTAATAAATCTTTATTCGCAGTAATGACATGTTTTTTATTCTTTAAAGCACTACGTAACCAATCAACTGTAGGTTCAATGCCTCCCATAACTTCCACAACAATATCAATAGTGTCATCATTTAAAATTTCATTTACATCTTCAGTTAAGTGATATTGACTAATATTTAATGGACGTTTCTTAGATTTGTCACGAACAAGTATATGTTTGATAACAATATCTTTATTGAGCGTATCTTTAATTTGTTGCCTATTCTCTTCAATAATTTTAACAACGCCTGATCCTACAGTACCTAAGCCAAGTAATGCAATATTTAATTCCTTCATGTTGCTGTACCTCCTTGTTCACTTGAGAAAAACAAATGTATCGTTGAAAAATACTATATGATGGTATATTATAGAATTATTCTTAATTTTTGTAAAGTTCACAATAATGAAAATATAACTTTATAGTACCACGCTCCACCGAAAAACTAAATAAAATTTTCTGATTTTTTAGAAAGGTTGTTTTATTATGAAAGTAGCTAAATTTGGAGGCAGTTCAGTCTCTAACGCCAAGCAAATTAAAAAAGTATTAAAAATTGTTAATGATGATCCAGAACGTAAGATTATTATCGTTTCTGCTCCAGGAAAACGTTCAAGTGATGATATTAAAACGACTGACTTACTCATTCGTTTATATGAAAAAGTCATCAACAACATTGACTATCAACATAAAAAGCATGAGATTATTCAACGTTATGCAGATATTGTTGAAGAATTAGATATGGACCGTGATATTCTTACTACAATTGATGAAACTTTGGAAAAACATATCCGTGAACTTAAAGATAAACCTGCACGTCTTTATGATGCTATTGTGTCATGCGGCGAAGACTTTAATGCACAACTTATCGCAGCTTACAACAATAGCCAAGGTGTTCCTACTAAATATATTTCACCGAAAGATGCAGGTATTTTAGTCACTGATTTACCTAAACAAGCTCAAATTTTAGATTCTGCCTATGAACAAATATTCAAATTAAATGATTACAAAGAGAAATTAATCATTCCTGGATTCTTTGGCGTTTCCAAACATAATTTTATAGTTACTTTTCCTAGAGGTGGCTCAGATATTACGGGTGCTATTATTGCTCGAGGTGTTAAAGCATCCCTATATGAGAACTTTACAGATGTATCTGGTATATTCAAGGCAAATCCTAACATTATTAAAAATCCTGAAATTATCGAAGAAATAACTTATAGAGAAATGCGTGAACTTTCATACGCTGGTTTTAGTGTATTCCATGATGAGGCGCTACAACCTTTACATAAAGACCGTATCCCTGTTGTTATTAAGAATACAAACCGTCCTGAAGATAAAGGCACATTTATCTTACATGATAGGGAAATCAATTCTAAAAATGTTATAAGTGGTATTAGTTGTGATAAAGATTTTACTGTTATTAATATCAAAAAATACTTGATGAACAGACAAGTTGGTTTCACAAGAAAGATTTTAGGTGTTCTTGAAGATTATAATATTTCATTTGATCATATGCCTTCAGGTATAGATAATATCAGTCTTGTCATGCGCTCTGACCAAATAAGAGATGTAGAAAGTCGTGTACTAAACGATATACAAAGACATTGTGATGTTGATGAATTGAGTATCGATCACGACCTTGCAATTTTAATGATTGTTGGTGAAGGAATGAATAGAGTTATTGGTACTGCCAGTAAAATTACCCATGCACTTGCAGAATCTAATATTAATTTAAAAATGATTAACCAAGGGGCATCTGAAATTTCAATGATGTTTGGTATCAAATTAGAAGACGCAGAAAAAGCTGTAAGAGCAACATATGAATTCTGTTATCATGGTGTTTGCATAAAAGATTAATTAAAAAAGCAACTTTCTAAATAGGACAAAATCTAGTCCTTTAGAAAGTTGCTTTTAAGCTTCTAATATCTTTTTATTATTTAAAATAGCTTCTTTAATTCTTTTTTCACCCACAACAAGTTTAAGAATGAAAAATTGATAGTAACTCAATGAATCAATTACTTTTTTATAATTCGAGAATTGATGATAGTTTTGGTTATCTAATAAATCATACATCAGTACGATTTCCGGTTTAATATAATCCACATCATAATTTAATGAATGGAAATAAATATTATTCTTAGGCAAACGAATTTGGGAATTCAACCTAAATATCCACTCATCATTCACAACATCATATACAAAAATCTTCATAATTTGACGCTCTTCATCATAAACATTTGCATGTGTAATTTCTTTTAATGACATGTTATGACTATCGGAACATTCACCAGCTTTATTAAAAAGGCGAACATTAAAATAATTAGGTATAGCTTTGACAACATCTATTAACTTTTTTCGTTCTACACAAATATCTACTTTTGAAGGTAGTTCAAGGTCATCACTTAAAAATAACTGCATTGCTACAACACCATGAAATTTGAAAGATTGTGATGATGATTGAATTAATGCTTCAACTAAAGTTTGAGTATTTGAATGTTCTTCCATATACATGTACACCACCTTCTTAGTAAACGCTTTCATACCCTATATTATACCTTCTAGCTACATCTTTTTCAATTGATTATTTGTGAACAATTAGTAAAAATTATATTTAATATCTTGATAAATTTTTATTATTTTATCTTAATTGGTGGTTACTCCAATGGTTATTTATTAAAAGTGTCTATAACGTTAAAATTTCAAATATTATTCTTAATTTCACTTACAATAGATTGAACATCATTAAATGTAAGTTTATAATCAATATTGAGTTATCAATTGTGTGATTTTGATTATATATATTATTTTCTTTTTCATAAAAATTAATATTTCATATCACTATCATACATATGCATTACTGTTTAAATCTAAATAGATTCGGGTGAAAATTATGTCAACTTTATCGATAATTCTAATAATTATCATCATTGTTTTGATTATCGCATTTTTCTTGAATCAACAGTATTTAAAAAGTAGAGTTGAAACTGAAGAATATGCAAAAAATCAAATCGTAGCCAAAAATTCAGCTTTAAGTGAGGAAAATCTTTCTTTAAAAAATCAAATGCTAAGTACCAACAAAGGCATTAGCCCACATGCATTCAAAAATGCTAAGCGTGATTTACGAGGTATCTTAGATCAATTTGTGGAAAGTGGTCAATTAAATGTATATAACATTATAGCAACGAGTAACCTTGCCACTAAACATCCATTATTTGATTATGTAAGATCATTTGATTTCATTATTGTTACTGATGTCGGTTTAATCAATGTTGATGTTAAACATTGGAACCAAAAAACTTTCTATCATTTTGATGTGCCTGATAAGCATATTAATTTAGACCAACAACCTCTAAATAGAGATAAAATAGTTGGACATTATATTAGTGAACAGTATCATAAACAATTCAATACTACTCGTGAAGGTGTCTATACATTTATTGAAATGCTTCAAGATAATCGAGTGATTTATGAATTTTATGATTATGATCCATACCAACAAGCTGCTAATAACGCTAAAGCATTAAAAGACCAAATCGAGTCACAGTTTAATTTCAAAATTCAAAGTATCGGTGTGGTGTATTTTAATGATGGAACTGTCAATATTATCGAAGGTTCTGAAGAAAGCGACAAATATGTAGACACAGTTTCAACTAAATCATCACTTGAAAAAGTGATTAGCGATGCAGTAAGTTTATCTAAACATCCACTAACTAAAGATCAAGTTGAACAAGTTACACAACAATTTAATTAAAATTGATATGATAAAAGGCCAATACATTTATGAAATGATATTCATAAATGTATTGGCCTTTTTATTATATATTAACTCCAAATATTAACTTTGTTTTTCTTAGCTTCATTTTGAGCTTTTTTAAATACATCTCTATACTTGCCATTTGGCGCAAAGTACTTCTCTCTTGCTAAACCTTTTTCAATTAGTTCTTTATTATACATATGATCTTTATCTAGCCATACATATGCTAATGTTCTACCATATCTGTCATTTTTTTCTTTATCATATTCAAGATATACATCTTTATTGGTTAAAGTTTTCTTACTATAGTTTGAAGCTTCTTTACCATAAGGTTGAACAGGTGTGTTCGGTTTAACTGTTTCAGGCGTATCAACACCAATTAAACGCACTTTAATATTTTTGTTGCCCTGTTTTGCTACAAATGTATCACCGTCAACTACCCTATCAATATGGACTTTTTCCTTTCCTTTTAATTCTGTGCTAGTATTTTCAGATTTAGATCCACTAAATGGTCCAGTATGATTAATAAATTGAAACAATAATACACAAACAACTATGATTACCAACACGAGTGTTGATAAAGACTTTTTCGATTTCATTGATGTCACCCATTCTTACTTATTTATCCTGACTAATCATAATGAATAATAATCATAGCGTCAATACTAAATAAAAATTTTTAAACAAGCATGACCATGATATAATAATCAATGATAGGAGTGAATTAACAATATGTCTAGTGAGAATAGAGTCACACTTATAGCAGTCATTGTGGCAGTTATAATAGGTATTGTAATGCAAGTTGTATTTAAATTCCCAACTATAGTTTCTGCCGTAGTTGCATTATTTTTAGGGATTTTTGTAGGATTTATCGTTTATTTAATTACTAATTTCATGGAAAAAAGAAAACGATAGCAATTAATTTTATGAAATATCAATAATAAACAAAGCGTGCCATTGAAATCAAATTCAATGGCCTTTTTTCATTTCAAAAAAATATTTATTTTGTAACATTTATGTGAATATTAGAGGAATAATTTGTAAAATTTGTGGTATATAAAAATTAATAAAACAATTAATTCAATAAAATTTTTAGGAGGGGGAAATTATGGAAATTATAGATTGCATCATTGATAGCTATGAAATTACTTATAAAGTTAAAACACCCCAAAATCATACATTCGATCATACTTTAAGCATTGAAACACCAACTTATAAAGCAATTGAAATTTTAAAATTACTTTCAGAACATGTTGATAAACAACCAAGCTAATTATATCCACCCATTATTTGTGGCAATTTTCCAAGCATCAAAACGATTTTCTGCTTCAAGTTTATCAATAATAGATGAGGTATAATTACGTATTGTTCCATTTGATAAATATAATTTATCTGCAATATCCTTACTACTTAATCCATTACCGATTTCTCGTAAGACAACTTGTTCTTTGTGCGTTAATGGATTGGTGTACGTAATTAATGATGTCATCAAGCTATCACTATATTCTTTCTTCCCTTTAACTACCTTCTGAATAGTATTTACTAATTCATCTATGGATCGCTCTTTTAAAACATATGCATCTACATCATTTGCTACAGCTTTTTCAAAATATCCTGGTCTTTTAAAAGTTGTAACAATAATAATTTTGGTCTGTAATTTTAAAGTTTTAGATTCTGCTAAGACTTCAATACCTGTCTTACCTGGCATTTCTATATCTAGTATTGCAATATCAGGTTTATATGTTTTTATTAACTCTAATGCCTCATTACCATTTCCTACATCTGCTAATACCTTCAAATCATCATTTAATTCTATAAGTTGTACCATTGCTTTTCTAAGCATATGTTGATCTTCAGCTATAATCATTGTAATCACATCATTTCACCTCTAGGTACACAGATTGTTAGCTTAGTTCCATTGTGGTTTTCAATATTTAGTTCTCCGTTTAAATAATTTACTCTACTCCGAATACTACCAAGCTTTTCTTTATCTTTATTATTCATTCCTATACCGTTATCTTGGATAGTTAAAATAATGCAATTTTGATAATCACTTAAATTAATTTTAACTTCAGTTGCATTAGCATGTTTAATTATATTATTTATCGCCTCTTTTAAAATCATGGATACTAAAGCCTGTTTAGCTGGATTTAAAGATGCTACTATTTGTGTGTTAGAAAAAGCAAAATCAATTTGAGCATCTTTTAAAATTGTCGAGACAGCTTTGACTTCTTCTAGAAATGAAGGCGTTTGAAGATTTTCTATTATATTTCTCACTTTTTTTAACGTGTCTTTTGATAGTTCATTGATTGATTCTATTTCATCTCTAGCTTTAGTTGGTTGTTGATCAATCAGTTTCATAGCTAGCTCTGATTTTAATGTTAAACTTGCAAAAACGTGACCCAACGTATCATGTAAATCTTGTCCTATACGTGATCTTTCTTGTTCCGCTATTAGAATATTAATGTATTTATTCTGTTCTGTAAGTTTTTCTTTCATTTTACGCTCTTCTAAAGCATAAATATTCCCTACACACATTAAAAAAATGACCACAAAATAAATTGATAGAGGTAATGTTGCTTCATTTATAAAAATAAAAGTGATTCCTAGTGTTACTATCATCGCAATAACAAATGTAATAAAATATTTAGACTTAAATCCTTTTTTCAACATGAAAGGAATAGCAAATGCACTAAAGAAGAAAAATAATGCATTCATTGGTTGTTTACATATAACAAAATAATCTAATAATATATAGTGAATCAGAAACAGTGTATATAGTGTTTTATCACTCATGTGATTATAGTAAAAGACAATTGTGATATAATCAATTGCAAAAATGATTAGAATCAGTAAATATTCCAATTTGGGTCTGTCAATACTGTAATCGATAAGGTTTAATATCGGAAAAATCAAATAAATTAAAGGAGTTATTCTAGTTCCAATTTTTGTCCAAACGGATACATTTGCCATATTAATCCACTGCTTTCTGTTTATTAATCAGTATTGCGATAATTAAAAATATCACGCTATAAAAAAATATTATTCCAAAAGAAGTAAAATCGAGACTATCACCTTTACTTAAACGATAAGCCAAATGTTTAAGATGATAAGTAGGTGTTAATTTAGAAATAGTTTGTAACCAATTAGGAAATGTGTTAGTTGGGAACCATAAACCTCCTAAAATCGCTAATCCTATACCTATTAAGTTAGCAATACTGCTTGCTTTTTGAGTATCGTTAAATTGAGCAATAATTAAACCTAATGTTAACAACAAACTAGCACCTATCCATAATATAACTGCAGATTTTATCCACTTTATCATTTCCATATTTACGTTATTATAAAAATGTGCTACTACAAATATTAATACAATAGCTAATAAAAACTGAAAAGTAGTCTTACTAACTTTAACCAAATAATATGACGTTATATTGAGAGGTGTGGTCATAAGATGCTTAAACCACCCATTTGTTCTTTCTTCAATCATATCAACAGGAAATGAAATCAAACAAAAGTTCATACAACTAAATACTACCATACTATACATATATTCCTTATAAAATATTATTCTTTCAGATTTAGGCAAATCTAATATAGAAGTGAATAAAAGATAAAAAAATAGTGGTAAACATATGGACATAATTAAATATAATCTTTTCCTAAGTAGAACTTTAAATTCGATTGTAAAATAAGACATTAGCATTATATTTCCTCCTCACTGATATTCGACTTATTAAATAGCACTTCTAATAGAGATGATTTATATATTTCAATTTCATTTAAATCAATATTCTGATTCATCATTTCAATTAATATGTCCTTGACTTGTTTTGTTTTAATTTCGAACTTTTGTTCTAATTTTTTGAATATAAAATTAACAGCCAGTTTTTGAACTTCATCTTTATATTTAAGTGGAATATATATGTAAGATGCTTTTTCTAAAGACTTTATTTTATTTATATCCCCCTTAATTTTAATATGACCATTTTCTAATAAAGCAATTTGATCAGCCATTCTTTCTACTTCCTCTATATAATGTGTGGTATATAAGATGGTCATACCTTCACTTTTAAATCGATTGATTATTTTCCAAAAATGTTCTCTCGTTTCAATATCCATTGCAGTGGTTGGCTCATCTAATATAAGTAACTTTGGTCTACCTGTAACTGTTAAGGCAAAATCTAAAATTCTTTGTTGTCCACCAGAAAGCTTTGAAGCCCATTGATTTAACAATTGTTCGTCAAAGTTAGTGATATTCATAAAATCCTCTTTAGAAATATGCTCTTGGTATAAACTACAATATAAATTAAATAACTCTTTTACTTTTACTAATTTTGGAAAATGTGTTTTTTGATATAAAACAGCCATATATTTTCTATTAATTAAACTATGTTTATCAATAATTTCACCAAATTCCATTGCTTTATTACCAATAATAATATCGATTAATGTTGATTTTCCTGCCCCATTCTTGCCAATGAGTGCCGTGCAAATCCCATCTTCTATATTTAAGTTAATATTTTCAAGTACATTGACATTGTTAAATTGTTTACTTAAATGATTTATTTTTATCATTTATACCACCTCTTTTTTGAGTTGAATACAGAATATCAAGTTTGTATAACTCAAAATAGTAGCGTTTGTCATTATTTAGATATGACATTTGTCACATACTTTACATAATATACTTATAATAAACAAAAAACTGCCACCATTAGTGACAGATTTTTTGTTTATTATAAAATTGGTGAAATAAGTTTAGCTAAATCTTCTTTAATTTTAATTGTTAATGAACGATTTCTATAGCCTTCTATTGTTAATTCTTTTGACTTTTTAATATCTTCTTTATAAGCTTGTTTAATTTTTTTAGTCATATCTTTATCATACACAAATGCATTAACCTCAAAGTTTAATTCAAAACTTCTATAGTCCATGTTTGCTGAACCGACTGACACGACCTCATCATCAATTAAACATACTTTAGAATGTAGGAATCCATTTTCATATGTATAAATATGGACACCACTTTCTAATAATTGTGCCGCATTCGCAAATGTTGCCCAATAAACAAATGGATGGTCTGGCTTACAAGGAATCATTAAATGTACCTCAATACCAGTCGCTGCTGCCATTTTCAAAGCATTGATATATGAATTATCTGGAATAAAATAAGGCGTTTGTATATAAATCGACTTTTTCGCTTTCATAATCATTTTAGTATAACCAAATTCAATTTGATGCCAATCTTCTGCTGGACTACTCGCCACAATTTGCATAGGTACATGTCCATCTTGCACATGCTTTTTCGGGAAATATCTATCGTTATATTCGAATTGTGGTCTATGTGCTTGTGAATTCCAGTCCATCATAAATCGAGTTTGTAAACCATCAACTGCATCTCCAGCAATTCTAAAATGCGTATCTCTCCAATAACCTAATTTACCTAAACCAAGATAATCATCACCAACGTTGAAGCCACCTATATAGCCAACTTGTCCATCAATGACTACAATTTTACGGTGATTACGGTTGTTCATACTAAAATTGATAATAGGTAATTTAGAAGCAAAAAACGCCTCTACTTCTCCGCCTAGTTCATTAAAGTGTTTAAAATTAGCTCTTCCAACTTTTTTAGAACCGACATCGTCATATAATAATTTGACTTCTAAACCTTCTTTCAGTTTTTCCTCTAATGCTTTGATGATACGTTTACCTAAGCCATCCAATTCGAAGCCAAAGTATTCTAAATGAATATAATCTTTAGCATTTCGAATATCTTCTAACATTTGATCATATAATTCATGACCATCTGTAAAAACATCAAGTTGGTTATTTTCAGTAATAAATCCATCTTGATTCATAAGTAACATTCGTACTAGGTCATGGTGTTTCGCTACTAATTCGTTATCAGTACCATAATTGTGTTCATCAAAATCCTTAATCTGTTTATCAATAAGTTCATTAAAGGCATCTAATTCTTTACCATTATTTTTATCCAACTTACGTTTAGACACTGTACGTCCAAAGAATAAATAAAGGATAAAACCAATTAAAGGTAATACAAATAGTACAAATAACCACGCCCATGTAGAACTTGCACTACGTCGGTTTCTCTCCAAAAATATAATAATAAATGCTAAAACAACATTAATTACAAAACCTATTGCAAGTAATATCGTAAAAAGCATACCCAAATCATGAGAAAACTTTAATTCCATAAACATATACTCCTAACGACATATTATCTTTTAATTTGACTCATTTTTGACTAAAGTCACAAAAGCAGTGAAATCTTCCTCAATATTTGGAAACTTTTGTTCTTCAGTCTGTTTAATTGTAACATTTAACAAACGATAATTTGCCCCTTCTTCTGATTTTAAAAATTCATTTAAAGTACTTTCTAATTTTTCTAAACTACTTTCTGTAAAAGTCTTAAATTTAATTTGTTCCATGTTCTAATCCCCTTTTCTTTTTATTGATTAAATGATACGGCTTTTCCAAAAATAATTCAATAAATAGCGAAAGCGAGAAAAGGAATTAAATATATTTTGACATTATATTGCTCGGAATATATTTGAAATATATTTAAAATAAGATATAATATATTCATCCATCTTAGTTATCAGAATAATCTAACTAATTAAGGAAAGTAATTCATTGTAATATTGGAGGGAAAGTAAATGTTATCTTTTGAAAATGACTATTTAGAAGGTGCACATGAAAAAGTTTTACAACGTTTAATTGAAACAAATCGAATTCAGGCTCCAGGATATGGTTTTGACCAATTTACGGATCTAGCTATCCAACAAATTAAACATAAAATTAAATGTCCTGATGCAACGATTCGTTTTTTAGTAGGAGGTACGCAAACAAATCAAGTCGTGATTAACTCCATGTTAGAAAGCTATGAAGGTGTTATCTCAGCAGATACAGGTCATGTTGCAGTACATGAAGGTGGCGCAATCGAATATAGTGGACATAAAGTACTGACAATCCCTTCATCAGAAGGAAAAATCACTGCCAACGGTGTTGAAGATTATATTGAAACATTTAATAGTGATTTTAAACGTGATCATATAGTCTTTCCTGGTATGGTATACATTTCCCATCCTACTGAATACGGTACATTATATTCAAAAAATGAATTAGAAGCACTATCTAACGTTTGCCGAAAACATAATCTCCCCCTTTTTATGGACGGTGCGCGCTTAGGTTATGGTTTGATGAGTGATCAATCAGATATGACTATTGAAGATGTTGCGAATTTCTGTGATATTTTTTATATCGGTGGAACTAAAATCGGTGCATTATGTGGAGAAGCAGTTGTATTTACGAAGCAGAACGAACCCAAACATTTTACGACACGTATTAAACATCATGGTGCCCTTTTAGCTAAAGGACGATTAACCGGCATACAATTTCTTGAATTATTTACAGATGATTTATATTTCAAAATTAGCCGCCATGCGATAGAAATGGCCAATAAAATGAAAGAAGGTTTCCTTAAATAAGGATATCGACTATATTTTGATTCACCCACTAACCAACAATTCTTCATTTTAAGTAACGATAAAATTAATGAATTAAAACAAAAAGTAAAATTTGCCGTTTGGGAAAAATATGATGATCAACATCGAGTTGTAAGATTTGCGACAAGTTGGGCCACAACTGAAGAAAATGTTAATCGATTATTAGAATTGATATAGATAAGTATTTTGAAAGCATCATTCTTTAAGAGAGTGGTGCTTTTATTATATGTTCACAGAAGACATTTTTTAGACTACCTGGTCATCAACATTGTCAACACCAGCTTCTTTAAGCATTAATCGTGTTTCCTCTTTCATTTGATTCAAAGCTTTTTCTGCTTTAAGTTCTTGATTTTCTTTCAGAACTTTTTCAAGTTCATATTGAGTCTTCTGATCACGATTCATCTTGGCTAATTTCTCAGCTTCTTGAACAGCATCTTTAATACGTTCATCTGACTTCTTACGTTCTCTGGTCAAACGGTCTTTAAGTATTTGTGATACTTCTTCTTGAGAAAAAGTTTTCTCAGTTTGTTGTGATTGTTCATCACTGTTGTTTAATTCCTCATTGTTCTTAGGTTCTTCAGTAATATTACTTTGATTATTCTCCATGAGATATACCTCCGTTTATAGTCTGTCGACTGTTATTCCATACTTGCTTTTAAATATCATCAGCACGTTTTGGACATTAAAAAATAACCTTCACATTGGAAGGTTAAAATTGGGTATAAAAATAGCACCACTTTCTATTTATCTGTGTAGAAAAAAAGTTATGTGTTTAAAACTATAGTTTTAATTTTATTTTCTGATATATCATATGAAATACTACCTGTATCAATTTCTATTGAATCATAATTATCGAAATTATCAACTTTATCATCAAAGTCAATCACTTTTCCAATCAATACTTTATTATTAGTAAGAGTTAATTTAACTGATTTACCTAAGTATGATTGTAATTTCATATTTAATCACTCCTTTTTAATATATGGAACTACATGAAATCCAGTTTTAGAATAATGAACTTTACCTAAATTCGTTTCAATATACTTTCCATTCACATATGATTTACCTATTATCTTTTTGTAATCTATAACTTGTTTTTTTCTAAAATTCCCTTCATCATCAAATAAAACAGGAATATCAATAAATTCTTTTTTAGTCAACTTTTCTATTTCATTAGAATCTATTGTAATATAACTTGGTAAGTAAGATGAATTATTTTTCTTATTAATATATGCATTTGTATTTAAGATATGACGCTCTTGTTTTTCATTATTCAATTTCATCTTTATTTTACCATTACTTATCATTTCAAGCATTTCTTTTTTAGCTTTTCCTTGTAATTTTTCTTTTTCAGATACTTTATTCTCTACTTGATATTTACCTTTACGCTCTTTAAAGAACTTGTCTCGCCAATTCCCTACATGTGGCACTGTGGTACTTCTACACCATGGATGCATAGGTGGCGCATTTACACCTGGAATCATTTATTTAACTTTAAATACTTTGCCGTTGATTGAATGACATAACTTAGACGTTTTCTTATCTATTTTAGCCACATATTTATATTCGCCATCTTCACTTAAATCTTTTAATTGTCATCAGCACGTTTTGGACATTAAAAAATAACCTTCACATTGGAAGGTTAAAATTGGGTATAAAAATAGCACCACTATAGTTTCTTACGATTAGATGTTTATTCTAATATTTTAATATATTTAATCTGACTTTCATCAAAATCATATAGAGCGTTTCCATCATCTAAATGTATAGAGTCTTCTCTGCTTTCGTTATCTATTTCATCATCATAATTTGTAATTTTTCCACTAAATTTTTGGCCATCAGTTAATTCTAAAATTACTTTTTTACCAATATAAGTCCATAATTTCAATTCTTATCTTCCTTTCCATTTGGAACAATGTGGCTACCAGTTTTTGAATAATGAACTGTACCCCATTGCGTTTTTATAAATTTTCCATTTATATAGTCTTTCCCTATAATTTGACCAAAATTGATTACTTCTTTATTTTTCCATTTTCCTTCACTATCAGTAATCAATCGTCCAGCACCAAATTTTTGGATTAACAATCTATTTAATTCATCACTTTTTAGTATTGTATAACTAGGTATTCGTTTTCCTACTAAAAAATTCTTAGTTTTATATTTCTCATATAGCTTATGACCTAACATATGTCTATTTTGTTTTTCAGGATTAATTTCTACTTTTATTTTACCATTACTTATCATTTCAAGCATTTCTTTTTTAGCTTTTTCTTGTAATTTTTCTCTTTCGAATATTTCATTGGTTACTTGATATTTACCTTTACGCTCTTTAAAGAATTTCTCTCGCCAATTCCCTACATGTGGCACTGTGGTACTTCTACACCATGGATGCATAGGTGGCGCATTTACACCTGGAATCATTTATTTAACTTTAAATACTTTGCCGTTGATTGAATGACATAACTTAGACGTTTTCTTATCTATTTTAGCCACATATTTATATTCGCCATCTTCACTTAAATCTTTTAATTGTCATCAGCACGTTTTGGACAATAAAAATAACCTTCACATTGGAAGGTTAAAAAAATGTATAAAAATAGCACCACTTTCTATATTTTTATGTAGAAAGGATGCTATTTTTCTAATTTTTGTTCTTTATTCTTATTTTCTAATTCTATTGCTTTCTTGTATTCTTCATCCAATAATTCTTGTGACTGTTTATTAGTTATTTCACCATCTAACTGTGCAAAATACATTTTAATCACCTAACTTTATATATTATGTTACCACTATTATATAATCTCTTTAGAATCATATCAATATCCTTATGATTGAATTTTTTTATATTCTTATTTTTATTTTATTTTTTAATACAATCAATACAAGTTGATTTGCAATATTCTTTTGTCTTAGTTAAGTACTTTGTTTGACCTTTATTTGTAACAATTGTCAGTGTTTTAATAGAATTATTAAATATAAATAAATACAAGTCTGTAAGAGAAAAACTAGACTGCCCAGGATGGTTATGTAACATAATAATTGTATTAGGTTTACTGTTAAATAACAATTCTGTTGCTTTTTCCCCTGGTGCAAAAGATACACTATCTTGATCACCATATACTTTTGTAACTTTACCATCTTTTAATAAATAAGCTACTTCATTGCTATCATTGTTTTCTTTGGCGTCTTTAAGCAAGGCTTTATGTTGTTCTTGTATAAATTGATTTTCTTCTTTGGTATGTGTTGGAATATCAACGTATCTTACTTTATCAATCGCTTGATCAGTAATATTAATTTTCTTACCTAACACTTTAGCTTGTTTAAGCTCGTTATTTTCTTCTTTTTGTTCTACTTGATACTTACCTTCACGCTCTTTAAAGAACTTGTATCGCCAACTGCCGACATGTGGCACTGTGGTACTTCTACACCAAGGATGCATAGGTGGCGCATTCACACCTGGTATCATATCTTTAACTTTAAATATTTTTCCGTTGAGTGAATGACATAATTTAGATGTTTTACTATCTATTTTGGCAACATATTTATATTCGCCATCTTCGCCTAAATCTTTAAGATAAGCTATCTTTTGTGATTCTGTTTGTACACGTGCTGATTCGGTTACTAACAATCGACTAGCGTTATACGTAGTAGATTGCGTTTGTTTTTTAAATTCAGATACGAATTCATTTGGATGACGACCACGAATAACGACATGACTCGTGACACGTTCTAATTTAGTCATTACATGAGAAAAGATTTCGTTTTGTATGATGTCTTTGAGATCTTATCACTTTTTACATTTAAAAAGACGTATCTAATTAGATACGTCTTGGTCTAAATACAGTATTCACTTATGGCAAAATTTAAATTAAAGCATTTCCAAATAGTTCAATGTTCATATTACTTATTAAAACTAAATTAAATATTTTATTAAAAGTATAATTCCAATTAAGAGAAGTGCCCCTTTTAAAAAATCTAATTTCTCTTGTTTTGTCGTTTTCCTTACTGTAATCGTTACTTTCATAATTATTTACCATAACATCAGTAAATATATAACTAATGTCTACCTTTCTTTTTATTTTATATTAATTATTTGATATCTATTATCCATCTATTTTTGCGTTCTTATTTTTAAATTATCATTTCGTTCACTACGACTATAATAGAGTCATACTAACTTTTTTATTTCTTCCCTCAATGATATTTATAATAAAAGTTAATTGTCTTAAGTTCATTAAAAATTCTTTTATTTCATTTTTATCGAGAGAGGTGGACAATAAGTGGACAACAATCTAAACACGATTCTACATAAATTGTATTGTTCACGCCATCATACAAAAAAGAGCTAAAGCAAAATTGCTCTAGCCCTTGATATAACGACATTCCCCAATGTTGTTTAGCGTTTTAGTATTGTTTCATATATTGCTCACGTTCCCATTCAGAAACTTGAGTTCTGTAATAATCCCATTCAATTGATTTTGAATTGATGAATTGGTTATAGATATGATTACCTAACGCTTTTTTGATTGTTGGATTTTCACGCATTGCTTTTAACGCAGTGTATAAAGTTGATGGTAAATCTTGGATACCAACAGCTTCACGTTCTTCACGATTCATTTCATAGATGTTTTGGTTTACTGGTTTAGGAACTTCTAATTTGTTTTTGATACCGTCTAATCCTGCTTCTAAGATTGCTGCTAATGCCATGTAAGGGTTAGCTGCTGGGTCAACTGAACGTACTTCAATACGAGTAGATAAACCTCTTGATGAAGGTACACGTACTAATGGTGAACGGTTTTTACCACTCCATGCAATATAACATGGCGCTTCGTAACCTGGTACTAAACGTTTATAAGAGTTTACTAATGGGTTACATACTGCTGTGAATCCACGTGCATTTTTAAGAATACCTGCAGTGAATTGGTACGCTGTTTCAGTTAATTCCATGTCGCCATTTGGATCATAGAATGCATTTTCTTTACCTTTAAATAATGATACGTTGAAGTGCATTCCGCTTCCGTTCACACCAAATAATGGTTTTGGCATAAATGTTGCATGCAAGTTATGTTTACGAGCGATTGTTTTAACTACCAATTTGAATGTTTGGATGTTATCACATGCTGTTACTGCATCTGCATATTTAAAGTCAATTTCGTGTTGACCTGGCGCAACCTCATGGTGACTTGCTTCAATATCAAAGCCCATGTCCTCTAATTCAAGAACGATGTCACGACGGCAGTTTTCACCTAAATCCGTAGGTGCTAAGTCGAAGTAACCACCATCATCATTTAATTCTAATGTAGGTTCACCTTTGTCATCTAACTTGAATAAGAAGAATTCTGGTTCAGGCCCTAAGTTGAAGTCTGTGAAACCTAAATCTTCCATTTCTTTTAAGATGCGTTTTAAGTTGGCACGAGGGTCACCTTCGAATGGTGTACCATCTGTTTTGAATACATCACAGATTAAACGTGCAACTTTTCCTTGACCAGCTGTCCATGGGAAGATAACCCAAGTATCTAAGTCAGGGTGTAAGTACATATCTGATTCTTCAATACGTACGAAACCTTCGATGGATGATCCGTCAAACATCATTTCGTTATCTAATACTTTTTCTAATTGACTTACTGGTACTTCAACGTTTTTAATTGTTCCTAAAATATCAGTGAATTGTAATCTTAAATATCTCACATTTTCTTCTTCAGCAAACTTACGAATATCGTCTTTTGTAAAACTACGTTTTGGCATACTTGAAATCCTCCAAATTTTATTTTATAAATCGGGATAAGTCTCCTCGATTTATCGGCAATGTTTCACCGTATGGTTTTTGAGTTGCATCTACAATCATTTTCTTTCTAGTTTCATGTTCGTCTGATGATAAGTGATTCTCTTGTTTATGAATAATTTGTTTAATACCTTTAATGTTAAAGCCTTTTTCAATTAAAGATTTAATTTCTAATAATCTTTCCAAATCATTCAGCGAAAATAATCTCTTATTTCCCTCAGTTCTTTCCGGTTTAACAAGTTCATGTGTCTCATAATAACGAATTTGTCTTGGACTTAATTCTGTTAATTTACTGACTACACTCATGGAGAATACAGCCATGTTTCTTCTAATAGAATCATTAGACATCGCTAACATCTCCTCCACTTTTGAACTTGTACTTAATTTAGCATAGTTTAGCTCAGATTACAAAAATATGTTAGGTTTTCTGACATGATAAGTAAAACCATTGATATGACTGCATTTTAGAAGCATTGAAATACCACCACGTAACAACATTCACAAAATTTCTGAATAAATTTTAAAATTTTCTGATAAAACAAGCTGAAACAGGGTGGGACAACGCTAAAGAAATACTTTTTCTTTAAAAATTAGTATTTCTTATGAATGAGTTTCACTCATGTATTCCTATTTTAAAGTACACATTAGCTGTGGCTAATGCGTAAGAACCACTACATCATCAATGATTAGTGGTTCTTTATGATTTCTGTCCCACTCCCAATATCAAATTAAACAAGTCCTTGTTCTTTTAATTGAGTGACTGCACGTGTAACAGCTAATTTAACATGTTCATATGTTAAACCACCCTGAACATATGCTTCATACGGTTCACGTATAGGGCCATCAGTAGACAATTCAATTGAGGAACCTTGAATGAAAGTACCCGCAGCCATAATAACATCATCTTCATAACCTGGCATGTAACTCGGCTCTGGACTAAAATGTGCATTGATTGGCGATGCATGTTGGATACTTTGACAAAATGATATCATTTGTTCTTTTGTTTCAAATGTAACAGTTTGGATTAGGTCTGTACGTTTAACGTTATACTTAGGTGTTGTAGTCATATTTAATTTTTCAAGTAACAGACTCGTGAATAAAGCGCCCTTTAAACTTTGACTGACGACGTGAGGTGCTAGGAAAAATCCTTGATACATTTCTTGTAATGAATTTAAAGATGCGCCTGCTTCTTTACCAATACCTGGTGCAGTTAATCTATAACCACAACGCTCAATTAAATCCTTATTACCAGCGATATAGCCGCCTATTTTAGCTAATCCACCACCAGGATTTTTAATGAGTGAACCTGCAATTATATCAGCGCCAACTTCTGTAGGTTCTTGTTCTTCAACAAATTCTCCATAACAATTATCGACAAAGATAATGACATTCGGATATTGTGCTTTAATTGCCGAAATCGCTTCTTTAATTTCATCAACAGGTATTGAAGGTCGTTGATCATAACCTTTGGAACGTTGGATAGCAACGACTTTAGTTCGATCATTAATTGCATTTAGAACGTTAGGTATATCAATTTTACCCTCTGCTAATGCTACTTCATTATATGAAACACCATGTTCCTTTAAACTCTCAATGCCATTGCCGTTTACTCCGATAACTTCTAATAATGTATCGTATGGACTACCCGTGATATATAATAATTCATCACCGTATTTCAAATTACTTTGTAAAGCCAAGGTAATGGCATGTGTTCCAGAAATAATTTGAGGTCTTACAATGGCATCTTCTGCTTTAAATGTTCTTGCATAAATTTCTTCTAAATGATCACGTCCAAAATCATCATATCCATAGCCAGTTGTTCCTAATAAATCACTTTCTGTAGCTTTAACTGCATGAAACGCATCTAATACCTTTTCTTGATTAATCAAAGCAATGCGTTCAATATCTTTAAAGTACGGTGTCAATGTAGATTCTACATCTTCAATAAGACTTCTCATATCTGTCATCTTGCTAACTTCCTTTTTATATTTTTTTATATCCTTTAATTTCATAAGACTCGTCTTTTTCATTGAAATTGAGTTCACTGACGAGTGTATGTTGTTTTAAGAAATAGAGTCGGTCTGCATCCGAACTCGGTACTGTCTCCTCGTAATACGTTAAACTACGCTTAATTTGATTGATTAATAAATTTTTCACTTTATCCTTATCTGATTCATCTCTACTTGAAACAAATACATAAGGTTGTTCAGAAACTGGTAGGTCCATATTACTTGGACATTGATCCTTTTTATTAAAAATCACTGATTGAGGAATTTGATCCATATCTAGCTGCTTAATAAGTTGATTGACAGTATCATATTGAGAGCGATACTCTGGGTGACTTGCGTCAACCACATGTAAGAGTAAATCTGCTCCTTTAGCTTCTTCTAAAGTTGATTTAAATGCAGCTACTAGCGTTGTAGGTAATTTTTGAATAAATCCAACTGTATCTGAAATGATTAAATTAAATCCTTCATTGATTTGTATTTGGCGTGTTTTAGGATCTAATGTTGCAAACAATTGATTCTGTTCATATGTTGTTTCATTAGCTAACACATTAAACCATGATGATTTACCAGCATTAGTGTATCCTACTAATGCTATTTGAAAGACTTGATTCTGTTCACGTTTACTACGGTATCTGTCTCTGTGCTCAACAACAGTTTGTAATTGATGCTTGATTTCATTCATTCTTGTACGGATATGTCGACGATCCATTTCAAGCTTCGTTTCACCTGGACCACGTGTACCAATGCCACCACCAAGCCTTGATAAACTACGACCATGTCCTTGTAAACGTGGTAATAAATAATCTAATTGTGCTAATTCTACTTGTAGCTTACCTTCTCTACTTTTTGCTCTTAATGCAAAAATTTCAAGAATCAACTGTGTTCTATCGATAATTTTTATGCCCAAATTGCCATTTAATGTTTTAGATTGAGCTGTCGTTAATTCATCATTAGTCACAACAACATCTATATCATGGAATTCTATAAAAGCTTGAATTTCTTCAATTTTACCTTTACCAACATAGTATTTGTGATCAACTTGTTCACGGTTTTGAGTGATTTGACCTTTAACATTTAATTGGCATGTTTCTGATAGCGCTTCTAATTCTTCCATTGTCGATTCAAAATTAAATTCATTATCGTTTTGAGCATGTACACCGATTAGTACAGCCGTTTCTAATTTTTTCTTTGTATCATGTGTTGATAGCTGTGCCATGATATACATCTCCCTTTTAATTTAGTTCTTAAATATTTTATCATAGTGCCAATATAAAGACTATTCGTCAATATTATGTTAAATTGTAATTAATTCGAAAGGGTGATCTTATGGAAATTATATATGACTTCGTTGTAGAAAAGAATACAGGAGAAACATATAAGTTAGAAGATTATAAAGATTATGTGATGTTAATCGTAAATACTGCAAGTGAATGTGGTTTCACACCACAATTTGAAGGGTTACAAAAGCTTTATGAAAAATATAAAGATCAAAAATTTATTATTTTAGGCTTCCCTTGTAATCAATTTGGTGGTCAAGAACCTGGATCGGGTGAAGAAGCTGCTCAAAACTGTAAATTAAATTACGGTGTAACATTCCCTATCCATCAAAAAATTGATGTTAAAGGAGAACATCAACATCCGTTATTCCGCTTCCTTACTGATGCACAACAAGGGATGTTTAATGAAAAAATTAAGTGGAACTTCACTAAGTTTTTAATTGATCGTGACGGTAATGTAGTTAAACGTTTTTCTCCTCAGAAGAAACCGGCACAATTAGAAAATGAAATTGAAAAACTTCTTTAAAATATCAAACATAAACTTCTCATTTTTTAATATTAAAAAGCTTCATTTAAAGTGATCTGCAATAGCGAATTGATATACGCGAATGCTTACTTTAAATGAAGCTTTTTTGAATTACAATCTTAAATACGATAAAGCACTAATTAGAACTAATAAATCCATTATTTCTCTTCTATGTAACTATTACTACGTTCATTTATGATTTGTGCTTTACTGCACTTCAATTATGTCTTATTCTTCAGATGTTTCTGATGCTGATTCGTTTTCATCATCAATCATGAAAGTGCTGATCGCATGTTTGTAAATCAGATGTTGTTTTCCTTGTGAAACTAAACGAATCACTTGGCTGTCGAAATCTTCAATTGTTCCTTTCATTTGGAAACCATTTAGAAAGAACACAGTGACTTCTGTTTTTTCTGATTTAAAGTTCTCTAGTGCTTGATCTTGGATGTTTTCATTTGCAATCATGTTCAGTACTCCTTTTATTTATTTGGGGTGTAATCTCATCTAACATCATTTGAAGTGACATATTTTCTCTATCTAACCAGTGAACGTTCATTTTATTCTTAAACCAAGTCAATTGACGTTTCGCATACTTTCGCGAATTCTGTTTTAACTTATCAATAGCTGACTGTAAATCCATATTCCCTTTCACAACAGGTATTAATTCCTTATACCCAATTGCTTGCATACTTTGACTTGACTCATAGCCTTGTTCAACTAAGTGTTGCACTTCATTAAATAATCCGTGTCTCAACATAATATCAACACGTTTATTTATTTTTTCATATAATGTTTCACGCGACATTTCAATCCCTACTAATAATGTATCATAATTTTCAGTGAATTGTTGAACTTTCTTGCGATAACTTAAAAGTTTTTTTGTTTTTAAATAATATTCTATCGCTCTCAATACTCTTTTTCTGTTATTAGGGTGTATATTGTCGGCTGATTCAGGATCAAATGAATTAAGATATTCATGTAATTCATTATTATTTAATTTTGCTAATTCATTTAATTTAGATTTGACTTCTTTCATTTTTTGATCTGAAACGGTTTCATCTTCAAATTGATAATTATAAAGTAAAGATTGAATATATAATCCAGTTCCACCAGCAACAATAGGTGTCTTACCTCTTTGAATAATATCATTGATACACTTTTCTGCTCGTTGTTTGAAATCATAAGCAGAAAATGTGTCATCAGGATTCAATATATCAATCATATGATGGGTAATACCGTCCATTTCTTCTTTTGTAACTTTAGCAGTACCAATATCCATTTGTTTATATACTTGCATAGAGTCGCCACTAATAATTTCTCCATTACATCGTTTTGCTAATTCTATGCTTAATTCTGTTTTTCCAGACGCCGTTGGTCCTACAATTACAATTAGAAATGGCTTATCTGTATTACTCATCTTATTCACTCACTTTATTTTTCTTTAATATTTGCTTTTTAATCCATTCAAACATATGTTGCCAAGTTGTTAAATAATCATCTTCAAATAATATTTCATGGCGTTTATTTTTATATAATTGCACAGTTATGTGTTTGATTCCTGCTTTTTTATAAATCTTACCTAGTTTTTTAACACCTTTACCATATTCTCCAAAGGGATCATCTTTGCCTGAAATTAATAGTATAGGTAGATTGTGATTCATCTGCTTTAATGATTTAACATTGGCAGTGTCCATCATATATTTAACTGTTTGATAAATCAGTTGGTTAGATACTCTGAATCCACAATATTCATCATCGATAAATTTGTTCACTTCTTCTCTTTTGGTAGATAGCCAGTCACTTTCTGTTTGAGGTTGATCAATCTTTTTAGTAAAGGATTTATTCATTAATCGGTTAACCCATTTAACTCGACGTCTTTTACCTAAAATCATTGTGATTAATTTCAATAGAACCAAAGTTGGGATACCTTTCCATTTAGGAAACATACCTGTACCAGTTAATATGAGACCATTTGCAAATTGAGGGTATTGTTTTACAAATAGTCTTGCAATGATTGACCCCATTGAATGACCTAACACAATATAAGGTAGTTCAAAATGGCTATCATAAATGGTTTCTACTATTTCGTATGCATCGTCAACAACCTGTGTCATATCATTGAAGTGGCCTCTTTCATTTTCATCTATATTTTTACCATGACCTCTATGATTATGTCTAAGTACATCATACCCTTGTAAATTTAATGCTTTAACTAACTCATCATATCGATCCATATGTTCAGCCATACCATGAAAAAGATGGACTATACCAATTGTTTCATTATTAGCTTTATCTATTTTCACTTCAATCATTGTTCCATCTTTGACTGTAATGTTGAATTGACTTTGACTCACGCATATACCCCCAAAACTTCTTATCTTCATTCATCATGTTTATTAATATAAACATACATATTATATTCAATATACCTTTTGATAACATCGGAATCAAATTGTATGCATATTTAGTTAACAATTCACATTCAGATGTATTTTTTGTCTTATAAGCATGTATGACAAATATAACATTTCATATAAAAAAACTACTAACATTGAGATAAAACTCAATGCTAGTAGTTTGAAATTGATTTAAATTATTCTTTAACTGCTGGTTGGTTATTACCAGATTGTGCTTCATCAATCGCTTTATTTACTTCATCAGTATAGGCTTGTTTTTGACCTTCACTATATTGAAGCATATCTGCTAATACATCGATAACTGCATCTTTATATTGTAGTACATCATCAATATTAAAGTATAATTTACCTGATCTACGTACAAGGAAGTCAGTTGGTTTAAATACCATTTCTTGTTGGATACCATAGATTAATTCTACATAAATTTCTAATGGTAATTGACTAGTATGATATTGCGCAGTTTGAGCAATGTTGAATAAATCATCAACATTTGAACCGTATTTACTTGCTAAACGGTACGCTACATCTTCATCAATACCAAAGCCTTTAGCAGCGTCTACTTTTTGTTTAACAAAGTGGTCAAAGTTTTTACTACCACCAACGTCACCACCAGAAATTTTCAATTCTTTAGTCGCACATGGTTTGAATGTTAAACCATATTCTTTTTTAAGACGTTTAGCTAATAAATCAACAATTTCTAATGCCATATGACGGTATCCTGTTAATTTACCACCCGCGATTGTTAATAAGCCTGATTCGCCTTCCCATACTTCGTCTTTACGAGAGATTTCTGAAGGGTCTTTTCCTTCTTCTAAAATTAACGGACGTACACCAGCCCATGTAGATTCGATGTCTTCATCTTTTACATCAACTGTTGGGAACATGTAATTAATCGCATCAATTAAATAATCTCTATCTTCTTGCGTTGTTAATGGTGTTGCTTTTTCATTATCATAGAATGTATCAGTTGTACCTACATATGCTTTACCTTCTCTAGGAATCGCAAAAATCATTCGACCATCTTTTTCTGTATCAAAGTAAACTGCTTGTTGTAATGGGAATTTAGATTGATCGATTACAACGTGAACACCTTTTGTTAAACGTAATTGTTTGTTATTACGTGCATAGTCACCGCTTCTTACTTCATCTACCCAAGGTCCTGAAGCATTGATTACTTTCTTAGCTTTGATAGGATACGTTTCATTATCAATCATATCTACAACTTCAATACCGTTTACTTTTTTATTTGAATCATAAGTAAAGTGTTCTGATTTTGTATAGTTAATGATTTCAGCACCTTTTTCAGCTGCTTTTTTCATCACTTCAATAGTTAATCTTGCATCATCTGTACGGTATTCAACATAATAACCGCCACCTTTTAGTCCATCTTGTTTCACTAAAGGTTCTTTATTAATTGTATCTTGTTTAGAAAGCATTTTTTTACGTTCAGATTTTTTAACACCTGCTAAACGATCATACATTGTTAAACCAATGGCCGTTGTAAATTTACCAAATGTACCACCTTTATGCATAGGTAATAACATCCATTCTGGTGTTGTTACATGTGGACCATTTTCATATACAATCGCACGTTCTTTACCAGTTTCAGCTACAACGCCTACTTGTAGTTGTTTTAAATAACGTAAACCACCATGTACTAATTTTGTAGAACGTGAACTTGTTCCTTGTGCGAAGTCTTGCATTTCTACTAAAGCAACTTTCATGCCACGGTTACTAGCATCTAATGCAATACCTGCACCTGTAATTCCGCCACCAATAATAACAACGTCATACTCTTCATTCTTTAAATTTCTCTTAATGTGATCCCTTTTTAGTGTTGATAAACCCATAATTCAACGCCTCCTATTTAGTATAAAAAAAGAGAGACTTATCCCACAATTACCATTTAATTGTACGAATAAATCTCTCATTTCTCGATTTCCTTATTAACTTGTTTCAAGTATAACATAAATAAGAAAATCTAGTCTATCTCGAGCTTACAATTTATTGATTTGCTAAAGACTAATCTTCTAATTTAAATACTTGTGTAGCTTCTACAGCTTTTTTCCAACCTTTATAAAGCTTAGTGCGTTGTTCTTCTTCCATTTTTGGTTCGAATTCTTCTTCAAGTTTCCATCTGTTAGCAATGTCATCTTTACTTTCCCAGAATCCAACTGCTAAACCTGCTAAGTATGCAGCACCAAGTGCAGTTGTTTCTTGAATTTCAGGTCTTTCTACAGGTGTATTAACAATATCTGCTTGGAATTGCATAATAAAGTTATTTTTAACTGCGCCACCATCAACACGTAAGTTTTGAACTTCAATACCTGAATCTTTAGACATTGCCTCCATTACATCGCGAGTTTGATAGCATAGTGACTCTAATGTTGCACGAATGAAGTGTTCTTTTTCAGTACCACGAGTTAATCCAAAGATAGCACCTCTAGCTTCGGAATCCCAGTACGGTGTTCCTAATCCTACAAATGCTGGTACAACGTATACACCTTCAGTTGAGTCTACTCTAGTCGCATAGTTTTCAGTTTGAGGTGCTGAATTTATCATTCTTAATCCATCACGTAACCATTGAATAGCTGAACCTGAAACAAAGATAGAACCTTCTAAAGCATAGTTTACTTTACCATCAATACCATATGCGATAGTTGTTAATAATCCGCTGTCAGATTTAACTGCTTCTTCACCAGTGTTCATTAACATGAATCCACCAGTACCGTAAGTGTTTTTCACGTCACCTTTGTCGAAACATGCTTGACCAAATAAGGCAGCTTGTTGGTCACCAGCGATACCTGCGATTGGTACATTTTGACCAAAGAAATGATAATCAACTGTATGTGCATAAACTTCACTTGATGGCTTCACTTCAGGTAGCATACTTTCAGGTACTTCTAAAATATCTAATAATTCTTTATCCCATTTTAAGTCATGGATATTGAACATTAATGTACGACTTGCGTTTGTATAGTCTGTGATATGTGCTTCTTTACCAGATAATTTCCATACTAACCAAGAATCAATTGTACCAAATAGTAAATCGCCATTATCTGCTTTTTCACGTGCACCTTCAACATTATCTAAAATCCATTTGACTTTTGTTCCTGCAAAATATGGGTCTAATAATAAACCAGTTTTGTCACGGAACAATGCTTCATGACCTTGGTCTTTCAATTCTTGGCAAATACTTTGCGTTTGACGAGATTGCCATACAATTGCATGGTAAATTGGTCGACCGGTATTTTTATCCCAAACAACTGTTGTCTCACGTTGGTTTGTAATACCAATACCTTCGATTTGTTCTGCTCTAATGTTATGTTCGTTCATGACCTCTGCCATCACAGATAGTACTGACGTCCAAATTTCATTCGCATCATGCTCTACCCATCCTGATTGTGGGAAATGTTGTTTAAATTCTCTTTGTGCTACACCTTTAATTTCGCCATCTTTATTGAATAGAATAGCTCTTGAACTTGTTGTTCCTTGGTCTATTGATAAAATGTATTTTTCCATAGGTATTTGACTCCTTTTGATGTCTTCAATATTATTTAAAGTATTTTAATGATAATTACTTATATCATATATCAACACATCATGTTAATTTATATGCAATTTTTTAATAACAAACACTAAAATTGTGATATTTTCTTATATTGATTAATAGATTGACTCAATATCATTACTTTTAGAAGTTCTATTTAAAATCACACCTAATACTAATGTAATGATAACTAAAATAATACCAACTACACAACTTACATTAAATGTTTGTTTATAAAATACTTCATAAATGACTGCGCCTAGCATACCTCCAGCAATAGGACCTAGTACAGGTACAATCGCATATGACCAGTTTGAACCGCCTTTACCAGCAATTGGTAAAATGGCATGCGCGATACGAGGACCTAAGTCACGGGCAGGGTTAATTGCATAACCTGTTGTACCACCTAAACTTAACCCGATTGCAATAATTAAAGCACCGACAATTAATGGATTTAAACCATCAGCAATTTTATTTACACCGATGAATAAAATACCTAAAGTTAAAGCTGTTGTACCAATAATCTCACTTAAAAAGTTTGCGAAATAATTTTTAATTGCAGGGGCTGTTGAGAACACGCCTAATTTTGTAGCTTGATCTTCTGTTGCTTTCCAATGTGGTAAATACATTAACCATACTAAGGCACCACCAACGATACCTCCAAGCATTTGGCAAACGATATATCCTGGAACTTGCGCCCAACTAAATCCACCATCCATGGCTAATGCAATTGAAACTGCTGGATTTAAATGTGCACCTGAAAATTTACCAACTGCAAATGCACCCATTGCAACGGCTAGACCCCATCCTGTAGCGATAACAATCCAGTCAGCGTTATTACCAGCACTACGTTTTAAATTAACGTTAGCACAAACGCCGCCACCGAAAAGTATAAGGATGGCCGTACCTAAAAACTCTGCTAAATAAGCATTCATATAACTATTCCTCCCAAAATAGATAGGGAGACCCCTACAACGTTATAAAGCTGCAGAAATCTCCCCTTCTCTGTTCTAATATTAACTTTTAATAACTTGGTTATATATTACAGTTATGTTGTAAGCGTTGTCAATATTTTTGTTATAAATTTGTCAAATTTATTTCATTTCAATCCTCATTACTCAACTCATTTTTGATATATAAAAAGGAATCAGCGACTCAACAGTTCGACTGATTCCTACACTTATTCATAGAGATATTATTCTATTGTTACCATAATTTTTGATTGCTTGTTGTAATATATTCTGCACCATTATTAATGGCCTCTTCTACTTCAGATACTTCACTAATCAATCCACCTGCAATCACAGATGTATCAGTCTCTTCTTGAATACATCTCACTGCTTTGTGTGCAATACCCGGTAGCACTTCAACGAAATCTGGTTGTACTTTTTGGATTAATTCAATACTCCGACTTAAAGCCTGACTATCTATAATAAACACTCTAAAGATAGTTAGCGTATTTAGCGACTTTGCTTTTTTAATCACTTTAGTCTTTGTTGAAACAATGCCTTTAGGTTTATATTGTTGAATAATATATTCACAAGAATATTCGTCATGACTTAACCCTTTAATTAAATCAATATGGATATAACATTCAATACCTTTATTTTTCAAAAGATCTAATATACTTTTAAGATGACCGATATGCATATCCAACAGTACACATGATTTATATTCGGTTTTAATGAGCTTATCTAAATCTTTCATATTTCTAATTGCCGGGAGTATATTTTCTTTCAAATGATTGCTCCTCTCTACATTACACGTTTAAATAATTTTTCTAATTCGTAATTCGAAAAGTTAATGATAATGGGTCTTCCGTGCGGGCATGTAAATGGATCTTCCATTTCACGCAATTGATCAATTAAATCTGCCATCTCATTATTTTTAAGATAATGATTAGCTTTAATCGACTTTTTACAAGACATCATTATTGCTGCATCTTCACGCATTTTTTTCACATCAATTTTTTTATTTTCTAATACGAGTTCTATCATATCTTTGATGATCTCTTCCGCTTCTGCTTTTGGAAACCAAACTGGATAACTATTAACAATATAATCATGTCCACCGAAATGTTCAAGGTGTACGCCTACTCTGTCTAATTCTTCTTGATACTGATCTATAATGAACTGTTCATCTTTTGAGAAATGAAATGTCATTGGAATTAACAAGTTTTGAACTTCATTTGTTACTTCCCCAATCTTTTCTCTAAAATACTCGTATTTAATACGTTCTTGAGCAGCATGCTGATCAATCATAAACATGCCATTTTCGTTTTGAGCAATGATATATGTGCCATGAACTTGTCCGACAACTTCCATATATGGTACACGTCGACGTGTTGAAGCACTTACTGTACCTTTAATGTCATTTTCATTTTGATTTTCTTCTTGTTCTAGAGTCTCATTTTGATTATCTAATTCATTTAAAATATCTTTTTGATTATTGAAGTAATGATCATCATGATTACGTTTAATATATTGAGAGTCATTAAACAATGTACTTTCATTGTCTTCGTTCACTTGTGAAATATTTTGATTCTCAACTTTATCTAATGTGGTTGCACTTAAATCTTCTTGTCTCTCATCTTCAGATGATTGTGGACGATTTTGGACTTCATTTTGTTTACGTTCAAAGTCTAACTTTTGTTGTTCAAAGCTATTGAGCACTTTATTTTTCTTTGGATGATGATCTAAGTCATTTTTAGGAATAAGGATTTTATCTTTAAATGCTTCTCGTATTTTTTCTACTATCAAATCATATAGTTGTTCTTCTTTAGATAATCTCACTTCAAGTTTAGTAGGATGTACATTGACATCTACTAATATAGGATCCATTTGTATATTGATATAACAAATAGGATATCGACCAATAGTTAGTAACGTATGGTAACCTTCTACAATGGCTTTATTCAAAACGAAATTTTTAATATATCTACCATTAATAAATATAGAAATATAATGTTTGTTACTTCTTGAATGTTCAGGTCTAGCTACATATCCTTCTAGATGGTAATCACTTGTATCACCTGTGATATGTACGAGATCTTTTGCCACTTTCATGCCATATATTTCTGCCATTACTTCATTTGTTTTCCCAGAACCATTCGTTTTGAGTAGTGTCTTGCCATCAGAAACAAGAGATATTCTTATGTCTGGATGGCTCATTGCCATGCGATTTACAATATCAGTTATTTTCCCTAGTTCTGTATACAGACTTTTAATATATTTTAATCTGGCCGGTGTGTTGTAAAATAATGATTCTACAAGGATATCCGTACCTTTTTTCGCTTTAGCTGGTTTTTGGTTAATAATTTCGCCATTCTCAGCATATATTTCATGTCCATTTTCATTATCTGTACAGGTACGTAACGTTACTTTCGATACTGAAGAGATACTGGCTAAGGCTTCGCCGCGAAATCCTAATGTTCTAATATGAAATAGATCATCATCTGCATCTAATTTACTTGTCGCATGTCGATGAAATACCAAACTTAAATCATCAGCTTCTATTCCAGTACCGTTGTCTACTACACGTATTGATGCAACACCAGATTGTTCTACTTCAATATTTATTTCAGTTGATTGGGCATCGATGGCATTTTCCAGTAATTCTTTAACAACCGAACTAGGTCTTTCGACTACTTCGCCAGCTGCAATTTTATTAGCTAAGGAGGTTTGTAGTTCTTTAATTTTTCCCATTTACAACACCTCTATTTTAATTGATTTTGTAATTCGTTTAATTTTATCAATGCTTCGATTGGAGTCATGTTTGATAAGTTTAATGATTTGATGTGCGTTTCAATTTCGCTTTGTTGTGTTTCCGATTCAAATAAGTTAAATGCGGCTTGTTCAAATGATGCTTCTTTCTCATCACACTTGTCATGATTTGCCTTTTTATTAGGTGCCTTAGTTTCATCAGCTTGATATGATTCAGTTTGAACGATCTGAGGTTCAGGACTATCAGATTTTTGTTCAAAATCATTCAAAATAACTTGTGCTCTTTGAATGACTTCATCAGGTAAATCAGCAAGTTTCGCTACTTGAATACCATAACTATCATCAACCGCACCATCTTTAACTTTGTGTAAGAAGATGAGCTCTCCTTTATATTCATTAGCCGCTACGTGCACATTTTTTAAACATGGTAATAGCTGATCTAATGTCGTCAATTCATGATAGTGTGTTGAGAATAGCGTTTTAGCATGTGAGGTTTGTGCGACATACTCTATCATCGCTTGTGCCAACGCTAAACCATCATACGTTGACGTTCCTCTTCCTATCTCATCGAAAATAATCAAACTATCCTCAGTAGCATAGGTTAATGCTTTTTGAGCTTCTAACATTTCTACCATAAATGTACTTTTACCTGAAACTAAATCATCTGCAGCGCCAATACGAGTGAAAATCTGATCAAATATTGGTAATGTCGCAGATTCGCAAGGTACATACGCACCCATTTGAGCCATTATACTAATAATTGCAATTTGTCTCATATAAGTCGATTTACCAGACATATTAGGGCCCGTTATCAGATAAATAAATGTGTCATTATCTAAAGCACAATCATTAGGTACGTAATCATTATAATCCATGACACGTTCAACAACTGGATGTCTAGAATTTTTTAATTTTAATGTTTTATCATCACTAAAATGTGGTCGAACATAATTATATTTTTGAGCTATTTCTGCGAAACTTTGTAAACAATCCAGTTCCGATATGATTTTAGCTTGTTTTTGAAGTCTCTCGGTATATTCTTTAATATGTTCTCTTAATTTGACAAATAATTGATATTCTAACTCTATTGCTTTGTCTTCGGCACCTAAAATAATATCTTCTTTTTCTTTTAACTCATCTGTTATAAAGCGCTCAGCATTAGATAATGTTTGTTTACGATTATATCCAAACTGTGATGGATCAAAGCCTTGTAAGTTGGCACGAGTAATTTCGATAAAGTAGCCAAATACTTTATTAAAACTTATTTTTAATGATTTAATGCCTGTACGTTCTCTTTCTTTGGCTTGTAATTCAGCAAGCCAAGATTTACCATTACGTGAAGCTTCTAAATATTCATCTAATTGGTGATTAAATCCTGATTTAAATAGGCCACCATCTTTGACTGAAATAGGTGGTTCTTCAACCAAACTATTCTCTAATACTTCGAGTAAGTCATCAAGCGGTTCGAGTGCATCAAATTGCGTAATCGTATCGCTATCTAATTGACTTAATAATTGCTTTATATTAGGTATTTCACTAATTGAATGTTTAAGTTGAATTAAATCGCGTGCATTTACATTTCCGTAACTTACACGACCTACTAATCTTTCTATGTCATATACTTGATTCAAATAGTTTCTCAATGTATCTCGTTCAATAAAATGATTGATAAACTCATCAACGATATTTAATCGTTCTTCGATTTGTTGTTTATATATTAACGGACGGTCTATCCATTGTTTCAGTCGTCTTGCACCCATTGGCGTCTTGGTTTCATCCATCAACCATAGAAGTGTCCCTTTTTTAGATTTCAATCTAATGCTTTCTGTTAATTCTAAATTTCTTTTAGCATAGAAATCCATCTTCATAAAATCAATAGCAGCATATTGTTGGACATCTTCTAAGTGTGATAAATCTCTTTTTTGTGTATGTTGTATATAATCTAACAATAATTGCGTTGATTGTTGCATGTGCTGATGTTCAATGTTATTCACTTCAAAATATTGATTTGAAATCTCATCTCGAACTGTTATGGTTTCGGTAATCATATTAATTTGTCGTTGCATATTCTCAGATAAAGGCTCACAAATAACTATTTCATTGGGATTGATAGTCGTGATTTCATTTAATAATGTAGCTTCATCTTCAAAATGTGTAGTTTTAAATTCACCTGTTGAAATATCACAATAACTTAATGCATATTCATGAGGAGATTGTATAAAACTCAAGATATAGTTATTTTGCTTTTCATCCACGCCACCTTGATCCATAACTGTCCCTGGCGTTACGATTCGAACAACTTCTCTTTTAACCATACCTTTAGTTTGTTTTGGGTCTTCCATCTGTTCGCAAATCGCTACTTTATACCCGTTATTAATTAGCGTCTCTATATAACTATCTGCTGAGTGATATGGAACGCCACACATAGGTATAGGATTATCTTTTTTGGCATCTCTTTTTGTTAGCGTAATCTCTAATACTCTTGATGCTTCTTTAGCATCATCGAAGAACATTTCATAAAAGTCTCCAAGTCTAAAGAATAACAAGCAGTCATCATATTCTGATTTGATTTTTAAATATTGTTGCATCATTGGTGTCACATTTGACATAAAGTTCTTCACAACCCTTATTTTATAGTCTTTTTATTAATATGGTTCAATAAATTTATGTAATTTTTTACGTATTATTTAACTCATCTATTTTAACATATACAATCACATCTAGCCCATTATCTAAAATGAAGCATAAAAAATACGCATAATCCCATGTGCTAAATCATTACAGTTACACATTGGACTATACGTACTCAATCATTATTTTTGAAAACGATCTAAGAGGCCTCGTCTTTTTAATATTATTAATAACACATAACTAATAGCTGCACCGATAATACTAGATACAATGAAAGCAGTCATAAGCGGTTTTACAAAGAAGTTTTGTAAGTTAAGTATCCATGCTAATGGAATACAGATCAAACTGCCTATAATACCCGTGCCTAAAACCTCACCTACTGCAGCCATAAAAATATGTTTACGATACATGTAAAATAAACTAGCCAATAACACACCGATCATACTGCCTGGAAATGCAAATACACTTCCTGTACCAAATGTTACGCGTAAAATGGATGATATTAAAGCCTGAGCTAATCCATACCAAGGCCCTACAAAAACTGCACAAAGTACATTAACTAAGTGTTGCATAGGTGCTGCTTTGATTGGACCAAGTGGGATGACAATGATACTGCTTAAGATGACATTAATCGCTATTAATAGCGCTGTTATGGTTAATTTTCTAATATTCAATGCATTGTCTCCTTATCCAATTTATTTATCGTGGTAGTTCTCATTATGCTCATTTAAGCGATTTTCCATTGTATTAATCATCATTTGTAATAAATCATTAGCTTCGTACTGTGATGCACGGAATTCTTCAACAATCGGCAATTCATTGATTTCATTTTCTAACTGATGTATTTGATTCTCTGACTGGTGAAATGCCGTTTCCTTACCATAATTTTGTAAGTTAACTGATTGCTTCTGTTGCTTTTTTAATTGATTCATTTTATTTTCAATCGCTTTATTATTATGAATTTGTGATTCAATTGATTGATATTCTTTGATCATTTCTAAGTTTTTAATCTTCTGCGCTAATTGATCTGCATTAGAAAGTATTTGTGTTTTGTTATACATTATTATTGCATCACCAATTCTCTTTGATGTTCTCCTATAAAGGTACCATTTAAAGAATATTGTTTAGCTTCATCAATCTTAACATCTACTAGCTTGCCAACCATTTCTTTTGGTGCTTTAAAATTGACTAATTTATTTTTTGAAGTATAACCCGCTAAAACAGAATCATCTTTTTTACTTGAGCCTTCACATAACACTGTGACAATTTCATTTTCATATTGGCTCATAGCTTTTTGAGAGTACTCTCCGACTTTTTTATTTAAGCGTTGTAGACGTTCTTTTTTAACTTCTGTAGGTACGTTGTCTTTCATTTTCGCAGCTGGTGTACCATCTCTTTGAGAATATAAATACGTGTAGGCATGTTCAAATCCTACTTCATCATATAAAGTTAAAGTATCCTCAAATTGTTCTTCAGTTTCATTAGGATAACCAACAATAATATCCGTCGTTAAGGCAATATTAGGAATGGCTTCTTTTATGCGAGATACTAAATCTAAATAACTTTCTCTCGTATATTTTCTTCCCATAATTTTTAATACTGCGTTATTACCTGATTGTACTGGTAAATGGATATGCGGAACAATATTACCTCCATTAGCAATTACTTCAATCATACGATCTGTAAAGTCCCATGGATGGCTAGTTGTAAATCTTACTCTCGGAATATCAATTTTAGAAATATCTTCTAGTAAATCGCCTAATCCATAGTCTAGTCCTTCAATATCTTTACCATAAGAATTAACATTTTGACCTAATAATGTAATTTCTTGATAACCTTCTCTAGCCAACTCTCTTACTTCATCAATAATGTCTTCTGGTCTACGACTACGTTCTTTACCTCTAGTAAATGGCACGATGCAATATGTACAGAACTTATCGCAACCATACATAATATTTACCCATGCTTTTATATGACCATCACGTACTTTAGGAAGATTTTCAATAACATCTCCTTCTTTAGACCATACTTCAACAACCATTGCTTTTGATAAGTAGGCTTCTTCTAATATTTCTGGTAGACGATGGATATTGTGTGTACCGAAAATCATATCAACGTTTTGGTATGATTTTAATATTTTGTTTACAACTGATTCTTCTTGAGACATACACCCGCATACCCCAATTAAACAATCAGGTCTTTCCTTTTTTAAATGTTTCAAGTTACCGATTTCACTAAACACTTTATTTTCTGCATTCTCACGAATTGCACAAGTATTGATTAAAATGACATCAGCAGTGTTAATATCAGTCGTTGCACTATAACCTAAAGCTTCTAAAATCCCCGCCATAACTTCAGTATCATGTGCATTCATTTGACACCCGTATGTTTTTATTAAAAATGTACGTTCTTTACCCATGCCACGATATTTTTCATCTATTTGAAAGTCTCTATTGTATTCAACTTCTTGTTTCCCACGCTTTTTAGCTTCTTTTAAATTAGGTGGTTGATACACATGTTCAAAATATTTGCTATAATCTTTTTCTTCTTTACGATTACGTTCTGCTAAAATATCTATCGTACCAGCTTTTCTCTGCTCTTCATTCACTATTAAAAATCCTTTCTATATGCCCATATATCATTTCTACATTATATTAAATTTAATACAAAAGTGCAAAAAGCGTCATCATTCAATCATACAAAAAAGGCTAAGACCAAAGCCACTAGCATGATTATCAATACGAAAAATTGACGAAGAAAATCTCTTTTCTATCTATATCAAAATGACTAGCTTTTGGTCCTGCCTCATTTATGCACTATGATTTTAAAATTTATCATTTGTTAGAATATGCTTTAGATATTATTATTTTACCCTGCATCATATTTTCCAGTTAATGTTTCTATTTCTATACCTTCTGGCACATGATAAAACTTAACTTGACTTATTATACTTGGACACTCTAATTCAACCATTCGTTGATTTAATTTTTGTATTAAAATTAAACATTCATTCATGTCTCCTTGGACTGTTGTCTCGAGAGGCCCTACGCGATAATGTAAACCAGATTGATCAATGATTTTAATTGCTTCATCAACATATGGAATAACATCCTCATTTTTTGGTGTTTTCGGTATAATTTGAATACTCATTAGTGTATCGATCATTTTATGCACCTCAATTTATATAATATATCGTTCTATATGATTACTTATATTCAACTCTCATTTTCTACTTTATCAAGTGCTGTTGCAAGTGCATTAGCAAAATCATATAAAAAATCATCCCAATTATTTTTATCTTCTCTACTTTTACGACCAATTTTTCCATCTTTAAAAAATTGCTTTCTTAAAGATTTCGTCAATTCAAGTTGAACGCCACCCTTAATACGAGTTTGATTCACAATATTCTCTTTTTGCTTACCAGACATTGTATGAGGTGCAGACTGGACGTTTACACCAATTTTATCAAGTTCTGAAGTGATAAGTTCTATTAACTCGTCATCTTTCCCACCGATGTAAGCGACTGATTCATGTCCAGTACATCCATGTATTGAAATAGCTCTTTTACTTTTTTGAGTCAATTGACATGCTGTATCATTATCATAGTGAATTGAAGTCACATGTAATTCATTATTACCTTTGCTTCTATCCCCTTTAAACGTAAAAAAGTTATAATCATTAGTTTGTGCAGTGACTAATGCTAATTCGCTAGTTGCAGGTTCGATACCACCACCATGAATAGCAAGAATAGTTATATCGTGATGATTATCTATACATTCGATATGCCAATCTTTGTCTTCAATAGTATTTTCTTGTAATTCAATCATCGTACTATATTTATCCATCCCTATACCTCCTCAGTTAATCCTTACTATTCTATTCCACCATCTATATATTTTTAATTCTAATTTACAAAATCATTATAGTACTTACAATTTTATATTTTTTATTAACCTTTTCAAATTAAAAAATTGGAGTGTTTCAATAATAAAAATATTTTTATAAAATCAAGGATATGTAGTTAAATAAATATTACTTATGATTTGAATATTTAAGTCACATATAAAATTAACCTGAGCCATCTTTATTGTGCCTCAGGTTAATTCATTAAAGTTATACAAATTGTTTTGTTAAATCATTAAATGTTTCTTCAGAAATGTGAATATCTTTTTTAGCTAATGCTTCGCCTTCCATTTCTTCAATTTGTGATTCATATGAAGGTGTTTCTGTATCTTGGTAAACAATACCTTTAACTAGTGATTCATGTTCCAACACAGTTTGAATGGCTAGTTGTTTATTAGTTGGATCATAATTTTCAATATCGTCAATACTAATTAAGTTTTCTTTAAACCAGTCATAAGTATTAATTTTATTATAAGTCACACATGGTGAAAACACATTTACAAATGAAAAGCCATCATGATTGATAGCGTCTTCAATTAATTTCGTTAGTGCTTTGATATCACTTGAAAAACCTTGTGCTACAAATGTTGCGCCTGATGATAATGCCAATTCTAGAGGTGCTACATTTTTCTCGATATTACCTTTTGGTGTTGATTTAGTCACAAAGCCTACAGCAGATGAAGGTGATGTTTGCCCTTTTGTCAATCCGTAAATTTGATTATCCATGACAATATATGTCATATTCATATTTCTACGTAAAGCGTGAATTGTATGACCCATACCAATAGCATACCCATCACCATCTCCACCAGAAGCGATAACAGTTAAATCTTTATTAGCCATTTTTACGCCTTGTGCAAGTGGTAATGCACGACCATGTATCGCATGAACCCCATATGCATTTATATAACCAGATAATCTACCTGAACATCCAATTCCTGTAATGAGTGCAACTTCCTCAGGTTCTAGTCCTACATTTGCTGCTGCTTTTTGTATAGCCGCTTGAACAGAGAAATCGCCACACCCAGGACACCAGTTTGGCTTAACATTATTTCTAAAATCTTTAAATGTAGCCAATTAGACCAACTCCTTTAATTCTTTGGCAACTTCTAAACCTTTATCTTCAATTTCATGTGGTAAGAATGGTGTGCCATCATATTTCGTTTGATTCACCAATTTATCTTGAATATTAACATTCATTTTAATTATACTTGCTAATTGTCCTTGATAGTTATGTTCTGCAATAACTACTTTTTGAGCTTTATCAATTGCATTTTGAATCGTTTCTGTAGGGAAAGGATGCAATTGTCTAATTTGTAATGTATTAACAGCAACATTTTGATTGTTTAAACGTTCTGCCCCTTCTTGAATTGCCCCTTTACTAGAAATGAATCCAATATATAAAATATCTGCTTGTTCATGATTTTCAGTAAGTTCTACAGGTTTTTCTATTAGAAGATTTTTCGTTTTTCTCATACGTTTATCCATTTGTTGTTGACGATTTGTAGCAGCTTCACTTGTCTTACCTTCTTCGTTATGTTCAACACCAGTTATATGATGAATACCACCTTTTGTACCTGGAATAGGTCTAGGTGAAATACCACTACCCGTTAATGCATATCTTCGGAAGTATGATTTATCATCTTCTTCTCGTTCTATATCAGATTGGATTAGTTCACCACGTTTAATTTGAATTTTATTATAATCTAGGTTTTTAACGGTTTGTTTACCTAATGATAATTGTAAATCACTTAAGATAATTACAGGACATTGGTATTCTTCTGCTAAGTTAAATGCTTTCATCGTTAAATAAAATGCATCTTCTGCATCAGTAGGTGCAACAACAATTTTAGGAATATCGCCATGTGTGCCATAAATCATTTGCATTAAGTCAGCTTGTTCTTGCTTTGTTGGTAAACCAGTTGATGGACCACCACGTTGTGTATTAATCACAACAAATGGCGTTTCAGTCATACCTGATAAGCCTATCGATTCCATCATTAATGACAATCCTGGACCTGCACTAGCTGTAAAACCTCTAACCCCTGCATAATTTGCACCAATAGACATCGTTGCAGCTGCGATTTCATCTTCAGTTTGAACTACTGTTCCGCCTACTTTAGGTAAATTAGCAATCATATACTCCATAATTTCTGACGCAGGTGTAATTGGATATGCAGCCATAAATCTAGAGCCTGCTGAAATAGCACCTAATCCGATAGCATCATTCCCAATCATATAAAGATGTGGTGCTTCATTACTTTCTTGTAATTCAAAGTCACCATTGATATCGGCTAATTGTTCTTTCATTAGTTGATAGCCTTGATTTAATGCTTGAATATTCATTTCAACAACTTTGTCACCTTTTTTAGTGAACATATTAGTAATTAAATCTTCAAATGTAGATGTATCTAAATGCATTAATGCTGATGTAGCACCGATTGCCACCATATTTTTCATTAATGCAGTGCCTAATTCTTTTGCAGTACTTGTAAACGGTAAGTCTATAAGTTGTGCCTGACAATTTTCAGGTTTAACTGGTTTCGCCTTTGAATCAGCAATAATGATGCTATCTTCGCGCATTTCATGATGATTAACTTCAATAGTCTCTTGGTCAAATGCAATTAAAATATCTAAATCATCACTTATTGCATGTACTGGAGATGTAGACACTCGAATTTTATTGTTTGTGTGCCCACCTTTGATACGGCTTGAAAAGTGTCTATAACCATATAGGAAATAACCTTTTCTATTCATTGCAGTCGCAAAGATTTCACCAGTTGATTCAATACCTTCACCTTGTTGTCCGCCCACTTTCCATGATATTTGTGATTTCATATCATAAGCCTCCTGTGGTTTTAATTCATATTAAATGATAACAAAAAGAACCACTGTATTACTATGTAAACAGTGGCGTGTTTTTAAATTCATACTAATGGACGATAACTAATTGTAACTGTTATGTCACATGTCATTGCACTATAATTTCATAGGATTATCGTCATTAATCAGTATTCTTTCAATGTTAGTCGTTTTACCATTCTTATCTATATCAATGATAACACCAGATAACACGCTTCGACCATTGTCAGGAACTACATGACGTTGAGGTAAACTTGTAATAAATCGTTCTATCACTTCATCTCTATTAATACCTAATATGCCATCGTAAAATCCTGTCATACCAACATCAGTAATATATCCAGTTCCACTAGGTAAGATACGATTATCTGAAGTTTGGATATGAGTATGTGTACCAACTACCGCACTAACTCGACCATCTAAATACCACCCCATAGCATTTTTTTCTGATGTCGTTTCAGCATGAAAGTCTACAAAAATATAAGGTGTCACATTTTGTGCTTCTTTAACAAGTTCATCAGCCTTTTTAAATGGATCATCTATATCTTGCATAAAAGCTCTACCTTGTAGATTAATAATCGCTAACTTAATATCATTAATTTGAATAATGCGCATACCCACGCCAGGTGCTTCGCTCGGGAAGTTAGCTGGTCTGACCATTCTTTTAGCTTCATCGATAAATTCATAAATTTCACGTTGACCATATGTATGATTACCCATTGTCATAAAATCAACGCCTTCACGAAGTAATTGCTTATATATTTTTTCTGTCAGTCCTTTACCGTGTGCTGCATTTTCTGCATTTACAATGGAAACGGTAGGACGATATTCTTGTTTTAACTTAGGTAAATATGTTGAAATCGCATTTCTTCCAATCTTACCAACGATATCTCCTATAAATAATATTCTCATGTCATGTTCATCCTCTCATACAAATAAGTTTAATAGATAGATAACTTTATTTAAAGTACTCTTTGAAAATTATTTATTTGAGTAATAACTGTCTTTGCTTTTTTATCAACATATATTATGTTAGTATATGTTTATCAAAAGTTTAGGAGTTGTAAATAATAAATGTCTATTAATATCGATCCTGAAAAATTTGCAGAATTAGTAGTAAGTGCTAACCCATCTAAATCAGAAGATGTGGAAGATATCGCAAAAGATAGCTTAAAATTATATATCAATGCATATCGCTTAGCTGAAAGATATGCTAACATCGCTACTAACTGTTATGACACAGCTGAAATTATCCAAGAATTGAAAAAAACAGATTTACAATTAAAATAAACAATTTTAATACTAACATAATATGAAAAAGTGATTATTGATTTGATGTAAATCAATAATCACTTTTTTTTAACATAAAACCCCCAATCACCTTTACGATGATCAGGGGTAAGAAATTATTTAGCATATTCTACTGCTCTAGTCTCTCGAACAACTGTCACTTTGATATGACCTGGATATTGTAATTCATCCTCAATTTGAGTTTTAATATCTCTAGCCAATCGATATGATTTTAAATCATCTATTTCTTCAGGAGATACTACCACACGGATTTCTCTTCCTGCTTGAATTGCGAATGCTTTTTCAACACCATCATAACTTTCAGAAAGTGTTTCTAAACGCTCTAAACGACGAATATAATTTTCTAATGTTTCTTTACGAGCGCCAGGACGAGCTGCTGATAATGCATCAGCTGCTGCAACTAAAATTGAGATAATAGATGTTGGTTCAACATCACCATGATGAGAATGAATAGCATTAATGATTGTTTCATTTTCACCATATTTTTTCGCTAATTCAACACCTATTTCTACGTGACTACCTTCGACTTCATGATCTATTGCTTTACCAACGTCATGAAGTAAGCCAGCACGTTTCGCTAAAGTAACATCTTCACCTAGTTCGGCTGCTAACATTCCTGATAAATGTGCTACCTCAATTGAATGTTTAAGCACATTTTGTCCATAACTTGTACGGTAATTTAAACGGCCAAGTATTTTAACTAAGTCAGGATGCATGTTATGAACATTGATTTCGAATGTTGCTTGTTCACCAGCATCTCTAATGATATCGTCTACTTCTTTTCTAGCTTTTTCGACCATATCTTCAATGCGTCCAGGATGGATTCTTCCATCTGAAACTAGATTAACTAAAGCTGTTCTAGCGATTTCTCTTCTGATAGGATCAAAACCAGATAAAATGACAGCTTCTGGAGTATCATCGATAATTAAATCGATTCCCGTAAGTGTTTCAAGTGTTCGAATATTTCTTCCTTCACGTCCGATTATTCGACCTTTCATTTCATCATTTGGCAAGTTTACAACTGATACGGTTGACTCAGTTGTATGATCTGCTGCTAATCTTTGTACTGTAGTAGCTAACAATTCTTTTGCGGTTTTATCTACTTTTTCTTTAGCTTCTCTTTCTTTTTCCTTAACAAGTATTGCAATATCTTGTGACAGTTCTTCTTCAACTCGTTGAAGTTGCTCATTTACAGCTTCTTCTTGAGTGAGACCGGAGATGCGTTCTAATTCTTGTTCATGCTTCATTATTAATGTTTGAACACTACTCTCTTTTGCATCTACTTGTTGTTGTCTTTCTTCAATTTTTGATTCTTTTTGCTCTAAAATCTCATCTTTTTTATCCAATAGATCAGATTTTCGCTCTAAGTTCTCTTCTTTTTGAAGAAGTCGGGTTTCTTGTTTTTGTAATTCACCACGTCTTTCACGTAGTTCATTTTCAGTTTGTTCTCTTAAAATTTGATTTTCTTCTTTTGCTTCAAGCAATTTTTCTTTCTTAGTGTTGTCTGCTTCTTTGTGTGCTTGATTAACAATGTCATCGGCAGTTTGTCTAGCCTGAACTTGTTTTTGATGCAATAAATTTCGGGCAACAACATACCCTACAACAACGCCTAGAATTATACCCAGCAAAATGAGTAGGAGGCCTAATAAATTCACATAAACACCTCCTTTATCTAGGGTTTGCTCTGTATATCAAAATCAATATGATTATATGAAATTATATAAGAATCATACATACTAATTGTACGGTTTTACACTTATAAGTGTCAAGATATCAATTTGAACTTATCAGTATCATAAATGTATTAAATACTTATATTACAAGATTTAATTTTTAACTTTTAGTTTTCTATATAAATAAAAAAAGAGGTGAAGACATAAAGTTTTTATACTCTGGATAACCGATAAACAGCATCCCCATAGCAGGATTTATCTGCAGTATTCGTTAGTTTTCTAATTGAAAACTAATGATTACTGCTTGTTGAACAAGAAACTCACACGATTCAACAAAATTTTAATAGCAATTTTGTTCATCAATCAGTTCTGCTCATATCCTAAATACTTTTGTCTTGACCTCTTTCAATACATTAAATTATTTTACTCTTCATCAAATAATGACTTCGGAGCGTCTTCTTCTTTTTCTTCTACGTCACCATCAAAAATACCGAGCTTTTCACGTAGTTTTTGATCAATTTCATCTTTAATTTGAGGATTTTCTTTAAGGTAAGTTTTAACGTTTTCTTTACCTTGTCCCATTCTTTCCCCATTATAAGAATACCAAGCACCAGATTTATCAACGATTTCATTTTCAACACCAAGATCAATCAGTTCGCCTTCTTTAGAGATACCTTGACCATACATAATATCAACTTCGGCAACTCTAAATGGTGGTGCAACTTTGTTTTTAACTACTTTAATCTTAGTTCTATTACCAACAATCTCTTGTCCTTGCTTCAATTGTTCGGCACGACGAACTTCTAATCGAACAGAACTATAGAATTTCAATGCTCTTCCACCTGGTGTTGTTTCTGGATTACCGAACATTACACCTACTTTTTCACGAATTTGGTTAATGAAGATAGCAGTCGTATTTGATTTAGAAATAGCACCAGAGAGTTTACGTAATGCTTGAGACATTAATCTCGCTTGTAAACCAACATGTGTATCTCCCATTTCACCTTCAATTTCAGCTTTAGGTGTTAATGCAGCTACTGAATCGACTACTACGATATCCACTGCACCACTACGAACAAAAGCTTCAGCAATCTCTAAACCTTGTTCCCCATGGTCAGGTTGTGATAAGTATAAGTTATCAATATCTACGCCTAATGCTTGAGCATAAACAGGATCTAAAGCATGCTCAGCATCAATAAATGCAGCAACGCCACCATTTTTTTGTGTTTCTGCAATGGCATGTAATGCAACTGTAGTTTTACCAGAACTTTCTGGTCCATATATTTCAATAATTCTTCCTTTAGGATAGCCACCTACACCTAATGCGTTATCTAATGTAACTGAACCACTTGATGTACTTGAAACTCTGCGACCTTTATTATCGCCTAATTTCATTACTGCACCTTTACCAAATGATTTTTCCATATTTTTTATTACTGTATCGAGAGCTTTTTGACGTTCGTTATCCAAAGCGAGACCTCCTAAATTGAGAATGTTTTCTGTTTAATATCTTAATTCATACTATACAAGCTTTTAAATAAAATTACAAGCATTTTGCGAATATTTGTTCGCGTTATTCCAAGATTTAATTATACAAAAACGAACAAACGTGCTATTAATTTAAACGGTAATTGATTTATTTCGATTGTTCTAACCATTTTAATAATCTAATGAGTGCATAATTTTGACTTCTGTTTCTAAGTAAATTTCTGTTCTGAGACATTTTAAATGACTCAATTTCCAATTCTTCTCCGACAAGTTTTCCTAAATAAACTTCATTTTCATCGTGCAATAATGCCATACCCATTTCTACATTAAATAAATCTCGGACGTATTTAGCACTCTCATATAATTGTTCATTTATATTTAATTCGCTATCAACAAATTGCGAAGAATGTGGTAATGCACCTTTTAATAGTTGTCTATCATCTACATTTTTCAATCGTGTATATAAAGCACCATTAGTGACGCCGTCATATATTGCAAATGAAGTGTCCATACATTCCATCACTGATTCTTCTATACTGATATCATCAGATCCAAAGTAGTAATTACCAATTCGACTCAAAATTTCGTTTTTCATCGGTTGGATTAGTTTCTGACATTCTTCTTCAGTTTCAGCGTTTGCAGTTAATCTGATATATACTTCATGTGTTCCTGCAAGTGGCGCAATAGTAGGATTAGTTTGTTGGTCGATTAAATCCATTAAGATAGTTTCAACTTTGGACTCACCTATTCCCGCAAATTTAAGTTGTTCTGAGAAGATGACGTTATCGTCATCTAAAATATAGGATAACAACTCATTTTTCGCCATTGGTTGCATTTCTTTAGGCGGTCCTGGTAATAATACTACCTGTTTATCTTCAATTTCCACTAACATACCAGGAGCCATACCATTCTTATTTGGTAGTACAGTAGCTCCCTCAATAACAAGCGCTTGTTGTTTATTGTTTGGCGTCATAACTTGTCCCTGGTCTGCAAAATAACTTTCTATATATCGTAAAGATGGTTGATCTATAACTAATTCTTTATTTAATACTTTGGCAACTGTATGCTTTGTAAGATCGTCTTTAGTTGGACCTAATCCACCTGTTAGTACAATCATGTCAAATCGTTTTAGTCCTTGTCGTATTATGTACTCTAAGCGTTCAGGATTATCTCCAATAACAGTATGTTCGACAACGTTTTTACCTACTCCGTTTAGTAATTTGGATAAATACTGACCGTTTGTATTAGCTATTTGACCTAATAGTAACTCTGACCCTACTGCAATTATTGAAATATTCATAACATATTTCTCCCCTTTTAATACTTGAATGTAAGTAATATCACTATTATAAACGTTTAAAAAATTAAAATCTAAGAATGAGAATTACTCAATTATTAGACACTTCAAATCATTCTTCAAGTCCAA